>JANPJV010000116.1:0-134013 GCA_031425695.1 Rhodanobacteraceae bacterium | reverse complement strand
CTGCATGTAGGAGCGCTCGGCCACGATCTTGTTGTTGTACACGTCCGACGCGATCGCGCCCGACTTCGCCCTGCGCACGCTTTCGATGTCGGCATTCCAGAGTGCCGACAGGTATTCGGCGTCGACGGTCGGTGCCGAATACTTCGCGGCATTGCTCACCGAGCCGTTGTAGCCGGCGTAGATCGAGTCGCCATAGGCCACGATGCCGTACTTGGTCGACGTGCCTGCGCGGTCGACGGTCCAGGACACGTTCTGGTTCAACGTATTGCCGATGGCCTGGCTACCCAAGGCCAACATGAGCACAGCGGGCAACACCCGGCGAACCGCGCCGCGGTTTTGAATTTGCATGAATCTCCTCCCAGAGATTTGATAGCTACGCCGCAGCAGCCGAATGGCTGCTGCCCCAGTGACGAATGCAATCTTTTCGGCCTGGAACCCGCGAGCGGGTGTCCCCCCAGTAACCGTACGGGAGCGTATGCCAATAGAATCGCGCTGGTCAAGATGCGTTACACCAGTTGCGAATCGGTCTGCGCACTTTTTTGCTCCCCGCGGCATGATCCTGGCCTCCGAGGCTTCTGCGCATGCGCCTGTGATCCAGTACCTGCTGACTCGATTGCGCAGCCTTGCGGTGCTCGCATGTGTGCCGACGCTGCTGGGCTTCCTGGGCGGCAGTGGCTGGATCCTGGATCTGTTCGCACACTTCCGTTGGCAATACGGGTGGACGCTGACCGTGGGCATTCTTGCAGCCGTGCTCTGCGAGCGACCGCGGGGGCGGGCTGTGCCGCGCAAGTTGGACTGGCACGCGTGGACGCTCGGTACATTGCTCGCCGTCTGGATGGTCAACGCCTATGCCCTGGTGGCGGCGAACGGGCCAGCCCCAAGCGAGGCGCCAGCGTCGGCGGCGAGGCTGAGGTTGCTGGTCGTCAACATCTATCTCGACAACCCGGACCCGGCGGCACTGCTGGCGCTGATCGAACGCGAATCGCCGGATGTCATCGGCATCCTCGAGTTGACTCCGGAGTTGGGCGCGAGACTGACCACCCTCGACGATCGCTACCCCAATTCGCACCGCGCGCCGCGCGATGACTCTTTCGGCATCGGTGTCTGGTGGCGCGGGACGGGCGGGGCAGTCGAGCAGATTTCCTCGCCGCCGCTGGAATTCCCTTCAGTGCACCTGAGAATCGCGTTCGATGGGTCGCCTTTGCACATCTGGCTGACCCATCCGATCCCACCGATGAGTGCGCAGATGTACGCCGCGCGTGCGGAACATTTGCGCGATGTCGCGACGCGCATCGCCGCTGAGCCCGGAGCGCAGGTGCTGGCGGGTGATCTCAACGCCTCACCGTGGTCGATCGCCTATCGCGAGCTGCGGACCGCAACCGGAATGCGCGATGCCGGCGCAGGCAGCCTGCCCCGACTGACCTGGCAGGGTGGCGGGGCTCTCGGATGGCTGTTGGCCATCCCGATCGACCATGCACTGGTCACTGCTGGGCTCGCCGTCAGCGAATACCGAATCGGACCTGACATCGGCTCGGACCATCGGCCGGTGATTGTCAGCGTTGCCCGCACCCAGCATGGATCCGTCCGCTGAAATCCGCTCACGCGGGTAGGCTGCGGTTTGGCGAGGCCTTCAGCACGTACTCCAGGATCAGATCGCGCGCGGGGCAGGACGGTGCTTCCCTAATGCGAGTGATTCTCACTTGCATGCGAGTGGCGAAGGCTCTAGGCTCGCGCCATCACTCACACGGAGTTCTCCGATGCGCATGCGTGCTTTGCAGGTCCTGGTCCTGGGTTTTGCGCTGGTTCCTTTCGCGCTCCCGGCGCAACCCGCAGCCGCGCCTGCGGCGTCGCCCCCGCAGCGCACCCCACCGCCTCCGGCCGGGCTCACGGAGATTAGCGGTTTCGACGTGTTTGCCGATGGCGATACGGTGCACCTGCTGGTCGGCCAGGGCGACAAGCGCGGCGGGCCGGTCAAGCTCGTGTATCGGCAATCGCAGGATGGCGGCCAGCAATGGAGCGAGCCGGTTCAGGTCAACAGTAACGACCAGACCCTGATGGCGCCACATCCGGGCGAGAATGCGCAGATTGCCGCCCACGGCAAACTCGTCATGGCCGTCTGGAGCGAGAAGAGCACCGTTCCGGGCGAACGCACCGGTCCGCTGCTGAGCATGCTGTCGGACGACGGCGGCAAGACCTGGCGCAGCGGTGGCAAGCCGGCGGGCGATGAGACTGGCTATCACGCACTGCCGGAGCTGTCGGCTGATGGACGTGGCTTTCATGCCGTCTGGTTGCACGGCGGCAAGCGTGATTCAGGCACGGTGCAAGCGCTGCACTACACGCATTCGGTCGACGGCAGCGCATGGGCAGCGGCGACGCAGATTGCCCCGGCCACCTGCCAGTGCTGCTGGAACCGCCTGGTGACGACCGCGGATAAGGACGTCGGCGTGCTCTATCGGGCCGCGGCTCCACGCGACATGGCGTTTGCGCGCGTCGGCGCCAAGCAGCCGGGCGTCGCGGTCGGTGCATTTGGCTGGGAATTTGAGGGCTGTCCGCATGTGGGCGGCGCGCTCGCGGCTGCAGGTGACGGCAAGAAATTGCACGCGCTGGTGTGGACTGGCAAGGACGAAGCCAGCACCGGCCTCTACTACTCGAGCTCGGCCGACAGCGGCGCGCAATGGAGCGAGCCGGCGCGTCTTGGCGATGCCGCCGCGCGCGACTCCGATATCGCGGTCGGCGCGGATGGGCGCCTGATTGCACTCTGGGGTGCGGCGAGCGATGGCGGCATGCGCATCGCCCAGATCGAATCGACCGATCAGGGCAAGACCTGGTCCAGGCCGACGGTGGTGTCAGACACCGCCGCGATGGCAAGTCATCCGCGTGTTCTGGCGACGGCCAAAGGGGTCACCCACTTCTGGCTGGAGCGGCGTGACGGCAAGTCGTCGCTGGCGGTGAACGGCAAGACGTTGGCGACGATGTAGGAGCAACATCCGGGCAATCGACGGGGCTCTCGTTGGAGCCCCGGACCAACGTCATGTCTTGCCTTCCCCGGTCGGGACGCCGCCGCCCCTGGTCAAGCGATGACTACGGTCGGCGAACGCACAGTACCCGCTTGCCTTGGGTGTTGGTTGCATCGACCTGATACTTCTTGCCGTCCGCGAAGTAGACGTACCAGCTGCCTGCCGCGTCGCTTTCATTGCTCCAGAACGTTAGGCCGGTAATTTCGATCAGCGGCGTGATATTGCAGCTGAGCTTGCCCATGCAAACTTCCTGGGTAGCGCTCGCCGGCAGGTACAGCGACAGCAGGTCATCGCTACTCGGCAGGGACCAGCCGGCACCCATGGCTGAGCAGTACCCCTGCGCGTCGGCCCACGAGATATCGCCGCCGTTGCCTTGGCCGGCCCAGGTCAGGTTGGTGTTTCGGTCGAGCACGGTGCCATCGCTGAGGGCTTCGAAGCGCGTCGGAGCAGGCTCCAGAGCCGGGTCGTCGGCCGGCTGTGCATGCGCCAGGGTCATTGCCGACGCCAGAACTGACGTGACCAGCAAACGGAGGATGTTGCGGCGCATTTTCATCGACTGACCCCATGGTTGAACCCGGACAGGTTACTACTCTACGGTAAATCGTCCGATGTCAACGGGACGGCAGCGGTCGGAGCGTCCCGGTGGTGTCCGCAACTCGGAGCCCGTCATCCGCCGGCGGGCGCTCGAGGTGCTCGTCATTGGGCAACTCCGCGGGCTGCTCGGTGTCGAGCACCGCGAAGCGATCGGCGAGGTGATCGATCAACCTGCGCACCGACGGCAACAAGCCGCGACGGGATGGGAACACCGCATGGACGATTTCCGGCGGGGGCGCCCACCCACGCACGACCTGCACCAAGTGCCCAAGCTTCAGCGCGTCGCGCACCACGATCGTCGGTAGCTGGACCACGCCAACGCCGGCGATCGCGGCGTGGCGGAGTGCGCTCATGCCGCGCGTCACCAGCCGCGGTTGATGCGGGACCGCGGCCATTGCCCCTTGCGGGCCGACCAGTCGCCAGACGTGCTCATCCTGCGGGAGCCCCAGAGCGGCACTCGGAAGCAGGTGCAGGTCGGCTGGGCCGAGCGGGGCCGGGCAGCGCGCCAGCAGGTCCGGCGCAGCGACCAGGCATTGGGTGATCTCGGCCAGGACCCGCAGTACGAGGTCCGAGTCCTGCAGCGGCGGCGGACGTACCCGGATGGCCACGTCGAAACCTTCGGCCAGGACGTCCACGCGGCGATTGGTGGCGTCGAGGTGCACTTGCACCCGCGGGAACTCGCGCATGAAGTCGGCCAACATGGCCCCGACGCGGAAATCCAGCAGTGTCGTCGGGCAACTCACGCGAATCACGCCGCAGGGCTCAGCCCGGGTCAGCTCGATGGATTCGGCCGCGGCCTCGGCCTCGACCAGCATGGCCCGGCAGTGTCCAAGGAAAGTCCGGCCGACATCGGTGACGGCGAAGCGCCGGGTGGAGCGCTGGACCAGGCGCACGCCCAGCCGTTCTTCGAGCAGCGCGATGCGCCGGCTCAGCTTGGATTTGGGCTGTCCCAGCGCGCGGCCGGCAGGGGCAAAGCCACCGTGTTCGACCACCTTGGCGAAGTAGTAAAGGTCGTTGAGATCCTGCATCACTATCCGAATCGTTCACCACGCAGGACTATGAGACCATTTTTTGCGTACTACCGGGCTGTGTGTTCCGGGATTAGTGTCAATCCATCGCGGATGCACGTTCCCGCAGTACACGGAGCAAACCCATGAAGAAGATCCACGGCGTCTACGACGCGCCCCGCCCGCATTGGGTCGGCGACGGATTTCCCGTGCGCTCGATGTTTTCCTACGACACCCACGGGCGCCAGCTCAGCCCCTTCCTGCTGCTCGACCACGCTGGGCCGGCGCGGTTCGAGCCCGCGTCGACCCCGCGCGGCGTGGGCCAGCACCCCCATCGCGGCTTCGAAACGGTCACGATCGTGTACGCAGGCGAGGTCGCGCACCGCGATTCCACCGGTGCCGGCGGCGAGATCGGGCCAGGTGATGTGCAATGGATGACGGCCGCGGGCGGCATCCTGCACGAGGAGTTTCATTCGGATGCCTTCACTCGCCGCGGCGGCACGCTGGAGATGGTGCAGCTTTGGGTCAACCTTCCGGCGGCGGCCAAGATGTCCGCCCCTGGTTACCAGAGCATCGCCAGCGCCACGATCCCGGTCGTGCCACTGGCAGACGCTGCCGGTTTCGTCCGCGTCATCGCAGGAGCGTTCGGCGAGCACGCTGGCCCGGCCAGAACGTTCACGCCGATGGACGTCTGGGATCTGCGGCTGCGTCGCGACCACCGCACCCGGCTTGCTTTCCCGGAAGGACACACGGTGGCCATGGTGATCCTGCACGGCACCGTGCTGCTCAATCAACTGCAGGCCGCGCGCGACGACCAACTGGTGGTGTTCGACCGCGCCGCCGGCGAGGTCGAGCTCGAGGCCAATACCGACGCCACGGTGCTGGTGCTTTCCGGCGAGCCCATCGACGAGCCGATCGCCGGGTACGGTCCCTTTGTCATGAACACCCGCGAGCAGATCCAGCAGGCCATGGATGACTTCCGCAGCGGCCGATTCGGCGAGATTGCGGCCCGAGCACAGCTTTCGCGCGGCCTATGCTTCGATCCGACACCAACAACCAGCACCCACAGCGCGGCATTCGCACAAGGAGTCGCACCCATGAACAAGCCCGTCGTCGCCGTCGTCATCGGCAGCCTTCGCCAACAATCACTCAACCGTCGTCTCGCACTGGAATTGATGCGCATGGCCGGCGATCGACTGGACGGCCAGGTCGTCGAGATCGGCGACCTGCCGCTCTACAACCAGGACGATGACGCAACACCGGCCCCTGAAGTCGTCCGTCTGCGCGAGCTCATTCGCAGCGTGGATGGGGTCTTGTTCGTCACGCCCGAATACAACCGCTCGTTTCCTGGCGTGCTCAAGAACGCCATTGACCATGGTTCGCGTCCGTACGGCCAGAGCGTGTGGGCGCGCAAGCCGGCTGGTGTCATCGGCGCATCCGTCGGCGGCCACGGCACGGCGCTCGCGCAACAGCATCTGCGCAATGTGCTCGCGTACCTCGACATGCCGACGCTCGCGCAGCCCGAGGCCTTCATTCACGCCAAGGAAGGCTTCTTCGACAACGATGGGCGCGTGGGCGAGGGCAGTCGCAAATTCCTCGAAGGCTGGGTCGACGCGTACGTGCGTTGGGTCGAGGCGCACCGCGCCAAGTGATCCGGCGGGATCTCATTCAGGGCTATCCTGCGCTCCCTGGACGCGCAGGCGAGTGGTCACTCGGCTGCACCGAAGCGTTTTTCGCCACTACTGTCATCGTCACCTGGAGAACCGCCAAATGATCACCACTGCAAGTGGCCTCGGCTACGAAGTCCTGACCGAGGGCACAGGCCCGAAGCCGAATGCCACGGATACCGTCACCGTGCACTACAAGGGCACGCTCACCAACGGCAAGGTCTTCGACAGCTCCTATGACCGTGGCCAGCCGATCAGCTTCCCGCTCAACGGCGTCATCAAGGGCTGGACCGAGGGCCTGCAACTGATGTCGGTCGGTTCCAAGTACCGCCTGACCATCCCCGCCAACCTGGGCTATGGCGCCGCCGGTGCTGGTGGCGTGATCCCGCCGAATGCGACGTTGGTCTTTGAAGTCGAGCTGATCAAGATCAACTGACAGCACAGCAATCATGACCATGCGCTCTGCAGCCGGCAACCGCGCCTGACTGGCTACGCTTGACTGCACCTTCTGCTTCATCTGGAGTAGCAGCAAACCACCAGGAGCTCTGAGGCACGCGCCCCTGGTGGGCCTGCGCGGAGGCTTTCCGAGCACTGCGTCGGCCAGATCCATTGACGGCATTGGTATAACTGGCGCGGTCGGCGGCGATTCGTGGGAGCCGAGATTGCAACTGGATTTCCCCAGGCACAGCTCCGCCATCATCGCACCAGCAAGCGCGCAGCACGCGCAGCGAGAGGCAATGTATTGACGACTAGGCTCTTTCGCGCGCGTGAGGAGCTCTGGCTGCAGCAAGGCCTGCGGTTCTTGCGGATGGCATTCGGCCGGCTGTCCTGCCGGTGAGCAAGCGCGCGAGCAATGACGATGGTTGGAAGCGCGCCGGCGTCGGGTTCGTGTTCCTCTTGTTTTTCGTCGGCGGGATTGCGCATTTCGTCTTTACGGAAATCGAAATGCGCATCGTGCCGCCCTACATCCCGTGGCCGCGAGCGGCCGTGCTCGTGAGCGGGTTCTTCGAGTTGCTCGGGGCGGTGGGCTTGTTGTGGTCGACGACGCGCCGCGCTGCGGGCATCGGCCTCATCCTGCTGACCCTCGCGGTGACCCCTTGCCATATTTACATGCTGCAGCGTCCCGAGCTGTTTGCAGTTCCGTTGTGGATGTTGTGGTTGCGGTTGCCGATACAGGTTGCACTATTGGCGTTGATTGCCTGGTCGACAGGCTGTTGGAAACCGGGCAAGACGCCGCGAGGGTGAGTGCCTATGCCCGCGCCTGCTAAGGCGACACGCCGGCGCGTGCGGCGGTGCTCGAGCTGATGGACGCGTACCTGGCAACCGGCCCCCGGCCGTTGCGTGAGGGCTGGCAACGGCGACTACGCATGCAACCAGGACGCTCTTCGCCCCGCTTTCGTAGAAGTGAGATTGGCCCCACTGCTCTTAGTGTCGCTGCATGGCGTAAAGCAGTCGAGCAATCTCGACGCCAAGGAGAGCGCAAGGCCGCTACCCGCGAGCCAACGCGAGCGCGAGCTCCGTTTCGGCATTGCTGGAGCCCCAAGTCCATTCGAAGTTCCACGGCGCGCGTCGCTCCCGGTAGAGCGCCTGGGCGAGGTCGAGGCTGGCCCGATCCGCCGCCGCCTGCGACCGGCCAGCCAGCGCCTGCACCATCAAATGGCCACAGCCGAGCATGCTGGGACGAGCCTCGAGGGCCGCACACGCCTGATTGAATGCGGTATGGGCGGCGGGCAGCTCGCCGCGCGCCAGGGCGATCCGGCCGAGCGTGAGCAATGCATAAGCGCGAAAGCTGTCGCGGTAAAAGAAGTCAGAGTGCTCGACGCGCTGCAGGGCGGCATGGGTCTCCCGCCAAGCCAGGTCGAGCTCCCCGCGTTGACGCAACATCTCGCCGAGGAATGCTCCACAGCCCGCGGTACGCAGGGGTCCATCTTCGCTTTCCAGGCGCTCGGCGGTGCGAATGCAGAAAAGGGCTTCCTCCAGGCTGCCAAGGCGCTGGTGGCACCAGGCCGCGCCGATCCAGGAGAAGCAGCGCGTGCGGTCGCTCCGCAGGGAAGCCTGGTACAGCGCCAGCGCCGGCTTCCAGCGCGACAACGCGGCATGACAACAGGCGCCGAAGTAGTGTGCCATGCTGGCGTCAGGATTGCCGGCGGCGGCGCGCGCAGCCTGGGCAATGCCGGCGCGGTGGCGGCCCTGGCGCAGCAGGATATAGACCAGCCAGGTGAGCGCATCAAACGCATTGGCATCCAAACGGATGGCGGCGCGCGCCAGGCTTTCGCCTTCGACCAGCAAGGCCGGATTGGTGGTGACGGCATAGCGCAACGGCAATACGCCGGCGAGCCCGGAGAGCGCGAGCAGGGAGTCCGGGTGGTCCTCGAGCACGGCGCGATAGCAGGCCTCGGACTCGGTCAGCGCATCCTTGCCACCTTTGCGAAACGCCTGTTCCGCACGTGCGCACAACTCGGCCTCGCTGCCGTCGAAAGTGCGTCGCGGCGCCGTCATCGGTGACGCCAGCAACTCAGCCGAAAGCCAGTCCTGCAGACGCCCATGCAGCGACGGCAACTCTGCCAGGGTGCAGCGACTGTCGAATTGGCTCAACGACTGGGCGTTTCGAGCGTCGCTCAAGTTAATCCGGACTTGCAGTGATTCGGCGTTGCCACTGATTCGACCGTCGAGTACCCAGCGGCAACCCAGCGTCTGGCCCAGGCGCAGGCTGTCGGCTGCGCCGGCGCGCGCGCGAGCGCCCGCAATAGCCTGCGAACTCGCCAACTCCAGCTGCGGTTGTCCGCTCAACGCGGTGCGCACTGACTGCACGATGGCGGTGCCGATCCAATGCAGGTCCGACTGGAGATTCGAGCACTCGGGCTCGAGCGCCAACAGCCGCCACGGTCCGCGATACTCGTCTGCATGCCGCCAGAGTTGCTGCAATTCGAACTGCATGGCCGCAGCGCTGGCGGGACGCTCCAACGGATCATTGCTGAGTGCACGCGTGAGCAAAGGGCGCAACGGCGAGTCGAGAGCTTCCGCACGCTGACGCGGCTCGCCGCGCAGCGCCGCGGCAGCGCGCTCATTGGCGTCGCGACCGTCGCAGCCGGGTTGGCCGGTGAGCGCTTCGAGCAGCACCAGGGCTACCCCATAGAGATCGCTCCGCTCGCTCAGGGCCTCACCTCGCCATTGCTCGGGCGCCATATAGCCGGGCGAACCACTGACCATGCCCTCATTGAGCTCGCTGTCCGCCACCCCGATGTCGACGCTGAGCAGCTTGGCGATACCGAAGTCGAGCAGTACCGCCTCTCCATCGTCTCGCAACACGATATTGGCGGGCTTGATGTCGCAGTGCAGAACGCCAGCGGCATGGGCGTGGGCCAACGCCCAAAGCAAGCCGGTCGCCAGGCGCTGCAGCTCAGCGCTTTCGAGCGGCCCCACGCGCAGCCGGTTCGCCAGGGACATGCCCGCGACGAACTCGAGTGCGAGATAGGGCTGTTCGTGAATTTCGCCGACCTCGAAAAACGTGGCGATATTCGGGTGCTGCAAGCGCGACAGCGCATGTGCCTCGCGGCGCATGGCAGGGTTTACCGACCTACCGGGGCCGGAATGCAGCAGCTTCACCGCTGCCGGGCGCTCCAATGCACAGTCCCAGGCGCGATAAACCGAGCCCATCCCGCCCTCGCCGCAGATCTCGTCGATGCGGTAGTGACCGAGCGAGGTGCCGGCTTCGAGGCGCGTCCGCACGGGGGACGCCGGTGCATCCGTGCTTCGACTGGTGAGTGCATCGAATTTGCGCAGGGTGGCGTCCATGCCTCAGGTCGCGTAGTGATGCTGCTGCAGCCAGTCACTGAAACCGGTGAATGCGATTGGCGGCAGCGGCGTCGTCAGAGGCGAGATCCGATCCTCGTGCAGGAAACGAAACATGCGCGCCAGGTCGCGTCCCAGGAAGATGCGTGTCAACCAGGGGTGCAGCCGAGCACAAGCCATCGGGCGGTTGAGCCACGCTGCAATGGCGGCTGCGTGCGCGCGCGAGCTCGAAACTTCGCCGTACAGGGCAAAGGCGCGGCCAATGCTCTGCAGCGGATGTTGCAGGCACCAGATTGCCGCCGGACCGATGTCGTCAACCGCCAGCATCGGCAACGGCAAGTCGCAGTCGAAAGGCGTCACCAGGCGACCCTTGCGCACGCCGCCCAGCGTCTGCGGATGCAGCAGGTTTTCCATGAACGAGCCGGGTTCGAGCACCGTCGCGGGCAGTTTCAACTCAACGATTCGACGGCGTACGTCGCGTTTGCTTTCCAGATGCGGGACTCCACTCGGCCGATCGGTCCAGAGCGCCGCCGAGTAGACAAAATGCGAGACACCCGCGCGCGCCGCAGCCTCTGCGACCGCCATCCCGCGTGCGCGTTCGCGCTCGGCGCGGCCGAGATCGAGTGCCTGCACGGAAAACACCTGGGTGCAGCCCCGGAACGCGCTTGCCAGGCTTTCCGGGCGGTCGAGATCAGCGACAACCAGATCGACGCCGCGTTTGGCCAGTGTGCGCGCTTGCGGCAGTTCAGGATTCCTCACCAACGCGCGGGCCGAGATGCCCGCCGCCAGCGCCGCATTGCACACAGCGCCGCCCTGCTGGCCCGTGGCACCGATGATCAGTAAGGACATATGCGCTCCCTGGGGTTGCGTGCTCAAGCGAGCTATACCGTACACCTGGAAAGCGCATACGCTGCTGCGGAGATTACCAACTCGACTCAATCGGGCAATGATCGCTGGGCACTAGAATTGTGTTTCGGATGACCGTTGTGCAACAGGAGGCGGCCGCGATCTGTTGGCGAAATCTGCTGGCCTGCCTGGCGGTCGCCCTGCCGCTGGGCGTGTCGGCCCAAACCGTGACCAATTCGGCGACGTGGTCATCGACCTGAGCGGTGGCACGCTCGTGCGGATTGCGGAGCCTGGTCGCGCCTGGATCGCAATTGTCGATGCGCGTGGTAGTCCAACAACGTGCCGTCGCGATGCCCGCAGTGGCGCCGCGAGCTGGCGCGTGTCTCTGCAGAGCCTGGCGGTGTTCTGCGCAGAGCAGGAACAACCTTGAAACAAGTAGGGCGCCCTGACGGGGACTTGGCCTAGCATCCGGCCTACTCATACACCTGAGGCACGCTGTGACCCCTTCTTCTGACCGCTTGCCGATCGAAACCCATCTCACTGGCGTCGACCTGATCAGCCACCCATTGCTCAACAAGGGGACCGCGTTCACCGAGGGCGAGCGCGATGAGTTTCGGTTGCATGGGATCCTGCCGCCAAATGTCGGCACCCTGGATGAGCAGGTGACGCGACGCCTGAAGGTGCTGCGGAATTTCGCGACTGATTTCGAACGCTATGCGTTCCTGCGCGACTTGCAGGACAACAACGAGACGCTGTTCTACGCGCTGCTCGTCCGTCACCTGGAAGAGATGCTCCCGCTGGTGTACACGCCGACGGTGGGCGAGGGCTGCCAGCGCTTCAGCGAGATCTGGCGCCGACCGCATGGCCTGTTCCTGAGCTATCCGAACCGGCATCGCATCCGCGAGATCCTCGCCGATCCCAGTCTCGACAGCGTGCGCGTGATCGTGGTCAGCGACGGCGAACGCATTCTCGGGCTCGGCGACCAGGGCGCGGGTGGAATGGGCATCTCGATCGGCAAGCTGTCGCTGTACACCGCATGCGCGGGCATCCATCCGGCGGCGACGCTGCCGATCCTGCTGGATGTCGGCACCAACAACCAGGCGCGCCTGGATGATCCGCTCTATATCGGCTGGCGCCATGCCCGCATCGAGGGACCCGAATACGATGCGTTCGTCGAAGAGTTCGTGAGCGCAATCGCTGAACGTTTTCCCAAGGTGCTGCTGCAGTGGGAAGACTTCGCGGGCGCCAATGCGGGGCGCCTGCTCCAGCGTTATCGCGACCGACTATGCACCTTCAATGACGATATCCAGGGTACGGCGGCGGTGGCGGTTGGAACCTTGCTGGCGGCGATTGGCGTGACCGGCGTGCCCTTGACCGAACAGCGTATCGCCATTCTCGGCGCCGGCGCCGCGGGGATGGGCATCGCCACGCTGCTGCGCGCGGCGATGGTCGACGCCGGGCTCTCCGCCGAGGAGGCGCGGCTGCGCTTTTATCTCATCGATATCCATGGCCTGCTGGTCGAAGGCATGCCGAACTTGAGCGACGCCCATGCGGCGTTCGCGCTGCCGGCACATGCGGTGTCGGATTGGGCGCTGCTGCAGGGCGGCAGGATCGGCCTGCAGGACGTCATGAACAACGCTCGGCCGGGAACACTCATCGGCGTCTCCGGCCAGCCCGGCGCCTTCCCCGAAGCGGCCGTGCGGACGATGGCGCAACACACGGCGCGCCCGATCATCTTCCCGCTGTCGAACCCGACCTCGCGTTGTGAAGCGACGCCGACGGACCTCATGGCCTGGACCGACGGGCGCGCGCTGATCGGGACCGGCAGCCCGTTCGCGCCCGTGAACTGGAGCGGCACGCGGGTGCCAATCAACCAGACCAACAACTCCTACATCTTCCCCGGCGTCGGCCTGGGTGTGCTCGCCGTCGATGCCAGGCGGGTGACCGACACCATGTTTATGGCCGCCGGCAAGGCGCTCGCCTCACTGTCGCCAGCGCTCGGGGACCCGAATGCGCGGCTGTTGCCGGCGGTGGACCGCTTGCGCGAAGTGGCCATCGCAGTCGCGCTCGCGACTGCACGGCAGGCGCAACTAGACGGCGTCGCCGATGCGATGGACGACGGCACCCTGCGCGCGCGCATCGAGGCGCAGGTGTGGGAGCCGGTGTACCGGCCTTATCGGCGGCCGCGTTCAACGGGCCCCGGCCATGCTGGCGAGGGCACACCATGAGCCTGCGCGAAAGAATTCGCATAGCTGCCAGTGACCATGGAAGGCCGTTTTGATTCCTGGATCACACCCAAGGGCCGTCAGTTCCTCGCGTCCATGGCTGCCTCGATCGCCCGGCCCGTGTGCGGACGCTTGTCGCTATTCCGCTTTTGCCGAATCAACCGACTCCACTCCGCCCTGACGGTCAGGCACCCGACAGTTTATCGGTCACGCGTCCGTGCACGGCCGCCGCTTCCGGCGTCATGATCGATTCGAAGTCCGCGAGCTCGTACACCGGTCGGATGTCGATATCGCTGGGCCCGAACATCGGATTCGGGCAGCGCTTCACCCACTCCACGGCCTCGGCCATGTCCTTGACCTCCCAGAGCCAATAGCCGGCGACGAGTTCGCGGGTCTCGGTGAAGGGGCCATCGCTGACCATGCGCTGCGTGCCATCGAAGTGAACGCGCTTGGCCTGCGCAGTCGGCTTGAGCCCTTCGCCGCCGAGCATGATGCCGGCGTTGACCAGTTCTTCGTTGTACTTGCCCATCTGCTCCAGCAACTCTGACGGCGGCATGACACCGGCCTCACTGTCGGCCGTAGCCTTGACGAAAACCATTACGCGCATGAGATCTCTCCTGGTGGTGGGACGCGCCGAAACTGGCCTACTTCAGACGACGAAGCAGGGAGGCCGTTTCGACAGCGGCTACGCATTTTTCGCGCTTGGAGGATACGCGCGCCAGCAGGCGAGTTTTTGGCCGTGTCCGAGCACTCTGCCGCAGACCAACCCTGCAGGCTGGGAGCTTTCCACACTGCCATGGCGACGGCACAAACCGAGATTTCCATGTCGGCGGACTGGGGCTCTCTTACTTCATTCGAAAGGCACTGTATGACCAATAACGCGGCCGCGTGATCGACGTCGCCGCGCGAGTACGCGTAAGCCAAGGGAACGGACTCGCCGGAACCGCAAATGCCTGCTCGTGGTCACTTCCGTTCTACTCCGTCGGTCGCCACCAGCAATTTCGCGCGGTCGCGATCAGCAGCGAGCACGGTCAGGCACCCCCGACGTCAAGGAGGATGGCAGCATGAAAGACACTACTTTCTACTCCAGGTATGACCTTTGGTTGCTTCTCCTGGTATTCGCGGGCGTTGCGCTGCCCATTGTGCTCGGGCTCTATCTGCGCGCCGATGAGCCGATTCGCAGCTACATACCCATCGCGATTGGTGTGTTCCTGTTGCTGGCGGTGCCATTCGCGATGTTCCCGTGTCGCTACACATTGGACGAACGTCATCTGCATATCCGGTGCGGAGCCTTCAAGCAGCAGATTCCCTATGCCGAGATCACCGGAATAGAGCTCAGCGGCAGCATGTTGTCGGCGCCGGCGTGGTCGCTTCGCCGCATTCGAATAAGCTTCGGAAGCAGGTCCCAACTGATTTCTCCGCGCAACCGCGAGGGATTCATGACCGAACTACGCGCGCGCATGTCCGCCGCGGACACACGCCATGGCGTGAGTCAGCAGGGTAGAACCCGCGCCCGGGTCGGCGCCCAGTGAGCGCAGTTGCACGCGCGACTCAACGCCAATTGGCATTGTCGCGCCAGAATTCGACACTGCGCCGATAGGCCGCGCGGTCGAGCGCAACGCCGGAGCCGCCTTCAGCGACGCCGAGGGCATTGCGCAGCATTGTGATCGGCGCCATCGGCGTCTCCTCAGGATCAGCGGTGTACATGCAGCCGACCACGCCCCAGTCGGTCGCGATGGGTGAGGCTTCCTTCGCCAACTGCTCGCGGCTGTAAAGAATGACGATCAGATAGTTGGCGACGGGAGGATCGACGTCTTCGAACCAGCGCACCAGGACCGGGAGCTCATCGACGGTTCGGGCCTCGTATCCGGATCGCAGCAGGTGACGATTGTCGTCGGTGATGGGCACGGTGAGGCAACGGGTGGATGTCCAGTTGCGAAGTACCTGCAGTTTGCAGAACGGCGCATAGCCGTCGAGCACGTGGAGCGGTGGCTCTTCGTTCAATCGTCGTTCGAAGGCTTCGGGCGTGCACTCCTGGATGGTGTTCCGTCGCGGCTCGCGCGGGAACAGCCGGGTGCGGGCAAAGGTGGTCAGCGTGATCGCCATGGCGCCTGGGGTCGAGTGGGACGATCGCCATGATGCCCGCCGAATGTCGCGCGGATCGAGTCAGGTACTCGCGGCTGAATGGAGCTTAATGATTTCCCAAGCGGGCATGCACCGGCAGTCCCGTAGGTTGGATCCACCCCCGCAAAAGGAGTCCACCACGATGTCGAAGCGCACGCAGTTGATCCCGGCAATGCTCGTTCTCGCACTGGCCACGTCGCCGCTGTTGGCAACCCCGCTGTCCACGTCGCGCACCAACCTCGTTGCGCTCAATTGGAATGGATCGGTTGCCGAATTGCGCGAGTTCACCGCGGACATCGAGAGCCGTCTGGAGAAGCGCCCATACAACCGGCTCAATTCACAGCAACAGGGTTGGATCATCGAGCAGATCGCGCTGATCCGCGCGGAGCTTGAAGACGGCGGCGACGACGCGGTGATGTCCGACCGGCTGCAAAGGCTGGCGAGCGATTTCGAAACCGCCATCGTCCAGGTCGAGGAAGGCCAGCTCTCCTGCCAGCACGAACAGCGCACCGGGACGCGCATGGTGACGCAACGCTGCTTCAGCCAGCAGCGCCTGCAGGAAGACCGGGCGAGCTCCCAGGCACAGATGCGCAAATGGATCCGCACGCCCCTGCTGACCGGCGGTGGCGGCAAGGCGCGGTAGGCAGACCGATCTCTCGCTCAATCTCCAAAGTTGTCGCGGAAGATGCGTTCGGTCGGCAAGCGCGCGCTGAGTGGTCCGGAGACGGTGCTGGCGCTGGCGCTTGCCGCAATCCCGATCACGGCGCCGCTACCGCCAGCGAGATGTGATTGATAGGACGTCGACAGGGGCCGGGCTGCGACGCTGGCCGGGCCCGATCCGACCATTCGGTAGTGGTTGCCCGAGGCACCATTGGGAAGTGCCAACGCAGGAGTGGCAATCAGAATCAGCGTAGTGAGCAATTGCATGGCGCGCCTCACGGACAGGTGGCGGCGAGGAAACCGCTTCCGCGCTTGGTGGTGCCGGCGCAAGTCAGGTTCACCTGTCCGCCGTCGCAGCGAGAACCCTGGACGTGGTTGCCGAACCATTCGCCACTGGCGCCGCTCGGCCCTTCGAACAAACACAGAGAATTCGAGTTGGCGGCATTGGTGGCGACCAGGCTGGATCCGGTGATCTGCGTTACTGCGGTGGACGCAAGATGGCGGACCACACGTACCGGCTCGGCCTGCGCGGATTCTGTTACGCGCAACCCGGACCTCTCGATCCGCGTCGGCCCCATCACCTGCAGCGCAGCACTGCGGGTCGAGCTATCGGCCGGTGCGGCATGACCGGCACTGACGCTGCTGTCCGTCAGCAGCAGCGTGCCCGGACGGCTCGTCCACGATTCTGGCTGCGCAATGCCGATGCACGGGTTGAAGCCGCCGGCGACACAATTCACGCTGACCTGGGTGCGGACCAGTTCTGGCGGGTAGCCTTCGGCGCGGACGCCAACAATTTCTCCGAAACCAAGCGCGGCGTCCTGCAACGCCGTCACTCGAACATCGACGTCGACGAGCCGCGCAGTGGTTCCCGTGTTGTTGGTCCGCTCGAGCAGGCGCACGCCGATCACTCCGGCTGCCCTGACGCGGTCGAGATGCACGCTGACGTCCTCGATCAGCGCCAACTGCGCGCTGTCCTCCAGCGTGATGCCTTCGAGCCGCCCGGTGCTCGTCGGTGTCGCCAGATTGCCGCCACGAATCGTGATCGAGGTATCGCTCAGCTTGCCCTGCAGCTCGGTGCCGAAGGAACCGGGAGCAAAGAAGCGCAAGCCGTAAACGTTGACGACGCTGGGCGAGACGCCGAGTCGTAACTGCATGCGTCGCCAATAATTGCCTGATCCAGCGACGAGGTAAGCGCCGCGAACCCCGTCCCGGGCTGCGTCAGCATGCAGCGTCGCGCCATCGACTCCCAGATTGACGGTGCCGCCGCAAGTTGCGCGCATGGCCATCGCGAACAAGCCGCCTTGAGCAGTCGCGGTTATTTCAGTCGCTCGCGTATTGCTGGCGCACAGGGTGATTCCGCTGCGCTGTCCTGCGCTGCCCATGGCCGCAATGCTTTCCCCGGTGACCCGTGCAATCTGCACCTCGGTGACTGGAGTCAGCGGGTCGGCCCCGTATGCAGCCAATCCGATGGCGCTGTCGTCAGCGCCCGGTGGCACGCCCGTATTGCGCGCCGTGAAATCGCGCGCGCCGGAATTTGCGGACAACTGGACGGTGGCGGCGAACGGGGACGCGGCAGCAGCCGAGGTTATGACGGTAGTAACCTGTCCACGTCCAGCGAGCGCCGTATGCGACGGCACCACGAGCGTGGCGGCACCCAGATCAAACGTTCCCGAGTCGACATCCACCGTCACCGGACTATCGGCATTGGCGTCCGTAATCGCAGCGACCGCTGCCAACAAGGCAGCGCCGTTTTGGGTTGGCGTACCTTCGGCCGACACGACGATGGTGCGCTTCATGGTGCCGGCTGCGCGCAGGGCATACGGCGAGGCTGTCAGCGCCGGCCGCGGTGTCATCTCAGTGTCGCCGGCGACCTGGAGACCAAGATAGAGCTGCCGGCCCCAGATGTTTGCCGGCAGCGGCGCCACCCGGCCGAGCTCGACGAACAAATTGCCACCATCGACGTCGATGTTCGGTTGCACTTCGGTCCACAGGGCAACGCCACTGGTTGCAGTGTCGTACAAGCGAAAGGTGATGGTGAAATCGCCGGTGACCGGAATGCCGCCGGCATTGGCAAGATTGCCCTGGTAGCCGAGTGTCGCTGGCGGCGCCGCGGTGGCGGTACCACCCAACATTTGCAGCAGCAGGATTAGCAGCAATCGGAGCGTGGTCTTGGACATGGTGAGTCCTCTGGCAGGGGCCCCGATTTCGGCAAATCCGTATCCGGCCGCCAATAGCCAAACGCTGAAAACTTCTGATAGTTTTTGAATCGCATGTAAAACAGGGGCTTGCGAATGTTGTTGCCAGAGCAGCGCTGGCCGGATCGGCCTAATGGCATTGGCATGCGCAACGGGTGGCGCGTCGGCGAGATCGCAATCGATACGGCGTTGGCGCAGGTTTCGCGCGGGGGACGCAAGCTGGTCGTCGACCGCAGCGGTTATGAGCTGCTGCGGTACCTGGTCGAAAACGCCGGGCGAACCATTGGCAAGGATGAACTGCTCGGAGTCGGCTGGCCGGGGAGGGTGGTCTCGGAAAACTCGCTGGCGAAGGCGATCGGCAAGCTGCGTCAGGCGCTGGGCGATGACCAGGCGGAAATGATCCAGGCCGTGCACGGCTATGGGTACCGGCTGGTCGGCGCGGTCTCTCCGCTCGCGCTCTCGGAACCCGGAATCGCACCAGCGGTTGCCGACCCCGGGCCACGCAACTGGCCGTGGCTATCGGTGTCCTTGACGCTGATACTGACTGTTGCGCTGCTGCTGGCATGGACCAACTTCCGCTCGACGGCCCAGGCGCCGCAGCCTGCGGCCGCTGCGCCGCGCGTTGACGTCATCGCCGTGCTGCCCTTGCGTGACTTGAGCCCGAACGGCTCGTTCGGCCTGCTCGCAGACGGATTCGCGAACTACCTGCGTGACCAGCTGCAGCGAATGCCAGCTTTGCGCATCGTCAATCGAGCTGACTCCAGCGCACGTCTCGACGTGCGCGAGCCTGCCGAACTGTCGCGCGCACTCGGCGCCAACCTGATCGTCGATGGCGATATCTCCCAGGTCGGGGATCGGTTGCGCGTGGACCTGCGTTTGTATGACGCCAGTGGTCGTATTCCTGCATGGTCGCAGACATTCGAGCGTGCCCCTTACGATCAGGCGCTGCTCTTGCAGGAGCTCCACTCCGCCCTGTTCGCTACCCTGGGAAGCCAGCCCCAGCGCTGGGGTTATGACCCGTCGCGTGGGCGTGGCACGGCCAATCCCGAGGCGCACCTCACCTTCCTGCGCGCGGCGACACTGTTTGGCGGCAACAACGACCCAAACAGCCAGCGCCGGACGATTGCGGTGCTCGAGCAGGCACTCGAGCTTGATCCAGAGTACGCCGATGCGTGGATCATGCTCGGCGGCATTCTCGGTGGCAGCGGCTACTACGCCGATACCGTAGACGAATTGCGCGCCGGACGCGTGCGCGCGATAGCGGCCATGGACCGTGGTATCGCCGGCATTCCGGGCGATCCTCTCAACTACCTGCTGCGCTCCGAAATGCGCTTCTTATATGAATTCGATGTATCTGCTGCATGGGCAGACATCGAGGCGGCGGCGGCGCGCTCGCCCGGCGGCGAGTCGCCAGCACTGCTGGTTTGGAAAGCGCGCTTGCTCGCTTCCTTGGGCCGCCTCGACGAGGCAATCGCTACAGGAGCGAAGGCCATCGCCCTGGACCCCGCGTCGGGTGCCCGGCGTAACCAGGGTTGGCACTACCTCGGCAAGGGCGATACCCGCAGCGCGCGAGCTGTGCTGCTGTTGCAGCTGAGGGACCTGCCTGAGAACCCGCACACCAATTTCTATCTCGCGCTTTGCGACATCCTCGAAGGCCAGCCGGACACCGCGCTGCGCCGCCTGGAACATTCCTCGACGCTGTTCCGCCTGCTCGGCACGGTCATCGCCCAGCACGAAAAGGGCGATCGCGGCGCCTCCGATATCGCCCTGGCGAAACTCACCGATCAGTTTGCCATTGCCGACGGCTATTGGGTGGGTGCGGCCCATGCGTGGCGCGGCGAACTGGATGAGGCTTTCCGTTGGATCGAGCGTGCCGTCCGCGGGGGCGACAGCAGCGCTGTCTACCTGCCATTCGATCCGTTGGTGCGCAACCTGCGTGCCGATCCGCGCTATGCACAGCAACTCGAAGCGATGGGACTAAAACACCCACAAGTAAGCCAACGACCGATCCAGAAGGATTGATGGCTTACTGTTCGTAGCCATCAGTTCTCGGAAGCCAGCCCATGAGCGCCAAGCACTACGTCAGTCACCTCGAATGCGCCTTGACCGGCGAACGCCTCGATGCGCGCGAGCGGCACTCGGTTTCCAGCGCTGGAAAACCTTTGCTGGTTCGCTATCACCTCGACCAGGTGAGCGCGGTGCTGAGTCCTGCAAAGCTCGCCGCGCGGCCGCCGTCACTTTGGCGTTATCGCGAGTTGCTGCCGTTGCCATTGGATGTACAGCCAGTGTCTTTGGGAGAGGACTTCACGCCCCTGATCGAGCTGCCGTCGCACCGTGCGGAATTCGGGCTCGGAGCCCTGATGGTGAAAGATGAAGGGCGCTTGCCGACTGGATCGTTCAAGGCGCGCGGTCTGGCTTTGGCAGTGAACATGGCCAGGCATTTCGGCGTAAAGCGGCTGGCGATACCGACCAATGGCAACGCGGGAGCGGCGATGGCGGCGTACTGCGTGGGAGCGGGAATCGCGGCCGATTGCTTCTGTCCGTCGGATACGCCCGAAGCCAATCTGCGGGAGATCGAAATGCTCGGCGCCAGCCTGACCCGGGTCGACGGCATGATCGACGATTGCGGCAAGCTGGTCGCTGCTGGTGAGCGCGAAGGCCGCTGGGTTTCCTGCGCGACCTTGCGCGAGCCCTACCGGATCGAGGGCAAGAAGACCATGGGCCTGGAACTGGTCGAGCAGCTCGGCTGGACCGTGCCCGATGCGATCTTCTACCCGACCGGAGGGGGCACCGGATTGATCGGCATGTGGAAGGCCTTTGACGAGCTCGAGCAACTGGGCTGGATCGGCGCCAAGCGTCCGCGCATGTACGCGGTGCAGGCGGCAGGCTGCGCGCCGATCGTTCGCGCGTTCCAGGAGGGCCATGAATTCGCGGCGCGGTGGGAGGGCGCGGCAACCATGGCCCATGGTATCCGCGTGCCGGCAGCGCTGGGGGATTTCATGATCCTGCGAGCGGTCCGCGAATCTTCGGGATCCGCCCTTGCGGTCAGCGAGGATGAGATCGTGACTGCCTGGCGCGACGCTGGCCGTCGCGATGGATTTCTCATGTGTCCCGAGGGGGCGGCGACGCTTGCCGGGATGCGCCAGGCCCTGGCGGCGGGGCTGGTCGAGAGCGGCGAACGCGTCGTACTTTTCAACTGTGCAACCGCCTACAAATACCCGTTGCCGCTGTCCTGAAATGGATGCGCGTCAACGCATGGCGCAGACGGCCGACGTGCCCCAGGCACCGCTCCTTGGCAACGAGCGCCGTGTCGCTAACTCCAAAAACACCTTTGCTGTGTTGTCCTAGCCAAATCGCTAGGAGACAAAAATGGGCAAGTGCGTATTGGCTGGTTTGTTGTCGGTTGCAATGGTTACAGCAGCGGCCGGGGAGTACAGCCTTCAGCCGGCGCGCCCACTCGCGCCGCCTGCGGAACGCCTGGTTCCGCACCAGGGCGGCTGGTGGAACGCCGCTCAGCCTGGATCCGGCTACTTCTTCGAGTTCAGCGAGAATGCAGATGGTTCCCTCCTCGGGCTGGCGACGACCTACACCTATGATGACGCCGGCAAGAGCACCTTCCTGATCGTCCAGGGTCCGCTCGTTTTTTCAACGGAAGCTGAGCGCCTGGACACCGGAATCATTGCCCGGTTGAGCAGCCCGCTCTTTAAAGCCGAGAACGGACAGCCCTTTGGCGGTGCGTATCGACCGGCGACCGTTTCGCCGTCGAGCTTCGGGACCGGAGAGTACGTGTTCTTTACGCGCCGGACGGGTGAGTTCCGCGCGGGCGGTCGAACGACACCGATCCGTGTGCTCAGCCCGCTCGCATCCGAGGCAGAGTACGTCCGCTTGTTGACTGGAACTTTTTCACTTCAGGGCCACTTGCGCCGAAATGCCGAGGCAGAGGCGGATGTAGCGTTCGATCGGTCGGTGTCCCACGTGGTGAAGATCGCGCTGTCAGAAATTCAGCCCGACTGGTCCGCCGGCCGGGCGTCGACGTGGGTGGATTCTCCGGCCGCGACCAACTATCGGGAGTTTTGGCGTCCGCCGGCATCGGTCATCACATTTGACGTCGAATGCCACGGTGAGTGCCCGCCCGTGCCGCACCCGCTCGGCGACCCCTATCAAAAGTTTGCGGTCACCTTCGGCGCCCGAATCTGGGTGGACGTGGCCACTGGTCGAGCGGGTTATGTCACGGGCGCAATGCCCCCTGGCAGCGACCCATCGATTGCGTATTGGGCCACGCAGGATTTCACCGCCGGTCAGGAGTTCGATGGGGGTACAAACTGGACATTCGATCTTTTCGTCGATGATCAGACCCTGGTTGGACGCGGCGGCGTGCTCAATACCCTGATTTTCTGGCCACGAAAGTTCAGTGGCGGCTCCGAGATTGTGTTGACCAAGATCCACGAAAACACTGGCCAACGCGGAACCGCGAGGATCTACTGACTCGCGTACCGGCCCTAAAAGTTGCGCCCCCAATGAATCCTGACGCGCTCGCTGCCGTGCGCATGGCGCTGGGTGATGGCGAACTCGAAGTAATCTGGAACTGACAGGTTCAGCACGCTCTCCGCGCCCGACTGCGAACGCGTGAAGCGTTGTTCGCGCAACGCGTTGCGCAACATTTCCGCTTCGGCGGGAGCCCATTGCTCAAGCGCCATGCGTTCGGCCAATGCCAGTAGCTCGGCTTCCCCCATGGGCGCTGCAGCCGGGGTTTCGCGGGTCACCGAGTGCCCGAGATGATCGCAGCCGCCATAGACGACTTCGATCGTCGTCTGGCCCTCACGCCAGCGCACACTGTGTCCACCGGCACCGACCTGGCCGTTGACGCGTTGCGCGAGCGACACGATGCGCTGCAGCTGCGTCGCCTCGTCGTATGTGCAGTCGGCATGCGCCACGGTCGGTGCCAGGCTTGCGCTGGCAAACAGCACCATCAACCAGCCCGCGCGTCTCGAATGCATGGGCGATCCTGTGCGGTCGGGCGAGCGGGGCGAGGATCCGGGTGCGTCTCAGCGGACCCATATGCCATTTCGCCGTCCCGTGACGGGCGGAGAATGCCATTTCGCGTGCGGGGAGCGCCACCGGAAGCTGCGTGTTTCGGCACGCCCTCGGTTGCTTGGGTTCGAGCACGAGCCAAGAGCGTCCGGACATGGTCCGGACCCACGCAGAGCAAGCAGCCAAGAGCGTCCGGACAAGGTCCGGACCCACGCAGAGCTAGCAGCCAAGAGCGTCCGGACAAGGTCCGGACCCACGCGGAGCTAGCAGCCAACAGCGTCCGGACAAGGTCCGGACCCACGCGGAGCCAGCAGCCAGTCGCTCTTGATGGCGTGGGTTCGGACCTTGTCCGAACGCTTCTGCATCGACGAGCCAAGAGCGTCCGGACCAGGTCCGGACCCACGCAGAGCCGGCGGCCAAAAGCGCCCGGACAAGGTCCGGACCCACGCAGAGCCAGCGGCCAACAGCGTCCGGACAAGGTCAGGACCCACGCGGAGCCAGCAGCCTGTCGCTCTTGATTGCGTGGGTTCGGACCTTGTCCGAACGCTTCTCCATCGAGCGCGAGCCGCTCGTGCTCGCATCACTCGAATCCGTTGGCGAACAATGCGTTGGGGAGCGGCTCGAGGACGACCGTCTCGCACGCTGAAAATTCGGACGTATTGCCGCCCACGCTGGTGGCCGTGGCGGTGATCACGTCACCCGGAACAAGATCGATCTCGGGCACGAAGAGCGAGAATCCGGCTGTGCAATTGCCGCTCGCACAGGCGATGCACTGACCGCCCGGTGTCGGGCAGTAGGGATCGTTATCGATGGTGAGCGAAAGCGTGCCGAGCAACTGGTTGCCCTCGCCGTGGCCGTTGGCTTCGCAGGACTCGCCGCCGTACACCTCGATCTGGTAAGGGCCGCCGACGACCGAGCGCAGCGTTCCCCGGATCTCGACCGGCCGGCCCTGCGGAAGGAATCCCGTTCGGCGCCGCACGGCTGAACTGATGCTTGGATAGTTCTGGCCGTGGTTGGAACGGCAACCTTCCGGTTGCTGGCAGAACTGCGGGTCGAGGTCATTGTCGGTGACACCGTTTTCGCCCAGATCGATCCCGAGTGCATCGTTGCGGAGGATGCGATTGGCGGTGATGCGGTTGCCGCCATAGGCACTGGTGAAGATGCGCACGCCATCGTCGCCATTGCGACCGATGATGTTGTTCGGGCCGATCTGGTTATCGTGCGCATCGCCCTGGACCATGATCCCCATGCGGCCATTGGCTGCAGTGAACGACAGCGAGCCGGTGCCGCCGCCGATGAAGTTGTTTTCGATGCGGTTTCCAACCGCATTTGCGCCGGCGATCAGGATGCCGTCGACGGCGTTGCCCGCGATGCGATTTTCGCGGATCAGGTTGTCGCCCCCGTTGATGCGGATGCCGGTGCCGTTTGGCAGTCCCGAGCCGCCATTCTTGTCCAGCCCGATCAGGTTGTTGGTCACTTCGTTGCCGGAGCCGCCTAGTCCCAGGAAAGTGGTGATCAGCACGCCGACGTCGCTGGAGTCTGAGATCAGGTTGCGCGACGCCTCGGTAAAGCCACCGATCTTGCTGCGTCCACCGCCGACCAGGGCAATCGCCTGTTCGTTGCCCGACAGCACCACGTTGGTCGAGCCGATCTCTCCGCCGAACTGGTTGCCGGTGATCTGGTGTGCTTCGCCGAAGGGGAGGGCCACTGCCAGCGCGAAGCCCTCGAAGGCGAGCCCGCGGACGGTGATATAGCCATCGCCGATGCTCGCGACGGTTTCGATGCCGATGCCGCCAGTACCGCGCAGCACGACGCACGGCACGGCGTTCCAGGAGATCTCTTCGGTATTGGAGACCGAGCCGGGCTGCGAACGCCCATCGAAGGCCATCGACTCGCGCACCTGCAGCGCGCCGCTGAGCGTGATGATGCGCGGGCAGCCACCGGGGATGTTGAAGCGCACCGTATTGAAGCCCGGGTCATCATTGGCGAGGCCGAGCGCCCACGCGATTGAACCGGTGCCCGAGGCATTGGTGTTGGTGACGGTGTAGAGCCCACTGCCATCGATCGGCGACTCGCGCGCACCGCGGTCCACGTTCGAACCGATGACTCGGTCAACGCCGGTCTGGTCGATGGTGCCGAGGCCGCCGGGTATGTCGCCGGAACCGGAGTTCAACATCTGCGAGGTTGGCGTCGGCCGGAAATCAGCGTCCAGCGAGGCGGATGCCGAAAGGTTGTTGCTGGAACCCGCCTGCAGGACCCCGCCGTTGGTGAAGGCGATGCCGTCGTAGCGATTGAAGCGGGCCAGCACGAACGTCTGGTCGATGTAAAGCTCGCTGCCCGAGCGCTCGAAGATATTGTTGTAGAGCGTAGCCGTGGCGAAGAAGTTGCAACACGTGAAAATGTTGACGCGACCATTGATCACGGTGCTGCTGAAGATTTCCACATTGCCGATTCGATCGTCTTCGTAGTCGGCCAGGTTGATATCGATCGCCGACCCGGCCGGGGCATTGGCGCTCGGAACCGAAACGGCATTGGTAACCAGGGTGTTGTCGACCAGCACGTCGTGACACTGCGAGCTGAAAGCCAGGCCGCCCTGGTCTACACGCAGGCGACGCACGTTGAAGGCAGGACGATTGTTCAGGCAATTGCCCAGCGCCAGCGAAATCATGTGCACATGGGCATCGTTGAGCGTAAGCCCGGCAATGCTCACGCTGCCGGTCTGCGTGGTGAACACCAGGGTAGGGTTGTTGCTGCCATTGATGGTGGTAGCTCCGCCAGTGTTGCTGTAACTGGAGCAATCACTGTTGTAGCCGCCACGCAACGTGAGCTTTCCAGCCGGCAGGAAGAACTCGCCGGCTGGCTCATAGCGGGCATCGCTGGTAAGCGAATAGGTGCCCGAGCGCAACTGGATGACGCTGTCCGCGCCATCGGTTTCCGCCGAATTCAGCGCGTCGCGGAGCTGCGTCGTGGTGCCGACGCAGTAGTCGGTCGCGTGTGCGTCCTTCGTGACCCACGCAAGCGACGTGACGACCAGCAAAGCCATGAGCGAACGCATGCGACTCTCCGAATGACGGTAGTTATCGGAGCTGTACGCCAAAGCGCGGGAAACAGGACCACGGCCGGGTTACGGAGCGATACAAAGCGACAGGCAGTCTTAACAGGCGGGGTCGCGTAGACCAGAAGCCGAGCGCATGTAGTGGTCTGCGCTGCGCGCGGACGCCTCGAACAGCGACCGCACCTGGCCCGGCGATCGCGACAACGAATCAGCGCCGCTCGGCCTCCACCATCGCAAAAAAATTCTCGAGCTGGGCATTCTGCGCGGGCGGCATGTACTCGAAGTTGCGACCGCGATCGATGATCTCCCAGAAATCCTTGGAGACGACCGCGGCGAGCGCGGTGCGAATGGAGGCCAGGCGTTCAGCCGGCTCATCCTTCATGTCCCGCGCGATCGAGGAGGCGCGGGGCAGCTCGCCGACGCTCAGGTAATAGGCGGCGAGCTTGACCTGCGCCTTGCGTACGCCGAGCAACGCGCGCTCGAGGCTCTTGGCGCGCAACGGCCGATCGAGATCCAGGAAATGCGCGAGCATCTCGTCCTGCTCGGGCGCACTGAGCTCATGTGCGCGCTGGCACAGCGTGGACAGGTCGTAGGCAACGGTTTCGGTGACGAACGGCAGGCTGAGATCGTAGCCGACGTGCCCGTAGTAGCTCATGTGGCGCACGCCGGCGAGCGCGGCTGCGCCGTGCCCGAGATGCAGCAGCTCATCGACCAGCAACCGGTATTGATTGAGCAGGTTGTATGCGGTGCGCACATTGCGCGCATTCAGGGTCGCGCGGAGGAAGGTGTTCATGAAGCTCAAGACCAGGTCGACCAGCTCCTTCTCACCATGCTCGGCGGCGGCGGCGCCGATGTAGCGCGTGTCGATGGCGATCAGGTAATCGATGTCCGGCATCGCGCTCAGCGCGTCGTTGTAGATGCCGAGGTACTGCCGCAACATCTGCCATTCCACCCAGTTGCGGCGCCCTTCCAGATCCGCCAGCGACTCGGGATCCATGGCGACGAAGTCGGGGTTGCCGCGGATGGTGCCGCGGATGCGGAACCACTCCGCGGGCAGCTGACGTTTGACCTTGAGGTAATCGCGGGTCAGGTCCTTGAACGCATCGACCGCGCGCGACGCGATGATCTTGTCCTTGCCGGAAATCGAGTTGCTGGCGATGTCGGCGAGCTCGGCCATCGAGCTCAAGGTCGCCGACTGCAAGTCGTCGATGGTGCGCCGCGGCCGTTTCGAAAGTGCCTCGCGTACCGCGCGCGAAGCGGTGTTCCCGATTCGCTGCACCAGGTTCGTTGGTTCCAGGAACCAGAACACATACGCAAAATACGGGAGCATCAGCAGCAGGCCGAGCGAAGCCGCCGCGAGCGCCACGAACAGCGCAATGCGCGGCACAAAATCGCCGTTGAGGCTGACGCTGAGCCAGACGCCATAGACGCCGAAAACGACGTAGTAGCCGAGCACAATGACGTTGATGCGATCGCGCAGGAACATCCGCGCAACGCCCGCATGCCGCCCCGCCGCGAGCTGCACGATGATCGCGACCACCGTCACCACGATCCCGAGCAAGGCCACCATCGCCGGTGCCAACTGGCTGATCGCGTCACTGATGCGGTCTGCATCGATAGCCAGGTAGCGATTCACGGCCGACCCCGCTCCAGCCGACAGCAGGTGATCCACCTGAAAGGCCACTGCAAACAGGCCCAGTGCCAACGTCCCCAGCAGCAGGATAGGCAGCAGCCACTGGCGCATCGGGTAGGAACGTTTTAGGCCCATCGGGCAATGCTCGCACGATCACTTCGGCGTCGGGCGGTAGTGGAACTCAAACAACCACAGACAAAACCAATCCTGAGCAACAACCGTCCACACAGACCAAGACTGATCAGAGGCGATTGAGGGCGAATGACAGCGTTTGAAGTTGGGCACACGCCGTTCCCGCTGCTGCATGGCCTGGCTCGCAGCATCCGGCAGCAAGGGACCGGTATTGCCGTGCTCAGGTCAAGCGGCTGCTCCTCAGGCCGACTCCCCCAGGTTATCGCTGGGCGGCTGGATGGGCAGGCGAACCGTGAACTCGGTGCCGGCTCCAGGCGTACTCTGGACCTCAATGCGCCCGCCGTGGGTCTGGACTATCCCCCAAGACACCGATAGCCCCAATCCGGTACCGACACCGATCGGCTTGGTCGTAAAGAACGGTTCGAAGATCCGCGCCAAGTTAGCGGCGGCAATGCCGCTGCCGTCGTCGGCAATCTGGATCACGACCTCGTCGTCGGCCCGGCGCGTCCGCACGGTGATTCTTCCATGCGCTTGAATCGCTTGGCTGGCATTGACCAGCAGGTTCAGGAACACCTGGTTGATCTGAAATGGCAGGCAGCGGACCAGCGGCAGCTCGCCGTAATCGCGGATCACCTCGGCTTTGTACTTGAGCTCGTGCGCGACGATGTTCAGCGTGCTCTCCAGCCCCAGATGCAGATCGGCCAGCTGCCATTCCGGCGCTTCGATGTGTGAGAAGTCCTTGAGGTCCTGAACGATCTTGCGCACGCGTTCCAGCCCCTCGCGCGATTCGCTGACCAGGCTGGACATGTCTTTGATCAGGAAGTCCAGTTCAATCGAGTCCTTAAGCTGCCACACCGCGCGCAGCGTGGCGTTGTCGGGCGGCAGTTCGTGCTCCAGTTCGGCATACGCCTGAAGGACGGTGACCAGCTTGGCGACATAGCGCTCCAGGCTGCCAAAATTGGAGAACACGTAGCCCACCGGGTTGTTGATCTCGTGCGCCACGCCGGCAGCGAGCTGGCCGATTGAAGACATTTTCTCTGACTGCACCAATTGGTTCTGTGTATTCACCAGCTTGGCGTTCAACGCCTCCAGTTCGGCGTTGCGCTGCTGCAGTGCAATCTCGACCGCCTTGCGCTCGGTAATGTCACGCACGATGCCGACGAACAGTCGCCGCCCGCCGGCTTGCATCTCGTTGACCGTCAGTTCGAGTGGGAAGATGCTGCCTTCCTTGCGCAGCCCTGGAAGCTCCATGTTTTGCTGGCCGATCACCGCTGGCGCGCCTCCGCTGAGGTAGCGCTGCATGCCATGCGCATGGGCGCTGCGCCGTTCCGCTGGCATCAGCGCCTCGATGCGTGTGCCAATGAGCTCGTCGGGGGCATAGCCGAAAATTCGCGTAGCCGCGCCGTTAATCGATCGGATCCGACTAAACTCATCGAGCGTGATGATCCCGTCGCCCACACTTTCAACTACCGTGCGGATTTCAGTTTCGCTGTCGATGACGGTGCGCTCGAATTGCATCAGCCGGGCGGCCAGCGGCTTGACCTGCAAGCGCAGCAGCACGGTCCCGACACCGATCGTGAGCAGCAGCAGCGGCACCGTCCACTGCAAGCTCGTGCGGATCGGGCGAAACAGCTCCTGCGTGTCTTTCTTGACCACGAAACCCAGCCCCGTCGCGGCCAGGGACTGATAGGCGGCAAGAACGTTGTTCCCGCGATAGTCGAGCCCATTGAAGGCACCCGATCGACCCTGAAGCGCCAGGCCGATAGGCGTGTACTTGCCGTTTTTGCTGCGCCGGTTGGCTTGGTAGACGCGTGGATTTCGAAACTGCGGGAAACATCGCACCTGCTGCTCATTGACCGGGATGCACAAGCCCACTTCACCCGTTTCGCCGAGTCCCTCCGCGCTTAACAGCTGTTCGCCCAGCGGCAACTTGCTTTCCAGGGTCAGCGTGCCGACCTGCCGCCCACTGTCGAGCATCGGGACAACGATGCGCAGAAGGAAGCCGTCCGCCCACAACAAGGTCGCTGGCACCTCCAGGGCGAGGGCTGCTGCAATCGGTGGCTGCTCGGCGAACTGGCCAGCACGCAGAATTTCGAGCCCCGCCGCGTCGAGTACGCTGATGGCCGAGGTATCTGCAGAAAGCAGGCGCGCTGCAGCGCGCTGCAGCGCGGTAGCGGCTGTCGGGCCGACGTTTGCCTCCGGCGCGCGGGGCAGTCCGAGAAGCTGCAGCAGGGCGGCGGTGTTGCGGGCTTGTGCAATCCTGGAATTCAGCTCCGAATTGAGCGACGCGACTCGGCTGTGCAGATCCATGCGCAGGCTGTCGGCGAAATTGCGCTCCAGCGTGGTCTGCTGGGCCGCCAAGCCCGCGACCCCGGCGGTCGCCCCGACCATGACCAGCAGGGCGGTTCCGACGAATGCGATTTTTTCGACGTCGTGAAAGTAGTGGCGACCCTGGTACCAGTCGCGACCGTGCCAGCCATGCCATAGCGCCAAGCCGGTGACGATCATGCCGAGCGCCGTATGCACCGCCATCCGCGATGCCTTGAACGACGGATACAATAAGTCGAGTTGCAGTGCGTAGCCGACCAGCCCGGTCAGGCCGAGCAGCAACACCAGCATGGTGGCCACCTGCACTACGGTGGCGCTGAGCTTGCTCGATACCCTGGGTGCGAGCACCAGGACCAATCCGGCAAGAATGAATCCGATCGCAGTGTTGGGCGCCATCCGGCCCGGCCGGGGGTTGCTGTCCCCCACCCAGGCGTGGAAGTCGCGGAAATCCAGGACCAGGTCGATATCGACCAGCGTGGCGAGCAGCGGCGGCAGACTGATCGCGATCACCGCCAGTCCTGCACCGGTGCGAACCGCGAGATGACGGCCAGGTCGCCCTGCTGACGTGACGAATGCAAACCCCAGCAGCAGGAAGCACAGCGCGGTGCTGGAGACCATCGCCACAAACTGAGGGTGCAAGCGGACCATGGCGGGCTGCTGCAGGACCCAGCCAAGCAAAACCACCGTCGCCAAGGCCATCAGCGCCACGCCGGCCGCAGTTTGCACTGGCAACACCCGTTTCATGCGCCGGGTTCAAGCATGAGCAGGTGTGGAGCGGCGAACGGCGCGCTCCGCGATACCGTTGACCGACATGACCGATGCGCCACGTCATCGAGCGTGACGGTGTAGCACTGACTGTCGGTCATGGTTTCCCGTATCGTTGATCGCCATCAACGCCCGGATCATTGCATTGTTGATGTGTCGTGTCCGAGACGGCGTTGCCGCGGCTTCAGTGTTGCGCTGCGCTCTTTCCAGTACTGACTGGGCTTCCACTACGCAGCGACCGCAGGTCAGTATTCCCGTCGATTGATTGCGGCTTCTCCAGCGTCGAGTACCGCAAAGCTCTGGCGCGCGATGACCCCTTCCTCGTCAGTCGGAATCACCCAGGCGGCGATGCTGCTCTCGACGTCGGTGATAAGGGGTCCGTGGCGGGCGTTGGCGGCCGGGTCAAGGCGCGCGTCCAGCCAAGTCAGCCCCTGTACGACGCGAGCGCGGATATCCGGGGCGTTCTCGCCGATACCGGCAGTGAACACGAGGGCGTCGAGGCCGCCGAGGGCGGCAACCAGCGAGCCGATCTCACGCACGATGCGGTAGACGAAAACGTCGATGGCGAATGCTGCGCGGGGCTCACTCGAGGCGCCGAGGACGCGCATGTCGCCGGACACGCCTGAGATTCCGAGCAAACCAGATTCACGGTAGAGCAGTCTTTCCAGTGCTGCGGCATCCATGCCATGCGCGGTCATGAGGTGCAGGAGCGCGCCGGGATCGAGCGCGCCGCAACGGGTAGACATCGGCACGCCGTCGAGCGCGCTGAAGCCCATGCTGCTGGCAATGCTGACGCCGCCATCGAGTGCGCACAGGCTCGCACCATTGCCCAGGTGCAGCACGATGCATTTTCCAGCTGCTGCGCGTGAATCGTACCGGCCGAGCACGGCGGCAATGTGCGCATACGACAGGCCATGAAAACCGTAGCGACGGATGCCGCGCTGGTGCAGCTCATCCGGCAGTGCATAGCGCTGCACCATTTCGCTGTTGCTGCGGTGAAACGCGGTATCGAAGCAGGCGACCTGCGGCAGAGCCGGGTGGAGCGCCGCGATGCGCCGGATTGGCGCGAGATTGTGCGGCTGGTGCAGGGGCGCGAGCGCGACCAGGGACTCGAGCGCTGCCAGGACCGCGGCATCGACGCGTACCGCCTCGGCGTAGTGCATGCCGCCATGGACCACCCGGTGACCGACCGCATCGAAGGCGTGGCCATTCTCGCGCAGCCAGTCGAGGAGCCATTCCAAGGGGTCGGAACCGCTGACATCGTGTGCGGGCGCGGCCTGGCCGCTCGCGTCGCGCGCTTCGAAGCGCGGGCTTCCGTAGAGATCGGCAGTCTGGCCGTCGAGTTGCATTGCCAGGCTGCCATCGACCTGGTGCACATGCAGGGCGAACTTCAGGCTCGACGAACCTGCATTCAAGGTCAGGATGGCGCGGACCATCGATTCAGCCTTGGCCGGACTGGTAGCTCAGCAGCGCCTGCTCCGCGCGCCGATCACGGTCGCGTGCGACCAGCACCGCGATCGCCGCGGAGGCAAGACGCGTTTCCAAAGAATCCGCGCGGCTGGTCAGGATGATGGGAACACGCGCACCGAGAACGATGCCGGCCGCATCGGCATCGGCCATGAAGCTCAAGCTCTTGGCGAGCATGTTGCCGGCTTCCATGTCCGGCGCGATCAGGATGTCGGCGCGGCCGGCCACGGGGGAATCGATTTTCTTGATCTTCGCCGCGTCGAGATCGACCGCATTGTCGAGCGCCAGTGGCCCGTCGAGCAGCCCCCCGGTGATCTGGCCGCGATCCGCCATCTTGCACAGCGCTGCGGCGTCCAGCGTCGACTGGATTTTCGAGTTGACCTTCTCGGTCGCCGAGAGAATCGCCACGCGCGGCTCGGGAATGCCGAGCGCATGCGCCAGGTCGATTGAGTTCTGCACGATATCGAGCTTCTCGTCGAGCGTCGGAAAAATATTGACCGCGGCGTCGGCGATGATCACGACGCGATCGATCGCCGGCACGTCCATCACGAAACAATGGCTGATGCGCCGATCGGTACGCAGGCCGGATTCGCGCGCGACCACCACTGCGAGCAGCTCATGGGTCTGCAGACTGCCCTTCATGAGCATGCGCGCACGTCCTTCGCGCACCAGCAGCGCTGCCTGTTCAGCCGATGCATGGCTATGCGGCGTGTCGATCAGCTCCAGGCCCGCAATACGCAAGCCGTTTTCGGCAGCGATGCGCTCGATGCGGATGCGCGGCCCGACCAGGATTGGACGGATCAGTCCCGCTTCCCCGGCACGCACCGCGCCACTCAGCGACGGCCCGTCACACGGATGGACGACCGCACAGGGCTCGTCCGGGAGTGCCGCGCAAAATTCGATGAGCTTGAGATACTTGGCGTTCTTGGCGTGGGCCATGGCGTCGGCTCGCAGGAATATTCCGTCGAGGATGGCTGCGCCCGGTGTCACGTGCAAGGCAACTGCACTGTGCGAGGCCTTTCAAAATTGCGTCAGCGCCAGTCCCAGACCACCACTTCCCACATTTCCGCGGTGGCTGGGTCGGGATAGACGTGCAGGGGCTTGAAGCCAACGCGTTTGTGCGCGTTCAGGGAGCGCGGGTTGCGTTGGGAGATTTCGGTCACGACGAAATCGAACTGCGGGGAATAGACCCGGCGCAGCTCATGGTAAATCCCATCGAAGACTGCCATGCCGCGAAAACCCCGGGCCACGCAGACCTGGCCCATCACGAACCAGCGTGGGTTTGAGGCCAGGGGCTCGCCGCGCCACTCCAGGCGATCCAGCAGGTCGAACATGGGCTGGAGCACGGGCACCCGGTCGCGGAACTCCCGCGCCATCATCAGGCAATAGCCGGCCAGTTCGCCGCCGGCGAGGGCGATGGCCGACGGGTAGGCACGGTTCATGGCCTGCAACACCGCCGGCTCGTGCCGCACGCTGGTGAAACCATCGCTCGCGGCCGTGGCGGCATCCACATGGTCGCGGTGATTCTCGGCCTGCAACGCGAGGATGAGGTCGACCTGGCGCGGCTCGGAGACGGTGGTGAATTCGATCGTCATGCTGGCAAATCTCGCGCTGGGGAGCGAACGGCGGAGACTGCCGGTTTGAGGCGTCGCCGGGAAGGCGGCCTTTCTGCCCACCCACGAAAGCGTCCGGGCGCAGCGCAGACCCACCACGAGCGAGCGCTTGGCCTTTGTTGAGTCTGCGCAACGCGCGGACGCTGTCGTTCGCGCACCGCAAACGTGTGCGCGCTGCACGAAACTGTTACGAGCGTACGCTTGCCTGAAGGCAGCGTTAAGTTATTGCTAACGAGTCTTTAGTTTGCAAGGATTCACGTTCGGTAAGGCTACGTGAAGGCCAACCGCTGTGGACGGTAAAAAAACCGTTCGCGGACCAACTCATCTGTCTTGGGGAGCGCATCGCATGAAGCGGTTGAATCGCAAATTCGCATTTAGTCCGTTGGCGACCGGGGTCAAATGGGCCCTGGGCGGCGTCACGATCCTGGCCATGGGCGCCACCGCGCTCGCGCAGACCCCCGCCCAGCCGGAAGCAGAGGCAACCACCCTCGATACTGTCTCGGTACTGGGAACCCGCAGCAAGGCGAGAACCGCAACCGACTCGGCGGTCCCAATCGACATCATCGATGCCGAGGAGCTGCGCAACCAGGGCGCCACCGACGTGCTCGACCAGCTGCGCGTCCTGATTCCATCCTTCAATGTCAGCACGATTCCCATCGACGATGCTGCCACGCTGGTGCGCCCGGCAAACCTTCGCGGCCTGCCGCCGGACAACACGCTGATCCTGGTCAACGGCAAGCGCCGGCATCGCTCGGCGGTCATCACCTTCCTTGGCCATGGTCTTTCCGACGGTTCGCAGGGTGTCGACTTGTCGGTGTTCCCGTCCATGGCGCTCGAGCAGGTGGAAGTCCTGCGCGACGGCGCAGCAGCGCAATACGGTTCCGACGCCATTGCCGGCGTAATCAATTTCGGCCTCAAGCGGCTGGGTGAAGGCGGCCAGGTGGAAGCCTTCGCGGGCGAGCACTTCGAAGGCGACGGCTTTACTCACCAGTACGGGGCGCAGATCGGTTTGCCGCTTGGCGGCAACGGCTTCGCCACGTTCACAGCCGAGTACCGCCAGGCAGACCCCACATCGCGCAGCGTCCAGCGCGACGATGCCGCCGAAGCCGCGGCCGCGGGCTACCCCAACGTCCCGAACCCGGCGCAGATCTGGGGTTCGCCCGAGATCAAGGACGACACCAAGTTCGTCCTCAACATGGGCATCACCGGCGATAACGTCGAGGCCTACATGTTCGGCAACGTCACCGAGCGCGAGACCGACGGCGGCTTCTACTACCGCAACCCGGTCGGCCGCGGTGGCGTTTACACCAACGACGGCGGGCAGACGCTGCTGGTGGGTTCGCCCACCAACCGAGCCTGTCCGACCATCGCGCTGCGCAACGCCGCCGGCAACCTGATTCCCTACGCAACCGTTGCCGCTCAGGTCGCAGCGCTCCCGGGCGATTGTTTCTCCTTCCTTGAAGTGTTCACCGGCGGCTTCACCCCGCGCTTCGGCGGCAAGATGTCGGATGCGGCGCTGACGGGCGGGATCAAAGGCAACTGGTCAGGCGACTGGAACTGGGATCTCAGCGCTTCGTTCGGCCGCAACGACATCGACTTCTTCATGTACAACACGGTCAATGCGTCGCTCGGACCGAATCAGCCAGCCGGCTTCCTGTTCCGGCCGGGTGGCAATGAACAGAGCGAAACGAACGTCAATTTCGACATCAGCAAGACCTTCGAGCGCTTCCATCTTGCGGCGGGCGCCGAGTTCCGTCGCGAGCGGTTCGAGATCAGCGCGGGCGATACCGCGTCGACGGCAATCGGACCGCTGACCAGCCAGGGTTTCAGTATTGGCTCCAATGGCTTCCCAGGCTTCAACTCGGTGACCGCCGGCGAGCATGAACGCGACAACTGGGCGATCTACCTCGATCTGGAGTCGCAGGTGACGGACCAGTTCCTGATCGCCGGTGCGGTGCGCTTCGAGGACTACGACGACTTTGGCAGCACCACCAACTGGAAGCTCACCGGCCGCTACGATTTCAGCGAGAGCTTCGCCGTGCGCGGCGCGGTCAGCACCGGCTTCCGGGCGCCCACTCCGGGTCAGTCGAATGTCAGCCAGGTGACCACCGCCTTCATTGACGGTGAGCTTCGCGACACCGCCACGCTGCCGCCAACCAATCCGATTTCGGCTTTCTATGGCGCGGAAGCGTTGACGCCAGAGGAATCGAACAACGCCTCGCTCGGCTTGGTCTGGTCCGGTGACAACTGGCTGTTCACCGCTGACTGGTACCACATCGAAGTCGAGGACCGGATTGCACGCAGCGCCGATTTCACTTTGACCGCGGCGGACCGCGCCGCACTGGTGGCGGCCGGCAATCCACAGGCGGCATCGCTCAGCCGCGTGGGCTTCTTCGTCAATGACTTCGACACCACCACCACCGGCCTCGACCTCGTCGCCAGCCTCGATACCGATCACTTCGGCGGCGAGACGACCTATGCCGTCGCGTTCAACTTCAATGACACCGAGGTCGACGACTTCACCCCCGGCATCATTTCCGAAGCCCGCATCAAGAAGCTGGAAGAGTCGCTGCCCAAGACCAAGGGCTACTTCTCGATGAACCATAAGCGCGGCATCTGGCACTTTCTGGCGCGCGTGAACTATTACGGCTCGTTCTACGAGGATCACCTTGACAGCGACGTCGTGCGCGCTGAGGACGGTGGCCTGCCGATCTTTGGCGACAGCGCAGTCACGGTCGACGTGGAGGCCGGCGTCAACTTCGAATCGGGTCTCTACCTCACTGTCGGTGCCCAGAACCTGTTCGACAAGGAGCCGGACGACAATCCCTGGGGCGCCGCGGTGGCCGGCGCACAGTACCCGGTGCACGCGCCATATGGGTTCAACGGCGGCTTCTACTACGGTCGTGTGGGCTGGAAGTTCTAAGAGTTGAGCGTTTGCGGCACATGGATGTGCCGCGCGGCTCGCAGGTGACGGTCGATACGCTCGCGGTAGCCGGGTAAGCCAAAGGCGGACCCGGGAAACGGCGGGCGACGGTTCCCGGGTGCGCTAGCGCTTACCCGGGCTACGGGTCGCACTTCCTGCGGGCGAGGGTGTGCGCGCAGCGCAGGATGGTTCCCAACGTCGATCCGTTACTCAGCGCACCCGGTACAGCCCCTGTCGAGCGGTCACGTACAGGCTGCGGCCATCGCTGTCGCCGAACGCACAATTGCTGGCCATGCGCGGGATCGGCACGAGTCCCCAGCGGGCGGCGTCGGCGCTGAAGATCTCGATGCCGGTCGCGACGCTCACATAGATGTTTCCGCGTGCGTCCATGCACATGCCATCGGCAACATTGAGCCCGCTTGCGACCACTTGCGGGTTGGAGAGACTGCCATCCAGCGCGACGGCCCAACGGCGCAGCTGTGCCTGCTGGGTGTCGGTGACATAGAGGTGGGCGCCGTCGGCAGAAAGCTGTACGCCGTTGGGCTCGTTCATCCCGACCACGCCGGCCCATTCCAGGGTCAGCGTGCCGTCGACGGAGCGCCGGAACAGCCCGTTGAAGGGGAGCTCGCGCTGGGTCGGCGGATTGGTGAGCCCGTAGTCGGGATCGGTGAACCAGAGCGTGCCATCCGCGCGCAGCATCAGGTCGTTCGGTGAGTTGAACCGCGCTCCCTGGTAGAGCGCGACCACGGTAGTCCTCACGCCGGTAGTGGCGTTGGTCGTCGATACCCTGCGCGTGACCGCCTCGCCAGCAAGCAGGTTGCCGGATAAATCGAGCGCCAGGCCGTTGGCCTGATCACTCGGCGCCAAATGCACGCTGAGAGCATTCGGCGGGTCCAGGCGGTAGATGGTATTCGCCGCGATATCGGTAAACAGCAGATGGTCGCCGCGCCAGAGCGGACCTTCGGTGAACTGGAACGTCTGCCCGACCAGGCTGACGTTCAATCCAAGGATGGGATTGCACAGGGGCGCTACTTCGATGTCGTCGACGAAGGCATTCGCGGTGACCGGGTTGGGGCTCAGGATGCTGCTGGCCGAGTCGATGCCGATGCCGCCGACGATGTTCTGCAACGCGGGTGTCGCGTCGGTCACGCTGACCTGCCAGGCGAGCGGCTCGGGCGTGCCATCCGGCCAGAACTTGGCCTGCATGTACGTGCTGGTGGCATTCAATTGATGCGCACGAAAGCGTACGCGGTAGTCGACGCCCGCACTCGGCCCGGGTATCGCGGCAACGCTGTGGGCCAGCGGCGATTCGACGCCTGCTTCCTCTTTCCAGATACCGATGCCGGGCAGGCCGCGCATGCCGCCTTCGACGAACACGCCATAGCCTTGACCGGCTGCCATGGACTGATTCAGGAAACCGCCGTTGTGGCGCACCAGGAAGGCCACGCCCTGGCTCGGTTGATGCTCGATGCGAAAGCGAAAGCGCACCTCGACGTCGCGCGTGGCGATCGGCGCCCACATGCGTGCCAGCGTGTAGCTGCTGGGGAGCGGACGCAGGCGCGCTTCGCCGCCCTGCACATCCGCGAGCGCAACCCCGCCGACCGCAAACCAGGGTGCCGGCCAGGTGGCTGCCGGCGACGTGAATCGTTCGACCATCGCAAGGCGTCCGCACTCGGGCTCGAACCCGCTTTGCAACAACAGCTCCGCATGTGCGGCCGTCGGCAGCGCCAACGCAAGTGCCCATGCGAATCGGTTACTGGCCATTTTCCCCACCCTTTTTCCTGTGTTGCCTTGCAAGACGGAAAATCACGCTGCCGACGACAGCGTCGAATTAAAGCTACTCGAAGCCGTTGGCATAGACCCCGTCGCCTTCACTGACGCCGGCCAGCGCCCAGGACAGACCGTCACTGGTGCGGTGTTCCCATCCCCATTTGCGCCAGGGGTTGACGCGGAAAGCGCTGTTGCCCGACGCGGGTGCCGTCGGGCGGATCCAGAAGTTCACACCACGATCGTAGCTCATGTAGAGACCGGTGACGTCGGCTGCCAGTGCCGGGTCGCGCTGGCCGAGGAGGGCGCCGAAGTAGTCGGCCCAGGCCAGCGCTGCACCGACGTCGAGGGCGTGTTCCTCGTCGTGCAGCGGGCTGGTCGAGGCAAAGTCGGTGCCGTCGTGCTCGATGACATACCGCGGCGCCAGGGTGCTGCCACCATATTGGCTGGCCGCGGTACGCAGGGCCGTGCGCAGGAAACTGCCGCTACGGCGGATCATCTGCGCAGTGCTGACGTCTTCGTCGCTGGCGTATGCGCGTCGCAAGGCATCCGTGAGCAGCGCGGTCATCCAGGTCGATGCGCCGTAGGCGGCACCGTCCCAGTCGCCATGCTGGGCACCGGTGTGATACCAGCCGCCATCGATGCGGCTTGCCGGAATTCCGGCCGGTATGCCGTTCTGGTGCGCGGCGAGCGCGCTCACGATGGCATTGACGCTGTCGCGCCGGGTGCTGCTGCCGCTGACTTCGTAATCAACGAGGTGCGCCATCAGCTTGAAGGCGACGCTGCGCTCGGTCCAGAAACCAAGTCCTGCGCTCCACGCATGCGCGGTGCCGTTGTGGGCGTCCGCGGTGCTGGTGATTGCCGGCAGGAAGGCCTCGTCTCCCGTCAGCCAGTAGCTGTAGGCCAGCGATTCGTTGAACGAATACTTGTTGTCGCTCGGATTCAGCGCGAAGCCACCATTGGCATTGAGCCGGGCGCGATAGAACTCGCTGTGGCGAACCGCCTCGCGCAGTGGCTTCAGGAATCCGCTGCGCAGGTACAGCGTGTGCATGGTCGCGGCGCGGTCGTACAACCAGGGCTCGAATGCGCTCTTGTAGGGGCACAGATTAGCCGGCGCGACGAGCGGATCATCCTCGTTGATCACGGTGTAGAAATTGTTCTTGTGCGCCCGTTCGGCTTCCTGTGTGCCGGGCCAGCTCGGGGTGGCCTGCATGCTTGCCGGGGTGTCGCGCACCGCGCCGTTGCTCGCATCGAAGGGCAGGGTGCGCGTGTGGCGCAGGACGCCTTGCGCCAGCCAGGCCGCCGGCAAGGTGGCATAGACCATGGGTTCCAGCACATTGTCGGCGGGCAGGAAGCTGCCGCTGGTCACCGCAGCCCAGGTGCTCGCACGCGTCGCCCGGGTGGATCGCGACAGCGTGCGCGGAGCGCCACCGAACACGACCTCGATGCGCTTCGCCAACGCCGGGTTGGCAAAGCTCACTTCGATCTGGATCAGCACCACGCGCAGCGACTGCCCATCGATGCCAGGATTGCTGCGGTGACGCCACGGCGTCAGCGCTTCCACGTAGGCCGCAATTTCATTGCCGCCTTCGAGCACGCGCACCTGGGTTAGCGCGGACGTCGTGATCGATCCGCGCGGAAACGGCACGCCGAAGCTGGCCACGACCGGTGTGTTGGCGCTGACTGCGGCAGTGGCGTGCAGGTCGACTGCGAGCGTGCCGCTGGTGACCGGCGGCGCATGGAAGGACGCGACGGCGGCGCTGGCGTGGGCGCCTGCCAGGCACAGTGCCAACCACCCGACCGCTATCCCGGTATGACGAACCATCGAGATGTCCTCCGCTACCCGGCTGACATCTTGCATGGTTCAGCCGAATCTGGCGACCGGCAGGTCCGCGACAGGCGTCACTACTCGGTGGTGGACGAGCATCTCTCACGGGGCTTGCCGTCGACGCTTTCTGACGTTTTCAGGACACCCAGCGACGTTTTCTGGACACCCAGGGCAGTAGTCATTGCGTATTGTTCCCCTGACCAGGCTTGGAGCGAGTGGCATGGCCGCACCCGGCAACATCATGAAAGCCCTTGCGGACCTGATCCATGCCGAGCGGGATGCATTGCTGTCGCGTTGGCGCGGCAAGGTCCGCGAAATGCCGGCCGCACGTCGCCTGGATGTGCCGGCCCTCAACGACCACATTCCCATGCTGCTCGCGGAACTGGAAGTCGAGTTGCGAGCCAACACCGGCGAATCAATTGCGCATGCCCTGGCGAGTTCGACCGCCCACGGTCTGCAGCGCCTGGAAAACCAGTTCCAGATCGAGGAGGTGGTTGCCGAATACAACATCCTGCGAGGCTGCATCCACGACTTGGCGAGCGAGCACGGGCTGGTGCTGCAGGGTGCACCCTTTCATGTGCTCAATCGCGTGCTCGACCATGCGATCGGGCTGGCGCTGCAAACTTATTCAACCCAGCTCGCACGGCAGGTGCAGGAGCGTCGGGCCGAGTACCTGAGCTTCGTCGCCCACGACCTGCGCACGCCGCTCAACGCCGTCGCGCTCTGCGGAAGGGTGATCGAGGCCCACCTGCGGCGCTCTGAACCGTCGAAAGAGGTGAGCCAGATGCTGGCGGCGCTCGCGCGAAACGTGCAGCACCTGGAGCGCATCGTGGCCAAGGTCCTGGATGAGAACAAGAATCTCGAATCAGAGCTTGGTATTCACCTGCAGCGCCGTGAGCTCGACCTGTGGCCCCTGGTTGAGGCCCTCATCCACGACCTGCATCCAGTGGCGGGCACCGACAGTACCCGGCTCGTGAACGACGTGCCAGACACCTTGCAGGTCAATGCCGATGCAGGACTGCTGCGCCGGATTTTCCAGAACCTCATTGCAAATGCAATCCGCTACACCCCACGCGGCGAAATCGTGATCAGTGCGCACAGCGTTCCGGATGGCGTGGAATGTTCGGTCGCCGACAACGGCACCGGGATCCCGGCCGCGCTGCTGACCCGGGTCTTCGGCAAGGGCGAGACCGACGGCCTGGCCGAGGGTGCCAGCGGCTTGGGGCTCGCCATCGTACGCAGCTTCGTCGAGGCCCACGGCGGCGTCGTGGGCGTCGCAAGCGAGGAGGGCCGGGGCTCGAGATTCGTATTCACGCTGCCGGCCGCCGCGAGCGCTGACTTGCAATCATGAGGGATTAGAGGCTGCCGCTCGGGCTGGCAATCGCCTTGATCCGAGCTCGACTTGCAGGCTCCACGGTTCCACCGGTTGCTGGCCGACGGACCTTCGGCCGACCCTCCACTTGGCAATTCTGCAAAAAAAAGGGCGCATGAACCACGGCAGAGTAGGAAATTTCCACAGTCATATGGGATTCACATCTGGACACGCGACTGATTGCCCCTTAGCCTCCACACCCAACAATGTCGAACATCCGTGACGATGTGCGACGCGCGTTGTTCAGTGTAATCAACAGGGGAAAATTCGTGAAAAATCGGAATCTTGGTGGGCTGGATATGCCTGCTGTGGCCGCCTCTACAGTGAGCACGACCTCTCCAAGGTCGCGCGGCAAAGCCTGGATGCCCCTGGTGCTGGCTTCCCTCCTGCTATCGCCGCAGTTGTTCGCTCAGGCCAGCGACCAAGCGCCGGGCACTGCCGGCCCAGGTCCCGCACACGACCCGTCAGCCCGGCAGGTGACCGTGATCGATGCCATCATCGATCAACGCGCTTCGCTCGTTACCCACCCCGGCGCAGGCGCCGGCGGCACCGATGAGAGCCGGCTGCAGAACCCCTCGCTGGGCATGACCAGCCTCGGCTTCACCGCGAGTACCGCGGGTGCCTTCCGCGTCGCGGACGACTTCACGGTCGGAGCTGGAACCACGGTCAATTCGATCACCGTCTATTCCTATCAGACGGGTTCGACCACGACATCGACCTTCAACAACATGCGGTTCCAGATCTGGAACGGCAATCCAAGCGTAGCTGGCTCGACGGTCGTCTTTGGCGACATGACGACCAACCGCTTCAGCTCGGGCGCGTTCTCGAATATCTACCGAACCACTGAAACGACGATTGGCGCCACCAACCGGCCGATCATGGCCGTCACCGCCTCTGGATTGTCGATCCCGCTGCCAGCCGGCACGTATTGGCTTGATTATCAAGTGGGTGGGACGCTTCCATCGGGCCCGTTCAGCCCCCCGGTCACCATCATCGGCCAGACCACGACGGGCAACGCATTGCAGTTCAATGCCACCTGGGGTCCGCTAAATGATGGCGGGACGATGACCCAACAGGGCATCCCGATGACTATCGGCGGCACAGTGGTGAGCACCTTCACCGGCGGCGCCATCACCATTCCGGCCGGCGCTCCGGGTACCACTTCCGGCCCTGCAGCACCGTATCCCTCGACGATCAACGTCAGCGGCCTGGTTGATAACGTCATTAACCTCACGGTGCGCCTCAACGGCCTTTCGCACACATTCCCGGATGACATCGATGCTCTGCTGGTCACGCCCGGAGGCCAGCGCATCATGTTGATGTCTGATGTCGGGGGCTCTTTAGACCTGGTCGGCGTCAACCTCGCGTTCAATGCGGCCGCTGCCACTTCACTTCCGGATGCGGCCCAGGTGGTGTCGGGCACCTACCTGCCCACAGATTTCGTCACTGGCGATATCTTCCCGGCTCCCGCGCCAGCAGGCCCGTATTCGCTCAACCTGGCTACGATCTATGGCCCGGCGACTGCCCAGAATGGCGTCTGGTCGTTGTACATCGTCGATGATCTCGGTGGCGACGCTGGCTCCCTCACCAACTGGTCGCTGGAGATCACCACCGGGGTTCCGGGGGCCGACCTGGTTGCTGCGCTCACCGACAGCCCAGATCCGGTCACGGCCGGGTCCAACCTGACCTACACGGCGACGGCTACCAACAATGGGCCGAACCCGGCCGATGCCGTGTCGATCAGCCTGCCGCTCCCGGCTGGCACCAGCTTCGTGTCCGCGACCCCGAGCGCCGGTGGTGTCTGCAACGCCGCCACCCCGGTTGTCTGTACCTGGGCCGGCGCGACCGCATCGGGTGCCGCAAATGCGCGCTCGGTAGTGGTTGTTGCGTCGGTGGCCGCGAGCGCCACTGGACCCTTGAACGCGACGGTGACGGTGTCCTCGACCACGCCCGATCCGGGTCCGGGCGCGAATACCGCCACTGCTACCACGACCGTCAACGGTTCGGCTGATCTCGCGATCACCCTGACCGATGCGCCGGATCCGGTCACGGCTGGCACCAACCTCACCTACACGGCGACCGTGACCAACACGGGACCTTCGGATGCGCAGGGCGTGACCATCACCCTGCCGCTGCCGGCTGGCACCACCTTCGTCTCGGCGACGCCGAGTGCGGGTGGCGTGTGCAACGCGGCGACTCCGGTAGTGTGCACCTTTGCCGGCGCGACGATTCCGACGGGTACCCGCACGGCCACGATCGTGGTTGCAGTCGCTGCCGCGACCACCGGCACCCTGTCGGCCACGGCGACGGCCGGATCAACCACGTCGGATCCGACAGCAGCCAACAGTTCGGCCACGGCCACCACCACGGTGGGTAGCTCGGCGGACCTGACGATCACGCTGACCGATGCGCCGGATCCGGTGACCGCAGGCACCAATCTCACCTACACCGCGACGGTGACCAACGGTGGCCCGTCGGATGCGCAGGGCGTGAACATCAGCCTGCCGCTGCCGGCCGGCACCACCTTTGTCTCGGCCACTCCGAGTGCGGGTGGGGCTTGCTCGGGCACGACCACGGTCAGCTGCACCTGGGCAGGTGCAACGGCTCCGACCGTTTCCCGCACGGCAACGATCGTCGTGCTGGTCAGTGCAGCGCAAACCGCGAATCTCAGCGCAACGGCTACTGGTTCTTCGAGCTCACCGGACCCGACTTCGCCGAACACCGCGACGGCGACGACCGCAGTGGTGGCGTCGGCCGACCTGACGGTCACCCTGACGGACGCACCGGATCCCGTCACGGCGGGTAGCAACTTGACCTACACGGCGACGGTGTCGAATGCCGGCCCGTCCGATGCGACTGGCGTGACGGTGACGCTGCCCACCCCGGCCAACACGAGCTTCGTGTCTGGTTCGGTCGCGGGTGGTGGCAGCTGCGTGGGTGGCGCGACGATTACCTGTACGTTCACGGGTTCCGTGGTTGCTGGTGGATCGCGCGCGGCGACCATCGTTGTGCTGGTTGCACCGGCGACGCCGAATGCGACAGTCATCTCGGCAACGGTGACGGCGACTGCCGCGACCCCGGATCCGGTGACGCCCAACACGGCAACGACGACCACCACGGTCAACACGTCGGCGAATCTGGCGCTTACCTTCACGGCCTCGGCCACCAATGTGCAGGTGAACCAGCCGGTGACCTTTACGGCCACCAGCACCAACCTCGGTCCGAGTGACGCGCAGAATGTCTCGATCACCGTCACCCTGAGCCCGGACTTCCGCTTCAGCTCATTCGTGGCAAGTGCGGGTGCGGTGTGTACCACCCCGCAGGTCGGACTGTCTGGCGTGATCACCTGCACCTGGGCCGGCGGCACGGCACCGAATGCAACGCGTACGCTGGCAGTGACGGCGTACAGCAATGCACCGGGCACGTCCTCGATCATGGCGAGCACGGCATCGCCGACCGCTGACCCGGTCACGACGAACAACACGCTGAGCGTTGCAGTCACGGTGGGCGCGGAATTCGAGCCGATCCCGAGCCTGGATCTGCGCGGTCTGCTGTTGCTCATCATGTTGATCGGCACGGTTGGGTTCGTGGCGCTCCGTCGCCAAAACTGATCGCGACAACATCCCGCTTCGGCGGGTGATGAAAAGGGCGGCCAGTGGCCGCCCTTTTCATTTGTGCGCGGCGCTGCCTTCGTAGCGGCCACGGCCCCGCTCTTGGCTCTTGGCCCGGCTGTGGTGGGAGCGGCCATGGCCGGCAATGCCTTCGTAGCGGCGACAGCCGCGATCTTGGTTATTGCCTGCTGTCGCGAAAGCGGCCATGGCCGCGATCTTTGCTCTTGCCCTGCTGTCGCGAGAGCAGCCACGGCCCCGATCTTTGCCCTTGCCCTGCTGTCGTGGGAGCGGCCATGGCTGCGATCTTCGCGCTTGGCCCTGCTGGCGGGAAAGCGGCAAGGCCGCGATCTTTGCTTTTGCCCTGCCGTCGCTAGAGCGGCCAGGGCGCGATCGCGTCTCGACAACGCAGCTGCGGCGCCGCAGCATGCGGAGCCATGCGACGCGATCTACGCTCCAGGAGGGCGAATGTACGGTTTGATTGGAAACATGAAGGCTTACCCGGGCCAGCGCGACGCCCTGGTGGCGATACTCCTCGAGGGCGTTTCCGGGATGCCGGGATGCAAGAGCTATGTCGTCGCGCACGACCCCGCTGATCCGGACGCCATCTGGATCACCGAGATCTGGGACTCGGCTGACAGCCACAAGGCATCACTGGCCTTGCCGTCGGTGCGTGCGGCCATCACCCGCGGCAAGCCGCTGATTGCCTCATTCGATGCCCATTTCGAAACCGCGCCGGTTGGCGGTCACGGACTCTGACGATCGGCGGTAAGGCTACGGCGCCTTGTCCGCCATGACTGCACTGCGCAAGGCGTCCTTGCGCGATGGCTCGCCGATGAAGAGCTCCTCGGGAAAGCGCCGATACGAGCGAATGCTGTCGTAGATCGTGCCGCCGCTCTTGGCCGCCGAGGACATGCCGGCAAGGTACTGCAAGCGCAGATTGCGGTCAGTATTGATCTCGGCGTCGGCCAGCCAGGGGGCGAGATCACGGGCTGAGCCGGAGAATGTGGCGAGTAACTCGTGCGCACTGGCAAAGCCGACGGCACTCAAGGCGGCCAGGACGCGCGCGTGGCTCGCGCCCGTCAGTCGCGTATCGATCGCGTCGATGTCGATGGTCACCGGATCAGCCGAGCCCAGCAGCACGACGTCGTAGCCGATGCCGCCAATCGGATTCCCCCAAACCGTGGCATTCGGGAAAACTTCCAGGAACGTCGCGATCTCGCTCTTGATCACAGCAGGGCTGCTTTCATACAGCGGCACCCATTGAGTGACGATGCCGCCGGGTTTCAAGCGTGCCTTGACCTGCTCGAAGTACTCGCGCGTGTACAAACTCGCGGCACCCTTGACCCACGGGTGGATCGGGTCGGAGGTGATGACGTCGAACTTCTCGTCGGTGGTGCGAATGAAATGTCGCGCATCGTCGAAAACGATCTCGACCCGTGGATCATCCGCGACCCCCTGATTCTCAGTGGCGAAGAAGCGCGACACGATGGTCGGGATCAGGGGCTCGATTTCGCAGACGACCAGCCGGCTGAGCTCGGGGTAGGGAATGAACGATCCGGCGGTTACGCCCGCGCCGAAGCCAACCACCAGGACCGATGCCGGCCGCGGATGCAACAGTGCCGGAAGATTGCCCAGTTGCAGCTGGAGACGCATGTCGCTGACGGCACTGGAGGCCTCGATCTTTCCGGCCACATGAAACGAGCGCACGCCGGAGCGATCCGTCGCTCCCGAAACGCCGATGGAAGAGTTCATGCCTTCGCCCCGATAGAGCTCAGTGACCGTGCCCAGGCGCACCGCTGTCTGCCGACCGAAGGCAATCATCTCGAAGGGGATCGGTACGATCGTCCGGGACAAAGAAACCGCCAGCAGCCCGGCAGCGGCCAGCGCCAGCAGGCCGCGGGGCGAGCGTGCCATCGGCGCCAGCACGAGCGCCGCCGAGAGGGTCGCCAGCAGGATCATCAGCCGCTGCGAACCATGCGTGCCGAACAGTGGCAGCAGCAGGATGCTGAAGAGCAATGCGCCGATGATCGCGCCGAGCGTATTCGCTGCATAGACGCCGCCAACGAGGCGCGCGGTATCTTTCTGTTCGGATGCGACTGCCGCGAGCGCAAGCGGAAAACTGGCGCCCCACAGGCAGGCGGCGGGCAGGATGGCGTAAACGCAGCGCACCAAGTCCAGCTGGAACATCACCCACGGGCTCGACACGATCTCCGGGAGGACCGGCCAATACGGCAGCGACTGTGAAATCGCAAAAGCCGACCAGGCAATGCCGCCCACCAGCAGCAGCTGGCAGATCCCGAGCGCGAGTCGCGGCCTGACCCACGAACGCGACCAGAGCGACGCGACGCTGCTGCCGAGGCCGATGCCGATGAGGAATACCGCGAGAATGATCGAAAACGTGTAGGTGGTGCCGCCGAGCAGCAGTGACAGCTCGCGCGTCCAGATGACTTCCGCGCCCAGCGCCGTCATGCCCGACAAGGCGGTGGCGAAATAGACCGCGCGGTGCCCGCCAGCCGTCGGTATGCCCGCACCCGGCCTCGCTTTTTCGGTCGGAACGTAACGGGTAGCTGCCGCGAGCGCGAGCCCAACCGCAGCAACTGCGATGTTCAGCGCGACCGCCACCCAGGTCGCAGTGGGCATGTCGTAGACCCGCAGCAGGAAGAAGCCTGCCAGCAGGCACCCAAGCACTGCGCCCGCGGTATTGCCGCCATAAAAATATCCGAGCCAGGCGACGCCGCTCGGCGTGGAATGCACCCAGCGAGAGATGGCCGGCAGGGTCGCACCCATCAACACGGTAGGCGGCAGCAGGCAGATGGCGCACAACACGCTGCGAAAGAAGATGCCGTCGGCGCCGCGGCCACCGACCAGCATATAGGCGCCCGCAATCCACGGAATCAGATACAGGACCAGGATGCCGAAAGCCGCAATCCCGAGCTCGAGCAAGGCATAAACGCGCAGCGGGTGATGGCGCGCAGAGATGACGCGCGCCAGTCCAAGGCTGCCGATGCACATGCCGCCCATGAAGGTGCCGAGCAGGATGCCGAGCGAGATCGCCGACGATCCGATCACCAGTTGCAGCAACTGGAACCAGACGATCTGGTAGATCAGCGCCGCCGCCCCGCTGCCGACGAATAGCGCGAGCAGGAGCGGCAGGTGCGGTGGCGGGCGATCCGCAGCGGTGCTCATGACCGAGCTCGAAGCGACAGTTTTCGCGCTGGCATCGGTTGATTACGCGGTTTACGGCGCGGCAAGCTTTGATCGTTCAATGCGGTGGTTTTCCAGGCGCGAATCACGGTAATCCTAGCGCTTCTGCGCGCGTTCGATTGCAGCGCAAGATCCGGAGCGCCAGCGCCGACAGCCTGCGCGAAAGTGGGTCGCCCACACGCAAGGACAGCCGCGCATGCTCACGCTCTTCGATTACCTCCCTTCACAGAACGCTTGGAAAATCAGGCAATTGCTCGCTCAGCTGCAGCTCGGATACCGCACTGAGTTCATCAGCATCTTCGAAGGGCAGGGACAGCAACCGGCTTATCTGCAGATCAACCCGACTGGTGCCGTGCCGGCAATCCGCCTGGTCGATGGCCGCGTTCTTGCCGAATCCAACGCGATCTTGAGCTTCCTGGCTCGCGGCACCGAATACCTGCCCGACGCTGCTTTCGAGCAGGCCAAAGCCATGCAGTGGCTGTGTTTTGAAGGCGACTATGTGCAATCGAGCATCGCCACGTTGCGTCATTGGACGTTGACCGGAAAATCCGCGCGCCGTCCGCAGGAATTGATCGCAAGCAAGCGTGCGACATCTATCAAAGTCCTCGAGATCCTCGATCGGGAATTGACGGCGCGCTGCTTCCTGGCTGGCGAGGCGTATTCCATTGCCGACATCTCGATCTACGCCTACGTGCACCTGGCCGCTGACGCAGACCTTCCGATTGGAGACTTCAAAGCTGTCCAACGCTGGCTCGAGCGGGTGCGCGCGCAGCCGCGCCACTTGGCGCAGGTCTACCCGTACTCGATCGATCCTTCTTCGGTGCGCGAGTTGGCGTAGCGGGGTCGCTCAATTTGGGAGGGCTGGGGCATCACCTGCTCAGCGATTGGCAATTGCTTGTGCTGTGTCTGCTGTACGTGCGGACGCTTGCCTCCGAGGTCAGGGCCCTCCGCGCCTGCGACACATGCCATTCGATCCGATTGCCGTCTGCGAGCCGCCGCACGCAAGGCCTGTGCTTACGCGACGGCGGGAAAAGTGCCTGGCGAGCCGCGCGTCGACGCCGGTGCTGTCGTGGGAGCAGCCGTGGCTGCAATGCTTCGCTTGCGTTGTGCGGGGCAGCAAGGCAAAGCAAGTGCATTGCGGCCGGGGGCGCGCTGTCGCGACAGCGATGACTCGTAAGCGGGCCTCAGCCCCGGCGCGCCGCCTCGATCGTTGCGACGTCGATCTTGCGCATTCCCATCATCGCGGCAAATGCACGCTGGGCTGCGGCGGGATTGGGGTCAGTGATCGCCTCGGTGAGCGCCCGGGGCGTGATCTGCCAGGACAATCCCCATTTGTCCTTGCACCAGCCGCACTGGCTTTCCGTGCCGCCATTGCCGACGATCGCATTCCACAAGCGATCAGTCTCGGCTTGATCGTCGGTGGCGACCTGGAATGAGAAGGCTTCGTTGTGCTTGAACTCGGGGCCACCGTTCAGGCCGAGACACGGAATCCCGAAGACGGTGAAATTGACGGTCAGAATGTCGCCTTGCTTGCCCGATGGGTAGTCCCCCGGGGCCCGCATGATGCTGGTCACGGCACTGTCGGGGAAAGTTTCGGCGTAGAACTGCGCGGCGTCCAGAGCCGAGCCGTCATACCAGAAACAGAGGGTGTTCTTGGCGATCATCGTCTTGCCCATCGATGTGAGATCAGCAATGTTGCGCCTATGAAGCGGGTCATTCAAAGCCGTTGGCGAACAGGTTGCCCGAGGATACGACGGTGATGTTGCCGAGAATCACGCGGGCGTCTGCGTCGCGCGGCGCACTCTGGAGGACGATTGCGGGCCGCCCGGCCGCGAGTGCGGGCAGGCTTGCACGCAGGCTGTAGCTGCCGGCGGGGACGTTCGCGGGCAGCGTGAAGCCTTGCGACAAGTTGAATGCGACGTTGGGCAGGCTGCCTTGCGGGTCCTGCGTGAAGCTGCTCGACCAGCGACTGATCCCGCCGCCGTCGACGAGCTCGAGGCGCAGCGCGAAGTCGTGGTAGAGCGGGGCGCTGCCGCTGTTGAACAAGGTCGCGCTCGCATTGAAGGTTCCGGCGCTCAGCGTCCCCGGGAAATCGACGAGATCGAGATGCAGGTTGTAGCCGAGCGTGCGCCGGATGGGAATCAGCGAATTTGCGAATCCCGCCTCCTCATGTTTTCCGGCGGGCCCGAGAAAGCTCAGGTGGTAGGTCCGGATCAGGGTTTCGATGTCGGCCTGGCGCGTGACCCAGACCTCTTTCTGGTCGGTGAGCGGGCTCTCGCCAGACATGATGTTGCTGATCCAGTTGTCGCGCGCTGACGGTGATTCATTCGCGAACGCCCACTCGAGATTCCAGTTGCCGTCGTCATTGCAAAGGGGCATCGGCGTCGGAAACTGGTTGCAGGCACCCGTGAACGAGGGGAAGTAATCCTCGTGGAACGCAATCTCGGTGGTCCCGACGTCGGCGCTGCGCGGATAGCGCGTCTGCAGCGGCGTCTGCGTCACCGCTGCGGCGTAGCGGTTGCGCACGGCCTGCTTGACGGTCGTGCCCGGCTCGAGCCCAGGGCAGCCGCTCTGATGCCATTCGCCCCAGAGCCCGAGCAGCCCGACCTGGATCGCGGTGATGCGCGGGTCGCCGTCATAGCGCGCGTCCAGCGCATCGATCAGCTGTTCAAGCTGGGGGCGCAGGTTCACGTGGTTCCAATCCGGGGCGCGCCCGGGGCCGTCGCCATCGCAGCTGGCGTAGTTGCTCGCCGGGATACTGAGCGGCGGCTGTTCGAGGAACAGCGGGTAATCGCGCTCGTTCTGGCCCCCTGTGTAATAGGCATCGATGCCGCTGCCCGTGCTGTTCGGATAGTCGGCGACCAGCCGCAACACGAAAGTGGCGTCCGGGTAGACGTTGCTGATTGGCGTCAGATGTCGCTGCTCGAAGCCCGCCCAGTCGAACACCTGGTCCGCGGTCTCGATCTCCCGCCAGGGCGCGTAGATGTGGAAGATGCGCGACCCGTAGTGGTCATCGACGCCACCGTCGGCCGCGAATGTCGTGCCCCAGTGCATGTAGCCCTTGTGCGGGTTGCGCAGGTCGTCGCTGCTGCGCGCGGGAGTGAAGCTGGTGGCGGCTGCGGTGCCCGCCAGCGCACACAAAAGCAGGGCAAAACGAATCTTTCCAAGAGCAGTCGAGCGGACCATCGCGCCTCCTTCAGGTAAAGCGAGATTACCGAAAAGCATTCGCTGGAACTGTGAGGTGATCGCGCGTCGGTCCTTGGATGAGTGCCGACGAACTGCATTAGTTGCGTTACCGCGCTACGTGCCTGCGCAGAGATTCGAGGCGCGCGAGGTCGTCGGATCAGGTCGGGCGGATCGGCCCCGGTCCTGGAATGCCTGCCAGCGCTTTTCTTCCGCATTCACCGCTCGCTGCAAGGTCTGCCATTGATCGATCGAGAGCTCTGCGCGGACCTTTTCCAGCGTCGCACCGACAAACGGCCCGAGCGACGCCGAACCACTGAGTTGCTGCTGCAACAATGCATAGCCAGCAAACTTGTAAGGGTCCGGCAGCCATGGAAAGACCACCGAGCCTGCATCCGGCACCCTGCCTGGCGCATGCACCAAGATCATGGCTTCGAGCGCCATCGGGTCGGCTGCGACGATGCCCTCGTGCAGGAAGTCCATGGCGTGATCCGCCAGGAACTGCGAATAGATGCGTAGCGAGCCGCCCCCGATGGTCGGGTTCCTCGGCGGCTCGCGCATGATCTGGACGACCGAGCCGTCAGGTCGCGCGAGTGCCAACAGCAGCTTCTGTCGGACGCTCAGGCGCGGGAGTGCGCGGTTGAGGAGCGCATTCACGTCGGGCACCGACTTGCTCGAAAATCCTGCGCAAAAGCCCGCGCCGCTCGAAACACTGTCTTCGGCTCCCATGACCAGCGTTGCCGCTAGCTCGTTGCCCATCGTTTTCGCGAGCGAGCCTGCTGCGCCGCTCATCTGCTTGTTGAAGCTCTGGCTCAGCTCGTGTTCCTGGCAATACAACGAGTCGAGCGCCAGGCGGCAGGAGGCGACCGGTTCTCCCGCTTCCGCCAATGCGACGAGCGCATCGAATTGTTCCGCGAAGGGCCGATCGCTGGGAGGAAGCGGGGGCAGGTTCTGCGGTACCGGAACTGGAACAGGCAGCGGCACGACCGCTGGCGTGTGCTCGAATTTTTCGGCGACTGCTTCTATGACGGCGGGTGCCGCCGGCGGCGTAACCAACGGATTGCTTTCGATTTCCGTAGTCGTCGCAACGGCGTTCGGCGCCTTGAGCCGATCCGACAAAAGGTAGCCGGCGCCGCCGGCAATCAAAACCAGACCGATGACCAAGGGGACACGCATGAGATTCGTGATCAGCCTGATGACGAAAGATTGAAGACTAGCGCAGGGCGCCCGAGTTCCTGGCGCCTGGGGCCTTTATGCGCACTGCCGGTACGGCTGGTTGACCAGACCCAGCTACACTGCAGGACTGATCATTTGCGGGAATACCAACGCATGCGCCTGTCGTCGATGCTGGTCCTGGTCTGGGTTCTTGGTATTGCGCCGGCGCCGGCCAACAGCCTCACCGACACCTACCTCGATGCCTACTTCGCGCAGTTCCCGACGCGCGCCACCGCTGCGGGCGAGTACCGCCATGACGACCGCCTGGACGATCTCTCCGCATCACGGCGGCAAGCCTGGATCACGCTGCAACGTGACTATCGGGGAAAAGTCGTGGCGGCACTTGCGGCTGATCCGCCTTCGCCTGAGCGCATCGATCTTGAGTTGCTGCTACGCGAGATCGACAACTCCCTGTTCGAGTGGACCGTGCTCAAGCGTCCGCAGCGCGATCCGCTGTTCTGGGTGGAGCCGCTGAGCCAGGCGAGCCTCTACCTCGCCCTGCGCGACGACCGTCCGGCTTCGGTGCGCATGACCCTGGTGCTCGAGCGCAGCGAGCAAGTCCCGAAGCTCGTGAAACAAGCGCTCGCCGCCCTCGAGACGGCGCGCCCCGACCAGGTGATTCCGCAGGCCGCAACGGAAGCACAGGCACGCTTGCGCGCATTGGCTGGCTTCTATCGCAATGGCTTGCCGCAGGCGCAGGGCATCGATGCGCGCCTCAAACGTCGGCTTGCCCGCAGTGGCGAGCGGGCGGCACGCGCGATCGAGAAGCTTGGCCTACGCAGCGCCGAGCTGGCTGCCACCGGCACGGCGGATTTCCGACTGGGTGCCCACTATGCGCTGCGCTTCCAGCTCGGCACCGCGATCGACACGCCACTGGCCGAAGTCCTGGAGCGCGCCCATCGCGAGCTCGGCGAGAAACGCGAAGAGGCGGCCGCGTACGGGCGTGGGGTCTGGTCGCAGTTCTATCCCAAGGAGCCATTGCCGCACGACGATCGATTGATCCTGCGTCGGCTGTTCCGCGCGGTCGAGTCGCAACGGCCAGCCAACACTGCTGAGCTCGTCGCGCAATACACGGCGGATGCTGAAGCCGCGTTTGCCTTCGCGGTCAGCCGGAATCTGGTCACCATCCCGGAGCCTCGGTCGCTCCACATTGCGACGCTGCCGGCCTGGCTCGGTGGCCAGAGCGTTGGCGGCGTCTTTGCGCCGGGTCCGTTTGCGCCCGAGGCGCAGACCTTGTTCCTGCTGCCCAATATTGCCGACAGCGCGGCTGTCGCTGACAAGACGCGCTTCTTCAGTGCGTTCAACACCGCGTTCAATCGCATGATCGTGCCGCACGAGCTGGTGCCGGGCCACTACCTGCAGCTGAAGACCGCCGCGCGCCAGCCGCATCGCGTGCGCAGCGTTTTCGGAGACGGCGTGTACACCGAAGGCTGGGGCAGTTTCAGCGAACGGCTGATGCTCGATCATGGTTGGGGTGGTGTCCCCGAACGGCTCGCGCACTACAAGAAACAACTGGAAAACATCGCCCGCCTGATCGCTGACATCTCGGTGCACACCGAGGGCTGGAGCGAGGCACAGCTGACCGCGTTCGCGATCGAAGAAGCGCTGATGGACGAGCAGTTTGCTGCCAACCTTTGGAAGCGCACATGGTTTTCGTCGCCGCAGTTGACCACCTACCACCTGGGATACCGCGAGTTTTACGCACTCTGGTCCGCCTGGCTCAACCGCAACCGCTCGCGCGCGCCGACCCGTGACTTCGTCGATGCGACGCTGAGCCTCGGTGCCATTCCAATTCGCGAATATCGAACAGGGCCGTTTCTCGAGCTGGATCGCTGAGGCATCGCGCGCGGGTTACGATTGGCCGAACGCATTCCCGCGGTTAGGGAAGGTCGGAACAAAGTCCATCCTGGCCTTGTTCCAACACGCTCTACAAAAAGCGTGGTTTTTGTTTCGCTTCATTTTCAATGACTTGCGTCATCGAAAATGGCGGCACATCCATGTGCCGCGCGGAGCCACTGACTTGTTCAGAGATTCCCTAGCAGAATGGCAACTGGATTTTTTACCTCACGCGAGCTTACTGTTCGCTTCCGCACAGAGCGCGGCTCGCCGCTGGTGCCAATGTCTTCAGCTATCCAAAACCCCGGACATAAATGATGACCCTGATCTCCAGAATGGTTTCCTTGAGCGTCGCAGCGGCGCTGGCCTCCGCGTGCGTGAACTCCAGTCCGCCACGCCCTCAAGGGAAGCAGGCGATCATGGTCCCGATGCACGCCATCTCAGCCGAAGGGGTTGGTGCTGGCATGGGTCGGATCGAGGTTGACGAGGAAGATGGCGCGCTGGTCCTGCGCCCGTCGTTGAGCGGGTTGCCGGCTGGTGCGCATGGCATCCATGTCCATGAAAATCCGAGTTGTGATCCGGCGCTGAAGGATGGCCAGCCGAGCGCGGGAGGAGCGGCAGGGGAACACTATGACCCTGGTGCGACGGGGCGCCACGCAGGGCCGACTGGCGCTGGGCATGCTGGCGACCTGCCGCGCCTGATGGTCGATGCCGAGGGTGCCGCACGGATGGGCCTGGTTTCCAGGAATCTGCGCCTGGCTGACGTACGCGGTCGCAGCATCATCATCCACGCGGCAGACGACAACTACGCTGACAAACCCGGCGGTGCGCGCATCGCGTGCGGGGTAATCCCTGGCCCGTAAGGGCGCAGAGCGCTGCCGCCAATGACTTCCAGCATTCGCCCCGGCGCACCTGATCGCCACTAATGCAGCCGCAGCCGTCTCTCGGCGCCAGAGACGGCTTCTATGACTTTTGCAGTTTCAACCACCCGGCTGTCCCGCAATTTCGGCGCGATCAAAGCCGTGGATTCGCTGGACCTGCGCGTCCCGGCCGGATCGGTTTTCGGTTTCCTCGGTCCGAATGGGGCCGGCAAGACCACCACGATCCGCATGTTGCTGGGGCTGATCAAACCGAGCGCGGGTGTGGTGTCCCTCAATGGGCTCGATCTCTCGTCGCAACGCATGGCGGCCCTGCACGGCGTCGGCGCGATTGTCGAGAAGCCAACGCTCTATCCCAACCTGACCGGTCGGGAGACGCTCGAGATTGGCGCAATCCTGCTGCAGAAGCCACGCGCAGCGGTGCTGCCGCTGCTCGACCTGGTCGGGCTCAACGAGGCGGCCGGGCGGACCGTGTCGACCTATTCGCTCGGCATGCGCCAACGCCTGGCGCTGGCGCGGGCTCTCATCGGCGCGCCGCGCCTGTTGATTCTCGACGAACCGACCAATGGGCTCGACCCGGCGGGCATCGTGCAGATGCGCGAGCTGATCCGTGGACTGCCGGCGCGCTTCGGCACCACGGTGATGCTCTCGAGCCACCTGCTGTCGGAGATCGAGCAGACCGCCGACCACTGCGCGTTGATCGCAAATGGCCGGCTGATCTTCCAGGACCGACTGGAACGTTTGCACGCACGCGCACAGCCGCTGGTTCGGATCGAGAGCGATCGTCCGGAGGAGGCAGCGCAGTTGCTCGCCGAGCACGCGCTGGCCGCGCTCGTCGTCGACGGCAAGCTGCAGATCCAAGGGGCGCTGGCCGCGGACGAGCGCGCACAGCTGTTGCGACTGCTGGTCGAGGCGGGCTTCGCGGTCAGTGGTCTCAGCCAGGAACGCCCCAGCCTGGAATCCATTTTTCTAAAGCTCACCGCAAGCCCGGGACAAGCGGAGCAAGCTGCGCTCTACAAGGGTGAATCGGCATGAAGCTTGCCCGCCTGCTGCACGCCGAAAGCATCAAGCTCAAGCGCTCGCTGATCCTGCTCCTGGTCGTCGGCGTGCCCGTCATGATGCTGATCATGTTGACGATGATGCTGGTGAGCGACAAAAGCGCTGGCGACTGGCCGCGGTTCGTCATGACGGGCAGTGCCATCTGGGCATTCTTCCTGCTCCCGATGAGCGCCACCGCGCTGACCGCCTTGCTCGCCCAGATCGAGCACGGACCGGGGGCGTGGTCGAGCGTGCTCTCGCTGCCTTACCCGAAATGGCTGATCTATGCCGCGAAGGCCATCATCGCTCTCGGCGTGATGGCCTTGATTTCGGCGTTGATCTGGGTCGCGATCATCCTGAGCGGCCTGTTGGGTGGCGCCATCGTTCCCGCACAGGCGCTGTCCGGCGACTTTGCCGGTGGCCAGCTCGCCGCGCTGCTCGCCAAGATGTGGCTGGCTGGAATCCTCGTCGTCGCCATCCAGTTCACGATCGCGATGGCCATCCGCAACTTCGCCGCGCCCGTGGTGGTCGGCATCGGCGGCACCTTCGTCGCTGTAGTTGCCACCTCCGCCAAGATCGGCATCTATTTCCCATGGCTGCTGCCGACCAACGTCCTGGCCAGCGACCCCGCCAAGGCGCTACAGGCCCTGCTCAGTGGCGCCCTTCTCGGCACCCTGATCCTGGTCGCGAGCTGCGTGTGGTTGGGAAGGCGGGACGAAATCTAGATGTACATTTTTCGCGGGCTCGCTCAGGGCGTCAGACCCTGTGCAACGGCGCGCGACGCCCGGGTCGCGTCAGCCGCTGAGGCTGGCGTCACTCAGGTTTTCATGGCGCTCATCAGCTGCTGATCGTCCAGGTGTCGGCGCAGCAGGATCGCCACGCCGGACGCCCAGAATCGAAGTTGCCGTCAGGACGAATGACGAAGCGTTGGCGGGACAGTGCCCCGAGCCATTGGCGGTCGGGATCGGCTGCGGTCGAAGCATCCAGGAAGGCGAGGGGAACGTGGTTCTTCTTGGTCGCCGAGTAGCCGAGGTGACTGACCACGCTGTAAACATTTGCTGCGGGCCGCGCGCCCGGCAACGCAGGGGCGGACGCTTCGAGCCAGAGTCCAATGCCGACGATCAGCAGTGCAATGGCGATGCCCAGGATGGCTTGGACGAGCTGATCGTAAATCGCGAACAGCGAATGCGTCATCGCCACCTGGACGGTCTCGCGCCTCTCACGGATTCAGGCCAAAAGCGAACATGCCCGGCGTGATCCGACCCGACCGCCCGATTTTCTATTGACCAAAAGGAATGTAGACCGGATGGACGGCGGCTTCGGGAAACTTCTGTCCGATTTCCAGCTGGAGCGTGTCGAGCGCAGCCCGTTGTTCATCCCAGAATGCATCTTTCCCCGAGCGCAGGGCCTTCAGCGCATCCACGTTGTAAAGCGGGCTCAGGAGGATGATTGCCGGCTTGCCCGCTGTGCTGGTTTTCCCGTGGAAATCACCAATGGTCGGCACTTTCTCCCCTTCCAAGCACTTCTTGTCGTCCTGGGCGAGCGATTCGTGATCGAGCATGGCGGTCAGGCAGCCGGTCGCATTGAAGAACAATATCGAGCCCGGCACCGAAACCGACAAGCGACCGGTCCGGAACATACTTTCCGGCATCTTGTTTTCGTTTGATTTGATTCCACTTTTAACCACCGGCTCGACGAGCTCCATGATCCGCGGCATCGCCAGCTGGGTAACTGCCGGTCCGGTGGCGCCGAATAGTATCGACGCTGCAAGTTTTATTCACATAGAGCCTCCAGGTTTATTGCCGAGAATGCAGCGGTCTAATTCGATAATGGCACGAACCCCTCTGGCAGTTCGCAACTGTCGCCCGACCGTACGCTTCATCGGGGCTAGGGTGAGGTACTCGGCGCACCGTCGCGGGGCCATTTCGAGCCAGCCGGGAGTCTCCTAACCTAACTCAACTGCAGGAAAAATCACGAAATTTTCGGGGATCGCGGGCGAGACTCGGGGCAGAGCACCCAGCGACGTAATGCTGTCGGTGTCGAAAGATCGGAGCCCCATGTACGACGCACCCAAGTCTTTCCCCGTCGCCCGCAGCGTGCAGGCGCTGGCGCTGGCGGCCGTGCTGGCTGCACCGAGCCTGCCGGCATCGGCCCAGTGGAGCACCGAGAGCCCGCTGCCGACGGGCTTGCAGATCCGGGGCATCGCGGCGCCCACGCCGAATCGGATCTTCATCGCCACTGAGGATGATTCCTTCGACAACGGTGGCGCGCTGTTCGAATCCAACGACGGCGGTGTGACGTGGGTCCAGCGCGCTGTGCCGGACGACCTCTACAGCCCGTTGAACGGCATTTTCTTCCTCGACAGCCAGCATGGCTGGGTGTGGGGCAACGCCAATTACCGCACCACCGACGGCGGCACCACGTGGCAAGAGCTGCCGCAGATGGGGTCGACCTACCACATGGTGTTTTCGACGCCGAGCTTCGGCGTCATCGTCGGCAACGGCGGCGCGGACATCAGCCGCGATGGCGGTCTCACCTGGACAGATTCGCCCAACGGGATGTTCCAGTTTTCGTTCGCCAATGCGCAGACGGGGCTTGGCGTTTCCACCACCGGCGTCAACCGGACGACTGATGGCGGGGCCAATTTCGCCTCGGTACGGGCCGGCAACGCAAGCGCGGTGAGTTTCCTGTCTTCCACAGTCGCCGTGGCAATCGTCGACGGGGCTTGGCTGCGCTCCATCGATGCCGGGGTCAGCTGGACTGCCGGCGGCAACGCCGCCGGTTGCAGCGAGCTGTTCAAGATTTCGGATACGGTGGTGCTGGCCTGGGGCCGTACCGGCTCCTATCCCGACTACGACGACCGGGTATTTCGATCGGCGGATGCCGGCCTCACCTGGACTGACCTGGGCGAAGTCTTCTCGATCCCATACAACGGCGAGCTCGCATTCAGCATTGCGTCCCCGGCGTCCTTGACCGCATCGGATGGCGCCGGAACTCTCTACCGTTCGGTCGATGCCGGCCTCACCTGGACGCAGAGTTTCGTCACGCCCGGCCCCACGCCGAACTTCCTGTCAACGAGCGTGCCGGTGTTTGCGAACGCCACCACCGGCTATTACGGTCTGGGCGACGGGATGGTCATCCGCAGCGTGGATGGTGGCGCCAGTTGGACCCAGGTGTCGAGCGGGACCGGCACCACGATCGTGGCCATGGATCGGTTCGCCAATGGCGATCTGATCGCCGTCGGCGATGGCGGTCGCGTATTGACCCGGGCTGCCGGCTCCGCTCGCTGGTTGATCCGCACTACGCCAGGCACGGACGATCTGGTGGCGGTGCAAGTCGTCGGGCCAGGAGCGGTGGTCGCCGTCGACGAAGCGGGCATTGTCCATCGCAGCGCCGATGCCGGCGCCACCTGGCTGGCCGGCACGTCCGCACCGGTCGGGCTCAACAGTGCCGCGGAGCTGCATTTCACCAGCCTGACCGAGGGCTGGGTCATCGGCCAAGGCTTCAGCGGAGCGGCGCTGTTCCGCACCACCAATGGCGGCAATTCCTGGGCGCCGGTCCCGGGCTTCCAGGGAAGCTATGTGGCCGTGGACTTTGCCGGTTCGCGCGCGTGGGCGTTGGCATCGTACGGGTCCCTGTTTCGAAGCGGCGACAGCGGCACGTCGTGGTCGGAAGTGGATCTTCCCGGCAATCCAGCGACCACTCGTGACCTCGATTTCTGGGATGCGAACACGGGCTATGTCGTGGGCAACTCAGGCTACGCGGCACGCAGCGACGACGGCGGCCTCACCTGGCAGATCCTCCCGACTCCAAATACGACCGACCAGATTGCCGATATCGAGCTGATCGGGGCGCAGGAGCTCTGGGTTTCGACCACGGCGGGCGTCGTGATGCATTCGGCAACCGGAGGCCGCAACTGGGCGGTCATGAACTCGGGCGCGCTCAACCTCGGCACCTTTGGGAGCCTCGTCGCCAGTCCCGCCGGTGATGCCTGGATCGGCGGCTGGGGCGGCGTGATCCGCCACTTCGCGGGCCCGCCGGGGCCGCCGGTCAACCAACCACCCACGGCTGGCTACAGCTACGTCGCGACGGGTCTTTCGCTGGCCTTGACCGACACCAGCACCGACGCCGACGGCACCGTCGTCGCCTGGGAGTGGAGCTTTGGCGACGGCGTGACGTCCAGGGCGCGGAATCCCACGCATCTGTACGCGGAGGAGGGCACTTACCAGGTCATCCTGACCGTGACCGACGACGACGGCGCTACTGATTCCTACGGCCGCTTCCTGGTGGTGCAGGCGGGCCCGGGTGGCGTGTTCGGGGACTTCACCGAAGTCACCCCGCTGGATCCGCTGTTCGTCACCCCGCAGAACGAAGATTGGTGGGTGACCGCCGCCGCACCCGCCGACTACGATGGCGATGGTGATCTCGACCTCGCCGTCCTCGGCTACTACGTGGTCTACAACGTGAGTGCCGTCGATCGCCTGGTGCTGATGCGCAACGATGGGGCAGTGAGCTCCACGGAGTGGAACTTCACCTACGTCGACGTGCCCTTGGGCACCATGACCGCCGGCGCGTCCGACCTGGCATGGGCCGACGTGGACGGCGATGGCGACCAGGACCTCACCGTCGCCACCGACGGCGACACGGTGATCTACCGCAACGACAGCGGGGCGCTGGTACTGACCGATACCCAGCTGCCGGGTTACTGGGAGGACAACGACCAGGCCGACTTCGACCTCAACTCGATTTCTTGGGCCGACTTCGACAACGACGGCGACCAGGACCTGTTGCTGCCCTCGATCTGGGACGACGACGCCTCTATTTATCGCACCGTCCTCATGCGCAACGACGGTGCCAACGGCAGCGGCGGCTGGCTTTTCAGCGAGGCGGACGCGGCGCTTGGAGAGACCGCCCATGCCCAGACCACCTGGGCGGACTTCGACGGCGACCAGGACCTCGATCTTCTCGTCAACCACGTTTCGCCGCTGAATGAAGCGGGCTACATCCGCCGTTTCCGCAACGACGATGGCGCCTTCGTCGGCGAAGACATCCTCGGCACGTTGACGGTGGAGCACGGCGAGCTCCATTGGGGCGACCAGGACAATGATGGTGATCTCGATGTGCTCGTCGCCGGCCACATCCGGGAAACCAGCGGCGCTTTCAATAACGTCCTGCGCGTCTATCGGAACGATGCCGAGACCTATGTGCCGGCCGAGATCATTGCCTGCCTGTCCTGCGAAGGCTGGTCCGACATCTCCGCCGCAGCCTGGGCCGACTACGATTCCGATGGTGATATCGACATCCTGATTGCGGGCAGCTACAACGCCAGCGGGCGCATCGAAGGGCGCGCCAAGGTCTACGACAACGTCAACGGGAGCTTCGTCGATTCAGGTAACCAGCTGCCCGCGCCGCGGGCGATGGGCCGCAGCGGCGGCTCCTTCAGCTGGCTCGACATTGACGGCGAAGGTGACCTCGATTACTTCATTGCCGGGTACTACTTCGTGCCCGGTGGCAACGGGCTGGTCGAGTCGCAGATGCACCTCTATGTCAACACCGCACCCGCCGAGAACAATCGGCCCAGCGCACCGACAGCGCTCGGTGCCGTGATCCAGGGCGACGGCAAGGTTGACCTGCGATGGAACCCCGCCAGCGACGACCTGACGCCGCAAGCCGCGCTCACCTACGATGTCAAGCTTCACCGTAGCGGCATTCCGGTTGCGATTGCACGCCACAAACCCGAGCCCGGCAAAGTCCGCGGCGCCGGCGGCTGGTCACTGACGGGCCTTGCTCCCGGCTCCTACAGCTGGAGCGTGGAGGCGGTCGACAGCGCCTTCAACGGCGGCCCGGTCGCGACCGGCACCTTCCAGGCAGGCGTCCCGACGCAACTCTTCCGAAGCGGGTTCGAATAAGCCCCGACGAGGGCGACTCGAGGCAATGGCCGGTCGGGTAGCCTGGGTAAGCGCAGCGCACCCAGGAACGAGAGTTTTCGCCGATCCTTCCCGGGTGCGCCTTTGGCTTACCCGGGCTACGGGGTCCCGCGTCCTGCCGAGAAGCGCCGCTAGGCTGGGAAGCCACGGCTGAAAACGACCCGATCACCTCGCCATGCGCCTGGTGAATGAACCCGGTCAGCTACGTCCCGGCACAATGGCCTACTGGCGACTTTCACTGATCACCCAAACCCGCCCATCCCGTTCGACGCGAACGTGGCGGGTTTGCGGACCCCGCCAGATGTACGCGTTGCTCCCGCGCGGCAGCAGCGATCCCACTCGGGAGCCATGGCCGGAATCCGGGTCGACGCTGAGCACGCTGAATTGATGCACGATTCCCGTGGGCGCAGCTGCGCGCTCGATCGCCAGGTACTCGATGCGGTCGTCCGCAGCCACGATGCCATGGCCGGGAGATAAGCCCGCCGGGGGCTCGAACAGGCGCAGGACTTCGCCATCGCTCGGACGCAACTCGGCCACCCTGGCCGTCGTCTGGTCGGAGAGGACAGTGAACATGCGGTTGCCCAGCGCTATCACCGGTCCTGGTTCATGGACTGAGTGCCGGCGCCAGCGTGGCAGGCCGGTGGCATCGATCATGACAATGGGATAGCCGCCGGCCGGCGATTGCGGAGCACCGAACTGGTAGTACTGCGCGAGTAAAGTGCCGCCGGGTCCGGGCCAGCGCGCCAGCCAGTCCCAGCCGGGCTCCGTTTGCAAACGGGCGGTTTCGCGCACTCGGCCGTCGGGGAGCAGGCGCAGCACGGCGTTACGGCGCACGATGACGGCGCTGCCGTCCGCGTAATGGCGAATCGGGGTGAGGGTGTCAGCCGAGAACTCCGACGGCAGGGCATCGCGCTGCAACACCACGCCCGTCTGATCTTCGATGCGCCAACGCTCAGAGCGCAATTCGTCGCCGACGCCACTGGAAAACAGCACGCTCAATTGGCCGTTGTCCAGCAGGCGCACAGCCCGGTTTTCAAAGCTGCTCGGCGTGGACAGGCGCCAGGCGATCTGGCCGTGCGCGTCGAGTGCAGTGAGGCCGTCGATCGTCCTGAGCAGCGCTGCGGTGTGCGCCGGGCCGGTGCCATCGATCGGAATCAGTGGCGAGTAAAAGGCTTGTCCGAGCGGCCGGTAGCGTATGCCGCCCGCGGTCGCCCGAACCAGCACGGTTTCATCCAGTGACCTTGTTGTCGCAAGCTGCCACAACTCATCGCCGACCTGGATGCTGGATCTCACAAAGTGCGGCTGGATCGGCCAGCGATCCAACGTCAGCTTTCGCTGGTGCTGCCCATTTTGCATGGACAACTGGTGCAGCTCGCTGACTGTCGCATTGCGCCCGCGGCTGGTTGCCACGAGCACGTCGTTGCGGTCGATGACCCGCAGTTCGTGGACGCGAGTGTCTGCTTCGAAGCGGGTACGCCAGCGGAATGCTCCATCCACTCCGTACCAGCAAAGCTCCGCACCCGGTCCCGCGCGGTAGTCGCCGTAGATGCCGAGCCCGCTCCCTGGAAAAGTCTGCATTCTCGGGAACTGCATCGGCGGTGTTCGACGATACTGCTCGCGTGCCCCGGTGCTACCGACCCGCTCGAGCGCAAACGCTCCACGCGCATCGGCCCAAAGGAGCCATACCCCGTCACCATCGGCCTGCCATTGGCTGATCGCAATGCCGGTCAGCGGCGGCGCCGGCGTGCGCTTCCAGCGCGGCAAGCCATCGCTGCCGCGCAGGCGCTGTATTTCGGGCCCGGCCGGCCCCTTGGTAACGATGATGAGGTCGTTTTCGACCAAAGCCGTGTCCGCGACAATGGGGCGCTCGGCATCCGCGACCTGACGAGTCCAAAGCAGTTCTCCATCGGGCTGGATCCGCGCTGCGAACATGGGCGCGGAGACCGTCGGAATGAACTGTGTTGGCATCCAGGTCAACACACCTCCACCGGCAGCCATGGCGTGAACGCGAATGCCAGGAAAACTCTGCAGCAGGGGCACCTCACGGCACCAGCGTGCCGCGCCCTCTGGGCTCAGGTCACAGACGCGGGAATTCGGATTCTGATACTCGACGATGAGCGCGGACCCGTCGGGGCGCGCATCCCCGGCAACGGCGGTCGCCGACCAGCGCACGCGACCACCGGGATCGCGCACGACGAAGCTTTGTGACTCGAGGGATGCGTGACCTTTCGCCAGCCCCTGAAGGCTGCTGGCCAGGCTGGAAGTGGATGGCGTATCTCCAGGCTGGGAACCGACGTGATCAGGGAAGCGCGCCAACTCGCCCATCGTATGGGCATCAAGATACAAGGACAGTTGGGCTCCAGACCATTGAAAATCCGCGCGCAATACGCCTTCGCGGTCGACCGCAATTCCCCAAGGCTCGCTGACGATGCGCGTCGGCGGCAACACTTCTCCGCCGCTCGCAGTGCACTTCGCCGGCGTCGAACCGAGCAAAAAGCAAAACGCCACGAGCAGCCAACGCACAAGCATCCTCCCGCGACCGACAAGGGAAAGATTGCATCACATCGTTCGGAGCCTTGCATTGATTCGACTTAAGAAATGGGTGGTCTTCTGCCGAACTGTCCAGCCAGGAGCACTCGGCGAACGCCCAGCAACATGCCCCTCCTGCCGCCGGTGCAGTCCCAGGTGTCGCCGGTGCGCCTTACGGAGGCTGGCGTTCACGGTTCCAGGAGGCAAGGTGCCTTCGGGACTCCTTTTTTCCGGCGGCAGGGTCGTTCCCGACCGATCTAGCATGGCCTCCGCAACTCACATCCGGAGCCACGATGCTCAGATCTTTGCGGCGCACACCGGGGTTCACCATCGCAGCACTGCTTTCGCTGGTGCTGGGCATCGGGTCGGTCGGTGCGATGTTTGCCGTGGTCTACGGTGTGCTGCTGGCTCCGTTGCCGTACGGTGAGCCGGAGCGATTGGTCAGCGTCGGGCTGGACACGCCGGCGGCCGGTGAGATCCGGCAGCCCCCAGCCGTCTGGTTCACCTACAGGCAGCACGCGAAAAGCTTGAGCGATGTCGGCATCTCGCGCACGGGCAGCGCGAACGTCTGGACCGAGGGGGACGGAAAACCTGCCGACAGTGTCATCGCAACTTGGGTGAACGCGTCGATGGTTTCGTTGCTCCAGGTTCCCCCGCTCCTCGGACGCACGTTTACGCGCGAGGAGGAAATGCGTGGCGGACCCGATGCGGTGATCCTGAGCGAGGCCGAATGGCGTTCGCGTTTCCACGCCGCGAGCGACATCCTGGGCAGGACGCTGATGGTCAACAGTGTTCCGCGCCAGGTCGTGGGCGTCATGCCGGCGCGGTTCGCGTTCCCTGCGGCACGCACGCGGCTGTGGCTCCCGGTCAAGCACGTCGACAATGCGACGGTGGGGGATTTCGCGTATCACGCCGTGGCGCGCCTCGCCGCGGACGCCACCGTCGATCAGGCGCAAAACGAGCTTGCCGCAATCCTGCCGCGCATGGCGGAAGCGTTCCCCAGGCTGGAGTCAGGCGGATCGACGGCGACTTGGCTAGCGGACATGCGGCCAACGCCGGTCGTACTTCCGTTGCGTGAGCACGTGACCCAGGACATCGCGCCCACCTTGTTGACGCTGGGTGCGGCCGCCGTGCTGGTGTTGCTCGTGGCATGGGCGAGCCTTGCGAACCTGGTGTTGATTCGCGCAGATGAGCGCCGGCCCGAGCTCGCGGTCCGGCAAGTGCTGGGAGCCGGCCGCTTGCGCATCGCCACCCATTTCCTGGGTGAAGCGCTCCTGCTGGGCGGGGCCGCGGCATTGCTCGCGCTGCTGGTGGCGTGGGGCGCCGTTCGGGTGCTGGCGGCAGTCGGTCCGGCCGAAGTCCCCCGGCTCGCCGAGCTCGGCATCGGACTGCCTGCCGCAGGGTTCATCCTGGCAGTGACGCTCGCCAGCGTGATGCTGCATGCCGCGGTGCCGCTGCTGGGTTTTCGCCGCGCAGATACTTCGAATCAAAAGCACCGTAGCCATGGCGCCAGCCGCGAGAACAACCGGCTGCGCTCGACCATCACCGTGGCGCAGATCGCCCTGGCGCTCGTGGTCCTGGTCGGATCCGCATTGCTGCTGCGCACCGCCCAGCACCTGTCGGCGGTGCACCCGGGTTTCGACGCCAGCGGGGTGACGATCCTGAGAACCCAACTGCCGTTTGCGCGCTACGACGAAGCCGCCGCTGTCAGTTTCTATGCGCGCCTGTCCGAGCAGGTCCGGGAGCTGCCTTCGGTTCGCCAAGTGGGTCTGACGTCCCGCGTGCCACTGGCGCCGGGCGAATCCATCGAGCAGATATTCCGGCGTGATAGTGGGCGCACGCTGGCCCTGCCGGTGCGGGTCGTCGACAGCGGGTACTTCGCGGCAATGCGGATCCCGGTTCTCGCTGGTCGCTCCTTCCGGTCGCTCGCGGAGGAGCGCGGAGCGGACATCGTCATCAGCAGCCGCACGGCCGCCGTGATCTTCGGCGATGCCAGCGGCACCGGGGCCGTGGGCAAGCGGATGCTGCTCGCTGGGTCGGAGCTGGCCTACACGGTCATTGGTGTCGTCGGTGATGTGCGCGACCAGGACCTGACCACGGCGCCGTCGCCCGTCATCTATCGTCCGCAGGTGGTGGCTAACGATCCGTCACTCGAGCCGGCCGCAAAACGAAACCTGGCGCTCGTCGTGCGATCGGGTGATCCGGACGCAGTGGTTGCGGCGATCAGGGAGATCGTGCGGACCCTTGACTCCACCGTCCCCATCTACAATGTCGAGACCATGAGCGAGGTGGTGCGCGCATCGACCGCGCGCCTCGCGCTCGCGCTTGCGCTGATGACCATCGCTGCAGCGACTACCCTGGTGCTGGGCATGATCGGGTTGTATGGCGTGATGGCGTACATGGTCGCGCTGCGGACGCGTGAGTTCGGCGTCCGGATTGCGCTGGGAGCGAGCCCGGCCCGAATCAACCGCTGGGTCGCGATGCACGGGCTGGTGCTGACCGCGGTCGGCGTCGCTGCGGGCTTCGTCCTGTACGCGCTGGCGGCACCCTTCCTGCGCGCCTTCCTGCATGGCGTCACCACCACCGATCCCGCGACCCTGATTGGCGCGACCCTCGTGCTTGGGGCGACCGCCGCGCTCGCGGGCTGGCTCCCCGCGCGGCGAGCCGCAAGCATCGACCCGGCAGTGGCACTGCGGGCAGAGTAGGGGCGGTCCGTAGCCCGGGTAAGCGCAGCGCACCCGGGAGGGGCGTCGGGGAATCCCCCGGGTGCGCCTTCGGCTTACCCGGGCTACCAAGGCTGTAGGGTAGGTAGGCTCCGCTGCAGACGGATAGGCGCTTGCCCGCCAACCAGAGGTCGTGAGCGAAAGCTAGGCACGCCGATCAATAGGCGAAATGTTTCTTTGTGATCGTTTCAATAGCGTTTGCGCATGACTGAGTCGACTCTCGGTCGGGCCCTTAACACACGATCTCGGAAACCTGGGCACAATGCCTGTATGGACATACAGCAAAAGCTTGCGGTTCTGGCGGACGCGGCCAAGTACGACGCATCCTGCGCGTCGAGCGGGGCGCCGAAGCGTAACTCATTGAAATCCGGGGGAATCGGCTCGACCGAAGGAATGGGGATCTGTCATTCCTATGCGCCGGATGGTCGCTGTATCTCGCTGTTGAAGATCCTGCTGACCAATTTCTGCCTGTACGACTGCCTGTATTGCGTCAATCGGCGCTCGTCGAACGTGGCGCGCGCGCGCTTCACGGCCCAGGAAGTGGTCACGCTTACCCTCGACTTCTACAAGCGCAACTACATCGAAGGCCTGTTCTTGAGCTCGGGGATCATCCAGAGCTCGGACTACACGATGGAGCAGATCATCGCGGTTGCGAAATCGTTGCGGGTCGAGCATCGCTTCGGCGGCTACATCCACTTGAAAACGATCCCGGATGCGGCGCCGGAGTTGCTCGAGGAGGCCGGGCGCTATGCCGACCGCCTCAGCATCAATGTCGAACTGCCGAGCGAGAGTGGTCTCGCGGCGCTCGCGCCTGAAAAGAAGCTGGCCGACATCCGCGTGGCGATGGGCGGCCTCCGGGTGCGCATCGAAGAGGGCAAGGCCGAGCCGAAGCATCGCCGTTTCGCGCCCGCCGGCCAGAGCACGCAGATGATCATCGGCGCGGACGCGTCGGACGACCGCGCCATCCTCGCATCGAGTTCCAACCTCTATTCCAACTACAAGCTGAAGCGCGTCTATTACTCGGCCTTCAGCCCAATTCCCGATGCGTCGCGACTGCTGCCGTTGAAGAGTCCTCCCCTGCAGCGCGAACATCGCCTGTACCAGGCCGACTGGCTGCTGCGCTTCTATGGGTTTGCGGTGAGCGAGATCACGCCGGCCGATGGCGTGCTGCCGCTCGATATCGATCCGAAGCTTGCCTGGGCACTGCGCCATCGCGATGGCTTCCCGGTCGACGTCAACACCGCGCCGCGTGAGTTGCTGCTCCGCGTTCCTGGATTCGGGGTGCGCAATGTCGACCGCATCCTGGCGATGCGCCGCCTGCGGCTGTTGCGGCTCGAGGACCTGCGCAAGCTGCGCGTACCGCTGCGCAAGGCCTCGGCCTTCATCGCGTTACCCGATCACCGCGCGTCCGGCGCCGAGCGCGAGAGCGCGATGCTGCGCGGGGCGCTCAGCGAACGGCCGGACCAGGGCGAGTTGTTCGCGGCGTGATCTCCGTCGCGCTGCAGGCATTTGCCGACTTCGAGGAGTGGCGCGGCCATGCACGCGCGCTGCTGCAGCGTGGGGCGCCGCCGGAGAGCGTGCAGTGGCTCGAGCCCGGTGCCGCGACGCTGCTTCCGGACGGCGAGTTCCTGGCCGAATTCGCCGAGCCCAGGCGCGTGCCCGCCGCGTTCGTTTCCCTCGCGGAGGATGTCGTGGCGCACCACGACCCGCAACGATTCGCCGTGCTTTATCGCATCTTGTGGCGGATCCAGCACGGCACGCCACGGCTCATGGAAGACCTGACCGATGACGACATCTGCCGTGCTCGCGCAATGGCGAAAGACGTGACCCGCGCGACCCACAAGATGAAAGCCTTCGTGCGCTTCAGGGAGAGCACCAGCACCGGGGCGCCCGTCTTCATTGCGTGGTTCGAGCCCGAGCAGTACGTGCTCGAACGCGTAGCGCCTTTTTTTGTCCGGCGCTTCACCGGGATGCACTGGTCGGTGCTGACGCCGTATCGATCGGCGCATTGGGATGGCGAGGTGCTGAGTTATGCAGCCGGCGCCCGTATTTCCGACAGCGTCCGCGAGGATGCCGTCGAGCGCATCTGGCTGACGTACTACGCGAGCATCTTCAATCCTGCGCGCCTCAATCCACGCATGATGCGCCAGGAGATGCCGCAGAAATATTGGAAGAACCTGCCGGAGGCGCAGTCGATTCCGACGTTGCTGCAGCAGGCGCCGGTTGCGGTCGAGAGCATGCTGCGACGCCCCGCCGAAGCGCCGCGCAAGCGCATCGCGCAGGTTGCGCCGGCAGCGATCGAGCCGCTGGCGCCACTCGCCAGCATTCGTGCGGAAGCACGCAGTTGCCGCGCGTGCCCCTTGTGGGAGCCGGCCACGCAGACGGTGTTCGGAGAAGGTCCTGAGGATGCCCGCATCGTATTGGTGGGCGAGCAGCCAGGCGACCAGGAAGACCTGGTCGGGCGCCCCTTCGTCGGCCCGGCGGGCAAGTTGCTCGACCGGGCACTGCGCGATGCCGGGATCGATCGCACGCGCTTGTACCTGACCAACGCGGTCAAGCATTTCAAATTCGAAGTGCGCGGCAAGGTACGCCTGCACAAGCGGGCGAACGCGTCCGAGCAGGCTGCCTGCCACCACTGGTTGCGGGCCGAGTTCGAACGCCTGCAACCCGACACCGTGGTCGCGCTCGGAGCGACCGCAGCGCAGGCCGTCTTCGGTTCCGGGTTCAAGTTGATGGAACAGCGCGGGCGCTGGGTCGAGCTCGGGAACGGCCGGCGCGGGCTGGCCACGGTCCACCCGTCTTATCTCCTGCGACTGCGCGAGGGGCGCGAAGAGGTATACGACCAGTTCGTGGCGGAGTTGCGATTGCTGAGCGAGTGAAGGCGGCGAGGCGGGGCTCTTGCTACGTAGCGAGACGCGGCGCTGGCGCGATCGGAATGCAAGGCCCTATCCCGGTTTTCCGCGCGCTCAGAGCCACGCTACTCAGATCTCCAATGGTTCGTGGCATGGCATGCTTGTCCGGCAGTCAGCACCGCCTGGAGAGATCGCATGAGCACGCTTTCGGAGTTTGTCCTGCCGGGAATCGACGGCCAGCCGCTGCCCTTGTCGCAGTTCGCGGGCAAGGTGGTACTGGTAATCAATGTCGCCAGCCGCTGTGGGCTGACGCCGCAATATGTGTCCCTGGAGGCCTTGTCCCGCCGCTACGACGCACTTGGCTTCGAGGTGCTGGGCGTGCCGTGCAATCAGTTTGGCGGACAGGAGCCCGGCACGGCGCCCGAGATCCTGCATTTTTGCAAGATGAGCTACGGGATCACGTTCCCACTCGCGGCCAAGCTCGACGTCAATGGTCCAGATCGCAACCCGCTGTACGACTGGCTGGCGGGCGAGGGCGCCGCGTTTCCCGGGCCCATCCAGTGGAACTTCGAGAAGTTCCTGATCGGCCGCGATGGGCAGGTCGTCGCGCGTTTCGCGCCCACGGTAAAGCCGGACGCGCCCGAGCTGATCGCGGCGATCGAGCAGGCGCTGGCCTGACTTCAGCCGAGGAGCCGTCCGCCGCCGCCCGCACTTCCCAGCGACCTCTTCGGCCTGCTCCAGGCGCCCGCCGCTCGCGGCGATGATGGCGTTGCTTTGGGCAGTCGCTGCGGTGGGATGCCCATTTCGCCGGCGCCTGCAGGATGTTCCTCGCTCGCGCCGATGTGCCTTTCGATCTCGGGCGCGGCGCTCACGCAGCAGCGGGTAGTTGGCGGAATCGCGCTCGATGACGCGCTCGTCCTTGATCGTGATCTCGAGGCGTTCGACCCGCGACGAGTTTTCATTCGGCCTGCGACGATTTGCTGCTGCATCCCGTACTTATGCTCATGAACATGAGCCTCGCCATTCCCCTCGACAGCGAACATGCCTGGTTGCGCCAGGCGCGTGGCGGCGACCACGCGGCTTTTGCGGCGATCTATCTCAAGCATTCGCCCGGGGTCTACACGCTCGCACTGCGGCTGTCGGGGCAGCGCAGCGAAGCCGATGACCTGACCCAGGAAACCTTTCTGCGCGCGCTGCAATCACTCGCAGGTTTTCGCGAAGACGCCCCACTCGGCCCGTGGCTCAAGCGCATCACCGCGAATCTAGCGATCGACCGGCTGCGACGCTCGCGCCCGGTTGAAGCCATCGACGAGATCGAACTCGCGGGTCCGGGCAGCGGTGATCGCGAACTCTCGATCGATCTCGCCGCGGCGCTGTCTCAACTCGATCCGGTGACCCGCAGCGTGGTCTGGCTCGCGGTGATGGAAGGCTGGTCTCATCGCGAATTGGCCGACCGCTTCGGACATACCGAAAGCTGGTCGAAATCCTTGCTCTCGCGCGCATTGGCGCGCCTGAAAATCGCCTGGGAGGACTCCCGATGAGCGAACAGAATGATCTGGATGCGCTGCGCGCGCGCCTGTCGCAATTGCCGGAAGAAGCGCCACCGCCATCGGTCTGGCTGGCTCTGCAGGCCACCCACGCGCAACTGCATCCACGACGGCGCCCGCAGCGCTTGCGATATGTCGCCGCGGCCGCGGCCGCGGTGCTGATGCTGCTGGCACCGCTGCTCTGGGTGCGCCAGCCGGCGTTGAACCCGCCGCCGATTCCGGATGACCGCGCTGCGCAACTGCGCAGCCTCGATCGCGAACTGCAATTGCTCTACCTCGACGGCGCCAGCGATGCCGAGCTGGCACCCCTTTGGCGCCAGCGCGAAGACCTGCTGCGGCAACCAGCCGCTACACCGTCTGCACAGCAGACCATAAGAATCTAGGAGTCGTCCCATGTCCCGCAAACTGATCAAGACCGCCCTCGTCCTGGCCATGACCGTGGCCGGCAACAGCGCTTCCGCTGCCGAAGGCGCCGCCGAAATGGAAATCAGCCGCGCCATCGACAAAGTGCTGATCAATGCCCTGTCCGGCCAGTTGCCCGCCACCCAGCCGCTGCTGATCGAGCGTCCGGAACGCCAGCGAATCGAGCTCGGTGCCGTGGTGGACGTGCGCAAGGCCGATGCCACCGGGCTGCCGGTGCTCGCGGTCACGCCTGACAGTGCGGCCGCGCGCCTCGGCCTTCGGGTGGGCGACCGCCTGCTGGCGATCAATGATCAAGCCGTCACCACCCAGCTTGATCCTGGTCCGGTCCTGCTCGCGGCAGTCGCGGCTGGCGACGGGGAGCTGACGCTCGTGGTACGTCGTGGCGACGAGCAACTCAGCCTGAAGGGCCCGGCCGACCTGGTCTCGATTCCTGCCTATACGCTGACCATCCAGCCATCGATGACGCAGGCACTGAGCGGTTGCGGCATGGTCAGTGGCGGCGCGCGCATCGGCATCAAGGAGGATGTGCGCAAGGTGGAGATCGTCAAGATCGACGGGGAGACGGCGGACACCAATGTTCTCGGCCGAGTGCGTCTGCCGGCCGGGCCGCATCGGCTGACTTTGCGGCCATTGCCAGGGGCAAGTGGCGGCGGCGGTCCCGCGCGTCAGCAGGTCGGAAGCAGCACCAGCGCGCAAGGACTTTCAAGGCCGGTGATGCGTACGACCCAGGTGCCGGGCGGCAATCGCGCAAATGGCCCGGCACCGACGGTCGACCTGCCGATGGTCGTCGCGCCCAACATGAGCTACCAGCTGGGCATCCGGGTCCGCGCTCCCGGCCTGCCGCTGGAGGCCTTCATCTCCAATGCCAGCCCGCTACCGTGCAATGGCCTTGCGCGCGCGCAGAGGTGAACCGCCGATTTGCGGCTTTCCAGCCGTGCGGCCTGGGCCCGCGCCGGGTATTGGGCCGTTTGGCCCACTGCGTCCTTGGCTTGGCCGCCCCGGGACAGCAGCCGCGGGCGATCTGTGCCTGCGTCCAGCCCGCAACAAGTGCCTGCGTTCGAGTCGGCGCGCGGCATGCCGCGCAATCGCCGTCTCGGGCCAAGATGCATCGGACCCGCCCGCTCAGCGAGCGCTGCTGCGTCGCGATCGAAAAGCGTCTGGGCGAGATCGAGGGACATCGGCGGAGCTCCGACGGCGCAGTGCCGTTCCCTCTCACGTACGGGACGGCACGCGTTCGGAGATCGCCAGGGTTGAAGTTATTTTGGAAGGTCTGCCCGCCAGGCAAACTCGCCAGCGGCGAGATCTACCCGTAACCCGCCTTTGTAGAGTGGAGCTCGGCCCTCTGCTTTGGTCCCAAGGACGCGTAAGCGCAGTGGAGCAAGCTCCACTGAACGAGAGCTAAGGAACCGCCCGCCAGCACATTGCGAAGCTGGCGCGGGCGGCTCGTACTCAACCGCCCGCGCGCGACTGGCGCGCACGCGGCGACATCAGCGCAATTCGGCTCCCACCATCGTCCAGCCACCAGCCGAAGGCACGGCTGACCAGTGCAGCGTCGGATCAGCCATGTAGCTGCGCCATGGGTCAAGCGACAGGAAACCCTGCGTATCGCGTTTGGCCAGGGCAAACTGCAGTTCGCCGTCGATCACGCGAGCGTAGATGCGCAGCGCTTCGCCCCTCGAGTCGGTCAGCCGATAAGCCACTACGGCGACGCGGTCGAGTGCGCTGCGCAGGTTGCTGGCCGGCAGCTGGAACGATCCTGACGGCGCATCGACCTGCGGACCCTCGAAGCCATCGCGGAACAGGTTGTCCTTGATATTCACATCCGTGTCGCTGTTGTTGCTTAGGTTGGGGTCCTCGACGGATGTGTCATTGGGCAGCTCGACCTGCGCGGTGTTGACGATCTGCGCGGGATCGCCAACGACATTGCCTTGGTAGGAAATGTTGAGCGTCGCGCCAACCGCGAAGTTCGCGACCGTGAGGTCCAGGTCGCCAGTCCCATTCGCCTGCGGACAACTGACACCGCCGTTGCCGAAGCACGACCAGACAACATTACCGAGCCCGACCGGCACACGGTCCAGCACGCGGATATTCACAGCCGCATCCGGGCCGAGGTTGCGTACGCTGACGGTGTACACCAGCAGGTCGGCGGGCGAGACCACGCTCTGAGCATCCGACTTTTCCACCTCGATATCGCTCAGTGCATAGACCACGGTCCGTGCATTGCCAGCGCCGCTCGAGTTCGAGGCGTTGAAAGACCCGTCGCTGGGTGCAAACGCGGCCGCGATCGTGCGAGGACCCAGCGTCGAGAAGGGCAGGGTGCAGCTCGGCATGGCGGTTGGTACCGTCACTTGGCAACTGCTCGCACCGTGGCTCAGCGTGACCGTGCCGGCTGGTGATCCTGCGCCGGGCGCATCGACACTCAATGCGAAAGTGAAGCTGCCTGTTTGGTTGACGCGGACGCGCGCAGGTCCGGCCACGCTGATCGAGGTGTTGGCCGGATTAACCTGATGTGTGGCTGTGCCGGTACTGGCCGCAAAGCTCTGGCTTGCCGGCGTGTAGACAGCCGTCAACGTACGTGGGCCCGCGCTGGTGCTGATCAGCGCACAACTCGCGGTGCTGTTCGGAGCCGCCGCCGGAGTCAGCGTGAGCGGTCCGCAACTGGCACTGCCATCGCCGATCGTCAACGTTCCGACCGGGGAGGTGGTCTGGGCGGCAACGGTCACGCTCACTATAAACGGCTGGCCGACCACGCTCGGGTCCGGCGTATCGGTGATCGTGGTCGTCGTCGGCTGCTGGTCGTCGTCTTCGAGCGTGCCGGTGCCGGTGAGGCTGCCGGGGCTGGCGTTGGTGACGGAGGTCAGGTTGAGGTTGAAGCTTTCGTTGCCTTCGAAAACGCCGTCGCCGTTGATCGTAACCGGAATGCTAAGGCTCAGTTGACCGGCCGGAATCGTCAGCAGTGCGGGGGCCAGCGCGACATAGTCGTTGTTGGCGACCGTCGCCGTACCGTCTGCGGTAGCCCGCATGAAAGTCACATCCTGGCCCGATGCCGCCGACAAGCTTGCTGTGAAAGTCATGGTCGTGGTGCCGGCGTTGCCTTCTGGCTGGCTGAGGCTGTTGATCGCCAGGGTCGGAATGGCGTCATCGTCGAGGATGGTGCCGCCGGCGATGGCGGTCCCCAGCGACACATTGCCAGTTGCGACGAGATTCGACAGCGTCAGGCTGAACTGCTCGTCGCTCTCGTCGATGGCGTCGTTGGTGATCACGACGTTCACCGTCTGCGCTGCCGTGCTGCTGGCCGGAAAGCTGACCGTTGCGCCCACGATGGGCGTGAAGTCGCTCGCGAGCGCGGTTCCGAAGGCGCTGTTCAAGCTCAGCGTGACGCCCGATGCAACCGGCTTGCTCAAGGTCACCGTGAACGCCATCGGGCTGGTCGCCTCGAGCTGGCTGACGCTGGCTGGCGCGAAGCTGACCACGGCGGCGTCGTTGTCGGTCACCGCCACGCTCACGGCTGCAACCGCAATGTTGTTGTAGCTCGGATCGCTGCTGCTCACCGAGGCACCAATCGATTCGACGGTGGCACCCTCGACGAGGTTGTCGTCCGTCGCCGTCACGGTTACCGATTGCGCCACGTTCCAATTGAGGGTGGTGAACACGACGCTGCCCGGGCTGGCGTCGAGCTGCCCGCTGGTGCTGAACAGCACGGTCACGTTGCTGGTTGGCTGGCTGCTCAAGGCCACGGTGAAGCTGTCGGTGCTGCCGCCTTCCGTCACGGCGGTATTGCCGCTCGACTGGATCACCGTGACGGCCGCGCTGTCGTTGTCGTTGTTGCTGACGCCGACATCGCTTGCATTCAAGCCGTTGTAGTTGGAATCGCTGCTGGTCGCGGCGGCGGTGACGATCGAGTAGGCGATGGTGCCGTCGACCAGGGCGTCGTCGACGCCTGTGACCGTCACCGATTGCGCAGTGCTCCAGTTGGCCGGGGTGAAGACCAGGCTCGCTGGCGCAACCGTGCCTTCGGTGGTGTCGGAGCTCGACAAGCCGATGGTGACGTTGCCGGTCGGCTGGCTGCCCAGCACGACGGTGAAGCTGGCGGTGCCACCGGCCTCGGTGGTGATGAGGCCAGTGGTCGGCGCGACGGTGATGCCGGATGCGTCGTTATCGGTGATCGCGACGCTGACCGGGGCGACGGTGGCGCCGTTGTAATTGCCATCGCTGCTGGTTACCACGAAGGTCACCGAGCCGGCGTGCGGCGTGGCTTCGTCGACGGCATCGTCGATCGCGGTCACCGTGACCGTTTGCGCCGTTGCCCAATTGACGGTCGTGAAGGTGAGGCTGGTTGGTCCAGTGGTTACCTGGGTTCCGGTTAATGCAATGGTGACATTGCTGGCCGGCTGGCTGCTCAAGGCCACGGTGAAGCTGTCGGTGCTGCCGCCTTCCGTCACGGCGGTATTGCCGCTCGACTGGATCACCGTAACGGCCGCGCTGTCGTTGTCGCTGTTGCTGACGCCGACATCGCTCGCGTTCAAGCCGTTGTAGTTGGAATCGCTGCTGGTCGCGGCGGCGGTGACGATCGAGTAGGCGATGGTGCCGTCGACCAGGGCGTCGTCGACGCCTGTGACCGTGACCGATTGCGCAGTGCTCCAGTTGGCCGGGGTGAAGACCAGACTCGCTGGCGCAACCGTGCCTTCGGTGGTGTCGGAGCTCGACAATCCGATGCCCACGTTGGCGGCAGGCTGGCTGGCCAGCACGACCGTAAACGTTGCCGTGCCACCGGCTTCGGTGGTGACCAGGCCGGCCGTGGGGCTGACGGTGATCCCCGCGGCGTCGTTGTCGCTATTGCTGACGCTGACATTGGCTGGATCGATGCCGTTGTAGTTGCTGTCCGAGCTCGTCGCCGGCGCGGTGGTGATCGTGTAGGCGACAGTGCCATCGACGATCAGGTCATCGACGCCGGTCACGGTGACGGTCTGCGCGACGTTCCAGTTGGCGGACGTAAAGACCACGCTGGCAGGTGCGACGGTACCTTCGGTGAGATCCGAGCTGGCCAGGCCAACGGTCACATTGGCGGTCGGTTGGCTGGCCAGCACGACGGTAAACGTCGCCGTGCCACCGGCTTCGGTGGTCACCAGCCCGCTCGCCGGTGTGACGCCGATGCCGGCGGTGTCATCGTTGACGATCGTGACCTGACCCTGGCCGTCGCCGATCGTGGCGCCGCTGACATTGCTCACGTTGACCAGGAGCGTCTCGTCCAATTCCTGCACAGCGTCGCCGAAAACCGGAACCGAGAGGACATAGTTGGAGCTGCCCTCGGGAATTGTCTGCGTGGTGAAGTTGCGGGCGCTGTAGTCGCTTCCGGCTGTGGCGGTGCCATCCGCCGTTGCGATATCGAAGCTCACTCCACCCGCCAGCGCGGGTGCCGACAGGCTGACCGTCACGTCGAAGGCGGAAACACCATTGAAGCCTTCCGTCCGTGAAAAATCGCCGACGGTAAGGATCGGGAGTGAAGTATCTATCGCATAGTTGTTCGACGTCGCGATGCCGACGCCGGGATTGCCAGCCGGATCACTGGAACCGCTGGTATCCAGCGTGATCACATTGGTCGGATCGGAGATCCCCGCAGTCGGGGTGAGTGTCGACGTCCAGGTGATGTTGTTGGAGGTCGTAAGCGAAGAAAGGGTGCCGTTCGCGACGGTCAGGTTAGCCGGGGGAACCTGGTTGACGGCTTCGCTGAACACGAAGCTCACCGGTGAAGTCTCGCCGGCGGTCAAGCTGGTGTCCGCCACCGTGATGGTCACCGTTGGCGGCGCGCGGTCAATGTTGAAAACTTGACCCGTAAACGGCAGGTTGGTCACGTCGTGCGTGAGACCGCTGTCGTTGACCAGGTTCAAGCCCAGCGTGCCGCTGCCGGTGCCGGTGCTGGCGGTGACGTTCCACTGAGTGGCGGGTGGACCGCTCGCTTCGCTGACGCCTGTCACGGTGGGTGTACCGCCGAGCCCGGTCGGTACCACCGCAAAGTTGGCAGGCGTCAAGCCGTCGACTGGATTCGCGAAGGTGATGGTCCAGGTGACGCTAGGCGTGTTGCGCGGATTGCCGCTGGCGCGGTTCAGCGAGACCACGGTGGTGGTTGGCAGGATGACCACCGCGGTCAGCACGACGTCGTTGCCGGTGCCGCCGGTGTAACTGACGGCCAGCGTGACACCGTTGAAGTTCACGATGCTGCCTTGCGACAGCCCGGCAAAGGTGCCCGTCACCGCGTCGCTGCCGTCGTTGTCGATCAGCATGAAGCTCTGGCCGGTCGTCGGCACGAAGGCGCCGGACAACGCGAGTGTGGCGCCGCCGAGGTTCACCGTGCCGTTGGCGTCGAGCTGGTCGTACTGGGTGTCGACCGTCGCGCCGGTGATGCCGACCGCAAACGTGGCGCCGGAGCTCAGTGTCACGTTTGCGGAGTGCAGCGTGCCGACTGTGACGCCAGGTGCCAACGTGCCGCCGGATGCCACCGAAACGGCGCCATTGACGGTGCCCGTACCACCCAGCGTGCCACCGCTCGCTACACTGACCGTGCTGGCCGCAAGCGTAGAGCCAGTGACCAGCACACTGCCGCCGTTGATGACGACGGGACCCACGTAGTTGTTGGACTGGCTCAAGTACAGAATCCCGTTGCCCGTCTTGCTGAAACCTTGAGTGCCGCTCACCACGCCATTGAGGTTCAATTCGCTGCCGACATTGGTGACCTGGATGGTGGCGGTGCTGGTATTCAAGGTGACAGTGCCGGGAAGGCTGCTGACGCCGGTGCTGACGCGCAGCGTGCCGCCATTCACGGTGATCGCCTCGAGTCCCGCGTAGGCAACGTTGCGCAGGTCGAGAACGCCCGTCGCCGCAACCGTCGTGGTGTTGCCCGCGCCGACGGCTCCAAGCGCATTCACGCCGGTGACGGCAAGCGTCGCGAATATGTCGATGGTGCCGGTGAAATTGCTGCTGTTGCTACTCAGCGTCTGGCCGCCGGCTGTTGCAATGGTCAGGTTGATCGGTCCGCTGATTGGTCCAGCGTAATTCGGACTGCCGAAGCTGGACGAACTGCCGGCCACGCCGAGGGTCAGGCTGGCCGCGGCGCCGGTGTTCTGGGTGGTGCCGCTGCTGGCGTAGAAATCGATCGTTTGACTGAAGCCATTCAGGTTGAAACTGGCCGAATTGAAGATGTCGATCGCCGGCGGCAGGGTGTTGTTGCCAGCCAGGGCCGCCGTGCCCGAAGCCAGTTGCAGCCGCGCAAAGGTGCTGGCCGTGCTGGCGAATCGATAGGTGCCAGCAGCGAAGGTGCGCAGCGTGAAATCGCCGCTGATGGCGCCGGCCAGCGTCATCACGCCGCCAGTTGCCGCCAGATCGCTGTTCGCCGTCATCACGATGGCCGGATTGACCGTGGCGGTGCCGGTGGATTTCAGCGTGCCGCCGGTCAGCATCACCGGTGCGGTGGCGTTGAAGCTGGTGGCGCCGATGTTGAAGACGGCGCCGGAAGCCGCAGACACGCCGCCGGCGGCCGTGACTGTGAGGCTGGTGATCCCGGCCAGCGCTAGATCGCCAGAGTTGCCGTTGATGAGCGGCCCGCCATTGACGCTGAACGTGCGGCCCGCGGCGTCGAAGCGCAGGGTGTTGGCAACCGGCTCGCTGGCTGCCAACGTGCTGCCGTTGCTGGTGCTGTCGGTGACCGAGATGCTCGTCGAAGTGGTGGTGACGGTGAAGTCGGCAGCAACTGCGTCCTGACGTTCGTACGCACCCATATCGACTGTTGTCGCGACGATGCGTGGATTGAGATCACGGTCTGGTCGGCTTTCGCTGGTGTTGCTGTCGCCATCGACATCGGTGCTATCGAGTGGCACATAGCTGTTCACACCCACATTCAAGGCAGGACTGGATAACCCAATACGGTAGTCATTGGCGCCTTCGTTCACAAACAGCGGGCTGGTATTCAGGATATTGGTCCCGCTGCCATAGCCGCCTTTCACGATGCTGTCGCTGACCGTATTTCCAGACGATATCTGCGTCGGTCCGCTGCCGGGATTCCAGAGGATGCTGTTGCGAACGATGTAGCCGGTGCCTTCCAGAATGGCGCCAAAATTACTGATCGACGTGTGCTTGTCGAAGGTTGAGTTGACGATGGTGACCAAGCCGAAATTGTCGATGGCGTGCGCATTGACGGCGTTATTGTCGTAAAGCACGGCATTGGTGATGGTCGCCGTGGCACCACTGGCGTTGTGCAAGACACCGGCACGATTGTTGGTGTCATACCCGTGGATGGTGCTGTTGGTCACGTTCACCGTGCCCGAGTTGTGGAAGGCACCGCCAGGCGACGGCGCCGAGGCGCCCGACAATTCCATGTTCTGCAGATTCAAGGTGCCGGCTGCGGCGATGGAGAACGTGCGGAACAGGAAACCGCCCATGCTCAAGTCATGCAACAGCGTGCCGTTGCGAATATTGATGGTGGACGTAATTTGCGGAAGTCCGGTCTGCCCGGAATAGTCAGCAAACGGCGCGGACGCGGGCAGGGCGACAGTTTGGCCGCTCAGGAGGATCGTGTCCGCACCCGCGCCGTTGGCGTTCGCGCACTGGACCGCCTGGCGGAGGTTAGCTACCAGTGCGGTGTTGTCGGCACCTGCCAGCGTGTAGGGGAATGCGTAAGACGAGCACGGATCGACCGCTGCCGTCAGCACGACGTCGTTGCCATCCCCGCCGTTGTAGCTGATCGACAAGCTGACACCATTAAGCAGGATCGTGCTGCCCTGCGCCAGGCCGGCAAAGGTGCCGGTCACCGCGTCGCTGCCGTCGTTGTCGATCAGCACGAAGCTCTGCCCGGTGCTCGCCACGTGCGCGCCGGACAGCGTCAGCGTCGCGCCGCCCAGGTTGATGGTGCCGGTGACATCGAGCTGGTCGTACTGGGTGGCGACGGTCGCTCCGGTGATTTCGGCGGCGAAGGTCGCGCCGGCGACCAACGCCAGGTTAGCCGAGTTCAGGCGACCGGGCGCGCCCTGGCCGGGTGCCAGGGTGCCGCCGCTGGACACGCTGGTGGCGCCCGTCAGCGTGCCGGTGCCGGCCAGCGTGGCGGCACTGGCCACGCTGATCGCACCGCTGCCGAGCAGGCTGCCGTTGACCTGCAACTGGCCGGCCGACACCGCAGTCGGCCCGACGTAACTGTTGTCGCTATTCAGCTGCAGCGTGCCGGGACCGGTTTTGGTCAGGCCGCCACTGATCAGCGCGTTGGTACCACCGCCAAGGGTCTGGCCAGGAGCGAGGGTCACGGTCTGGCCGGTGGCCACGCTCCAGTTGAGCGAACCGGCGAGGAAGGCCGCGGTGCCTATGCCCGAGCCGGCGCCCGCGCTCGGACCCGCGCTGCCGCCCGCGACGGCGCCGCCGGCGATGTTGCTACCGCTGATCGCCAGCGTCGCACCCTGACGCACGAACACCGCGCCGCCGAGGCCAGCGCCGCCGCCACCGCCCTGGTAGCCGCTCGCGCCGTTGCCGCCGCCGAAGCCGCCGGTACCAATGGGGGAACCCGCGCCACCGCCGCCGCCGCCGCCGAAGCCGCCGTTGCCGCCATCGCCGGCACCGGCACCACCGCCGCCGGCGCCATAACCGCCGATTCCGCCCACCTGCAGGTTATTGCCACCACCGGCGCCGCCGCCGCCGCCGAAGCCGCCGTCGCCGCCCTTGCCCTGGCCGCCGGGCGCGCCCGTGGTAGTGCCGGCTGCCGCTCCGGGACCGCCGCCGCCAGCGCTCTGGTTGTTTGAAGAGCCGCCGCCGCCGCCTCCGCTGGCGGCGCCCGCGCCGCCACCCGCGCCCGCGCCCGCGCCGGCGCTGCTGCCGCCGGTCCAACGGCCGAGGCTGCCCGCGCCCGCCGTCGGATCATTGCCATTGCCGCCTTTTGCACCCAGGCCAAAACCACCGCCGCCGCCACCGCTGAAGGCGGCGGCGCTGCCGCCATTGCCGCCCATGCCGCCGCCGGCACCGGTGGACCCGGTCGGGCCGGACAGGGTGCCACCGTTGCCACCCGTCGCGCGGTTATTCGCGAACACGACGTTGCTCAAGGTGGCGTTGCCCTCGTTGACGAACAGAGCGCCGCCCAGGCCAGCGCCGCCGCCACCGCCGGAATAGGGGTCGCCGGGGGAACCGCCATTGCCGCCGGCGCCGCCGCGCGCATTGCCGTCCTGCAGGGTCAAGTTGGAAATGGTCCAGTTGGCGCCAGGGGTGGCGGTCAATCCGGTGCTGTCGCTGCCGCGTACACCGAGGAAGAAGATGCGGTCGCCGGTGGTGGCCGAGGACGAGCCGCCGTCGATCACGATGGCGCCTTGGCCGCCGTTGGCACCGTCGACACTGATTCCGTTCGGATTGCGAAGGACCGGCAGTGCGCCGGCGAGATTGATGGTGCCGCCGCCGGGGACGTTGAAGGTCACCGTCGCCGCACTTCCAGCGGTGTTGGCCGTGTTGAGTGCCGCGCGCAAGCTGCCGGCCGGTGGGGACGAAACGTTGTCGGCAAGGGTGGAGACGACCTGGGCTGACAATGGCAAGGCCGCCAGCAACATCGCCATGACCATTCCTATTCGTCGCAGTTTTGCAAGCAACGACGTTTGAAAGGGGTGCGGCGAGCGTGCGTTCGTCATGGCGGTCGACCTTTGCGTGCGTGGGGAGCAGCGCCCGGACCCGCGAGGGTGCGAGGCCAATCCAGCATGCAGACACGCGGTCATCGCGCACAGACAGGAATCGGCCGTCGAGTGGCACGATTCGGACTTCGTGACGTATCGTCCCTTGGTCACGCCCGGGCGTAGGCTCTGGGCGCTGGCGCGCCACGGCCAGGGAAGCGGGTGCAGCAAGCTGTCGATACCGACAGGTGCGCGCTCAGCCTTCTCCGAACTGGGCGCGATACAGCCGGTAAAGGTAGCTTGGATTATCGAAGCCGCATTGACGGCCGGCCTCGGCGATCGTCTGGCAGGCACCGTTGCTGATCAATTCCCGGACCTTCTCCAAACGCTGCTCGCGCAACCAGACAATCGGCGAAAGACCGGTGAGTTCGGTCACCCTGCGGCGCAATTGCCGGTCGGACAGATGCGCCGCAGCGGACCATTCGGCCACCCCGAATTCCGGATCCGCCATGCGAGTACGCACGACCTGCAGGATCGGGTCTTGGAGATTGGCTGCGAGTTTGATTGGGAATGCCGGCTGGGCGACTGGGGCGACCGCTGTCGGGCCAGAAATGGCGAATTTCTGCAATCAGCGTGGAAAGTTCAAATGGTTTGGTAATCCAGGTCACTGCTCCTGCCGCGATCCCCGCATCGCGATCCATCAGCGTGGATTTTGCCGAAATCAATATCACCGGCAATGCCTTGAAAGCCGGCATCGCTTTCAGTGTGCGACAGAGCTCGACGCCGTCCATCCCGGGAAGCTTGACGTCGCTGACCAGTAATCGAATATCGCCGCGCTGCATTTCCGGCACGGCCAATTCGGCACTCGCGACGGTGCGGACAGGGAAGAATTCGGCCAGCCGTTCGGTCAAATACGCCGCCAATTCCGGATGGTCTTCGACCAGCAGGATGCCGCCATCACCGGCCTGCGCGATCGGCAGCAAGCCTTCGCCCGCGCCTTCCAGTGCTACCTCGTCGAGTGCGATATGGGCGCTGCCGAGCGGAAGATCCAACCAGAACACGGTGCCCTCGGCCGGGCTGACCGAAGTGCCGATGCGCCCGCCGTGCAGTTCGACCAATTCGCGGGCGAGCGCCAGGCCGATCCCCAAGCCTTCGCGACCCGCACGCGGCGGCCCCTCGGCACGAAAAAAGCGGTCGAATAGCGAGTCGGCAAGTTCCGGTGGATAGCCGGGTCCGCGGTCGGCAACGCTGACGTGCGCCCAATCGCCCGGCGCATTGGTCTCGATGCTCACGCGGACGATCGAAGCGCCTGGGGCGTATTTCAGGGCGTTGTCCAGGAAATTGCCCAAGATCGTCGCGAGGTGATCGGCGTCGACATAGGCCGCCAGGCTGTCCAACCCGGTGTGCAACTCCAGCTGTACTCCGTGGCGCTCGGCGATCGGCTCGAACGCGGCAATCAGTCCACGGGCCCACCCGATGAGGTCGATGCGCCGGACCTTGAGCCGCAACTGCCCGGCTTCGGCCTGCACCAGTCCCACCAACTGTTCGACCAGATGGCTCAAGCGCTCGGTCTGCTGCAAGGGCAACTGCAGGCGCTGCCGATCCGTTGCGGCGAGTTTCTTCGCGCCCTCGACGAGCTCACGCAGCGGCAACTTGATCAGCATCAATGGCGTGCGCAACTCGTGGCTGACATCTGCCAGCAGTCGGGTACGGAATCGATCCAGGCTCTCGAGTCGCGCCGTCTGCTCGGCAAGCTTGCGATTGCGCAGCTCGATTTCACCGTGGGTGAGGGCGAGATCGGAATGTGCGGTGGCCAGGCTGGCCAAGGTCGATTCGACGCGCTCCTTCTCGGTGCTGAGCTCGCGCGTGCGCAGATCCACCTGGGCGTCGAGGGCTACTGCGCGCTGGCGCAGTCGATGCACGCGCCACTGCGCCAATGCGATCGATAGCAGCAACACCCCCAGACCCAGGGACCAGCGAAACTCCCTCGATTCGTGCCAATGGGCTGGCACCAGGAATTCGAGGACCACCGGCGCGGCTGACCAGAATCCATCGCTGTTGCCGGCAATGACCTCGAACCGGTAGCGGTCGGGCGCCAGCGCCGCGAAAGCGGCCACACGCCGGGTGCCGGCGTCAGTCCAGTTCTGGTCGACTGGGTACAAGCGGTACCGAAAGCGCACTTCCGCGCCGGCGTGCAGGTCAGCCGCGTTGTAGCGCACCTGGACCGAGCGCACCCCGAGCGGCAGTCCGTGCTCGGCCAGCGTCACCGGCGAGCCCTGGCTGTCGATCCCGTCGATCACGGCGCGCGGTGGCTGGCGACGCAGCGGCAAGCGCGCAGTGTCGATGCGGACGATGCCGCGCTGCGATGGAAACCAGATGCGCCCGGCGGAGTCCACTGCCGCAGCGGGTTGAACGCCGCCATTACCCTCGAGCTCCGACAAGCCATCGGCCAGGCCCAGCGTCAGCGGCGAAATGACGCGGCTGCGACCCTCCAGGTAATCGGCAATGCCGGCGCGCGTCAGACGGAAGATGCCCTGGTTGCTGTTCACCCAGAGACTGCCGGTCGCATCTTCAACCACGGCATGCGGACTGTTCGAGGGCAGCCCGGCGGGACGGCCGATCAGGACCGCCTTGCTGCCTTCGACATCGTCGGCGGCGATGCGGACCAGCCCGCGACCTTCCGTGCTGCCCCAAAGCGTGCCCTGGCTGTCACGGGCCAGGCCGCGCACGGGCACACCGGCCACCAATGAGCTTGCGACTGCGTGCGCACCAGCGTGGTCGATCCGCCACAGCCCGTCGCCGCTTGCCAGGTGCACCCCGCCAGCATCCCCATGCAGCACGGCGTGAACCCGTTCGCTGCGGCCCTCGGGCCAGATCCGTTGCCAGCCGTCGCCCTCTCGAAGCCATGCGCCGTCGGCGCTGCCGAGCCAGAGCTTTTCATCCGGGGCAAAGCTGAGCGCAAAGATCTGGCGCTCCTGGAGCGCCGGAGGCAACGCAACCGGTGAAAAATTTTCGCTGTCCGCCGCCTTGCGATAGAGACCCGGCGCAAAGGTCGCGGCGTACACGCTGGCGTCCGGCGCAACCGCCACGACCCACGGATTGAGCCCCGGCAGCCCGGCCTCCAGTCCATAGTTTCGAACCGTGCCGGCGCCATCTACACGCTGGATGCCGCCGCCGAGGCTGCCCAGCCACATGCTGCCGTCGGTGGCTCGGGAGACTGAGTAGGTGTTGTCGCTGACCATCGCGGAATCAGCGTTGAGCAGATCGACGCGTGCCTCGTGCAAGGCGTAGATGCCGTCGCGCAGCGTGCTGACCCATACGCTGCCGTCGCGGTCAAAGTAGAGGTCGCGAATCTGCCCGCGACTGGAAAGCTGCAGGGTCGCCTCGCGGTAGAGTTCGCCATCGGTGGAGCGCCACAGCGCGCCGTCCGGTCCGCGCCAGCTGCGTGAGCTGGCGAGCGACCGCGCCGTCGCCTCCACGCGCTTGAGTTCGCCAGCGTGCAACTGATACAGGCCATCATCGGCGCCCACCCAGAGCCCGCCCTTTGGTTCGGCGCGCAGCTGCAGCACGACGAGCTGCTTGTCGGCGGTTTCAAGATAACGGCCGCCGTCGGCGGTTACCCGGAGCAGTCCGTTCTCAGTAGCGAGCAGCAATTCTCCGTCATCGGTTGCGACGGCGATCGCCGTCTCGCCCAGGCTCGGCTGCAGCACCAGGCCCGGATCCGCGTGCACCAGGCTTCGACCGCCGATGGCATCCAGGTAGACGCCCTGGAATGGGACGATTTCCCAAACTGCATCAGCGCCCGCCGAGAGCGCGAGTTTGACGCGTCCGGGCTCCGCAAACTGTTTCCGCAGCGAGAACCCGCCGCTGCCGTTTGGACAGAACCGGCCCCGGTTCAGTGTCAGGCAAAGGCTCTCAGGCTCCAGGTAATGGATGGGCGATTCAGGGTCGCTGGCATCCGGGCGAAGGCGCTTGATGCCGGAAGAACGCACCGCCAGCAGCTCGCCACGCAGGGACACCGCATATAGCGCCCGCGCGGAATCCGCGTGCAGCCCGTTCATGCGGTTGCTCGACATGTCCGGGTTGCTGGCGGCGTCGTAGACGGTGAACTCGCGACCATCGAAACGCGCCAGGCCGTCGTGAGTCGCCACCCAGAGGAAACCATCCGCGTCGACGCGCGCAGCGCTCGCGCTGGCGACCGGCAGACCTTCGGTGCTGCTGAAATGGCGAACCACCATGGTCCGGCCAAAGGCGCCAGTGCTCGCCAGCAGCAGGCCACCCAGCAGACAAATCCGGTGAAGCAGGGAGATGCGCCGCATCCTGACCCGATCGCATCACATTTCAGCGAGGCGCCGGATCATGCCATATGGCCCGGTGGTGTCAGGGTGGCCCATTGAACCGATCCGCAACGATTATTCTGATCTGTGGCCGCGCGATCTTGCGTACTGGTGCTGTGCACTCGACCGCGTGTCCAGCCACGGGCCACTCGGGATGCGCCATGCCCATTGAGGACGCACATGGACACTACTCACAATTCAAACCCACCGACCAGCGGTGACGACGCCTCGCAACCGGTTCCCAATCAGATCGACGGCACTGATCTGGAACCCGAACAGGACGTCATCGGTGGCAGGAGCCGCTCCAACAATCTCAAGCAGCTCGGAATTGCCTGATTCCACTGCTCGCGCGCGGTGGCGCGCGAAGGCCAAATATCACTGATGGCGATCGCGGGCACAATTGCCGGAGTTTGCATGGGCCTTGCAATGCGCAAAGACGCCAGTTCCGCGGAAGCGGAGTCCCACCCTCGACTGCAACTGCCCGTATTCACAGCAGCGCAGCGGGTCTGGACCGTTGCCGATGTTCGCGCCGTCGCGCCACTGGTGCTGGGCGACGACGTTGGATCCGCTCCGAGTGCACGACAACCAACGAGCGCACCAGTCGACGAGTCAGCCGTCGATGCGGCTGTCCAGGCCTTTCGCTACGCGCATGGCCTGGTAAGCGCGCAGGATTGCCTGGCCTGGCTTTCTGCGCGCGCACTCAGCTTCGCCGATCTGCGTGCGGGCATGCGACGACGCCTGCTGGACAGCGGCGCGGCTTCTGTAGCCAACGCTGAGATTGATATCATTCTTTCGGACGACTTCCGGCTGGTCGCAAGAGCGTTCGCAGCTCGAGTGGCGGCGGCCGCTGAGGTACGAGCGTGCGTGGATGGTCCGGCGCTGCAGTGCTGGGACGCGCTCGACGCCGGCTTCTCTGCCCATCTCTCCGAAACGATCACCAACGACGCCCGCGAGCGCCTCCTCGCGCAGGACCGGCGCCAGTGGCTGCGGATCGAAGGTGAAGTCGTCGAGTTCGATCGCCTCGATGCGGCGCGCGAGGCGCGTCACTGCGTGATCGAGGACGGGCAGAGCCTTCTTGAGATTGCCGCCCTTGGCGGCTTTGCGCATCGCACTGAACGCTGGTGGGTGTCCGATCTGCCCGGATCGTGGCGCCAGGCGTTGTTCCAGATCCGGCCCGGCATGGTCACTGAGGTCATAGTCGACGGTGAGCGTCAGTTGCTGCTGGGGTTCACGCGCTTGATCGAACCCAACCTCGCCGATCCCTTCCTCGCGGCCAGGCTCGAAGATGTGCTGGTGGAACAGCTAGTGGGCGCCTTGCTGACTCGGCATGTTCATTGGATGCTGGCTGGGCTGGATTGAGCTTACGCGGGGACATATCGCGACCGGCTGCCACCGAGCTTGCTCGTCTGCAGGAACTCCACGAGCTTGCCAATCGGCTGTGCGATCTAGGCCAGTACCCGCAGTCGCGGTCGGCGTTCGAGCAGGCGCTGGCGCTCGCGGAACAGTTGTTCGGCGCGGATTCTCCAGCACTCGTGCCGCTGCTCAACAACCGCGCCGTGCTGGGCAAGTACAGCCCTGACCCTCACCAATCTCGGGTTGTTGCGCAAGCGTCAGGGGGATTTCATCGAGGCTGCCCAGCTGTAGGAGCGTGCGCTGCGCATCTTTGAGCAGGCGTTGCCGGCGGACCATCCGCGCCTTCTCACCTGTCGGGCGAATCTGGCAAAGCTAGAGCGTGCCGGCTGCCGAAAAATAATCTGACGAGGCGTGATCTGTGGGACAGCGGAGGTGCGTACTTCGAGTGCATGGGTCCATTGCATTCGCCTCGTCACCTCACTGGAGCAAGCAGCAAATGATCAACTCGAGTCCCGACCCTACGCCCGCGACCGACACATCGTCGTCCGTAGCTCCGCTCGAAGCTGAGCCGGCGCTTGCGGACCTGGCTGTCGAAGCCGGCGACGAGATCAAGGGCGGACCGCTTTCGGACAGCGGCTGGGGCGGCAGCGCGCGCCTCAATCACAACGAATCGCAGACGCTCGACGACTCGATGTGAGCGCCGTCGCGCTATCGTCGGCTCGACTGCCCGCTGCCGGGCCCACGACGGGCCCCGTGAGTCCACGATTCTTGGAAGTGCTGCGCGACACCGCGCTCATGCGCTTTGTGCCGGAAGCGCACCAGGCTCGCCTCGTCGAGCGTTTCACCGAGGAACGCTACGAGTTTGGCGAGGTGATTGTCCGTCAAGGCGATCCGGCCGACGCGTTCTATGTGCTCGTCAGCGGCCGCGCCCGCGTGCTCAAGACCGGAGCCGGCGGTGCGGAGCTGTCCCTCAATCGCTTGACGCCGGGCGACGAGTTCGGTGAAGGGGCCTTAGCTGAACGCGGCGTGCGTGGGGCGAGCATCCGTGCCAGTACCACGGTCGAAGCGCTGCGCCTCGATCGCGCGCATTTCCTGGCGCTGGCCAGCGAAGTGCCTGCTTTGCGCGAGGCCCTGGAGCTGCTGGCGCGCTGGCGCACGCTGCATGCCTTTCTCTACGAGTTCAGCAATTTCGGGCGACTGCCGGCGCCCGCCTTGCGCGCGCTGATGGCGGAGCTCAAGCCGCTGCGTGTGCGCAAGGGCGAGCTGATCGTGAGTGAGGGGGCGAGCGCCGGCCCCATGTATGTGCTGCGGGCCGGGCGTGTCTGGATCTACAGCGGTCCGCGGGAGCAGCCGGTCCATCGCGCCTTCTATCGGGAAGGCGAGTTTTTCGGCGAGCGCGCGATGCTGGAAGATGCGTCGCGCGCGGCTACCGTCGAGGCGGTGAGCGACTGCGACCTGCTGGTGCTGGAAGTCGCATCGGTCAATGCACTGCGACAGCGCTTTCCCGAATTCGACAAGCTCCTGCGCGAGCGCATCGCGCAATACCATGGCACCGGCGAGGCGCGGATTCCGCTGGATTTTGCCGAGGAGCTGCTGCCTGCCGACGTGCGGGTCCGCAACAAGACCGCCGACGCCGAAGAGCGTAGCGAGACGGTTGCTGGCAAGAGCGAAGCACGCGCGCGCATCCGCCGCTTCCCATTTGTCCCGCAGATCGACGAGATGGATTGCGGCGCGGCGTGCTTCGCCATGGTGTGCCGGCATTTCGGACGTGCGGTCAGCCTTTCGCGCATTCGCGAGCTCTGCCAGACCGCGAACGATGGCACCAGTCTCAAAGCGCTCTGCGCGGCCGGCAATGAGCTCGGCCTGCCGGCGCGTGCGCTCAAGGTGTCGCCCCAGCACCTGGATCAGATGCCGCTACCGGCGATCTGCCATTGGGACGGCAATCATTGGGTGGTGGTTTACCGCGTCGACGCCAAGAGCGTCCACATTGCAGACCCCGCGCGCGCCTGCCTGGCCGTTCCGCGCGAGGAATTCCTGAAGAAATGGACCGGCTACGCGGCGCTCTACGATTACACGCAGGAGTTTGCGAGCACCCCTGAAAACGCTGCCGGGCTCGCCTGGCTGTGGCCCTTCCTGCTCGAACACAGTGGTGCGCTGCGCCTGGCCGCCGGCCTTGCCGCGCTGGTCAGCGTGCTCGGCCTCTTGTTCCCCGTGTTCACCCAGTTCGTCGTCGACAAGGTGCTCGTCGACAGTGACCTGCAACTGCTGACGGTGATGCTGCCGGCGATGGTTGCGGTACTGGTGTTCCTGCTGGCATCGAGCGTGATCCAGCAATACCTGCTGAGCTTTGTCGCGGTGCGCATCGACAGCGCCGTGCTCGACTTCCTCACGCGGCGGCTGCTGGCCTTGCCGATGAGCTATTTCAAGTCGCGGCGCACCGGCGACATCCAGCGGCGGCTGGACGGTGCGCGCCAGTTGCGCCAGTTCCTGGTGGAGCAGGGCGTTGATGGCCTGCTCGCCAGCGTACAGCTCGCTGGCTGCCTCGTGCTGATGGCGATCTATTCGCTCAAGCTCACCTTGCTGTTCCTGTTGGTCGCACCCTTGTACGCTGGGCTGATGCTGTTTTCGCGTCGGGTGTTGCGACCGTTGTTTGCCGACCTGGAGAGCGCATACGGTCGCTATGCCTCGCACCAGATTGATGCAATCAAGGGGATCGAGGCGGTCAAGGCGGCGGGTGCCGAAGCCAGCTTTCGCGACGAGATGCTGGCGGCATTCCTGAAGGTTTCGCAGCAGCAGTTCCGCGGCAACTTCACCATGATGAGCTACCAGAGCGCGCTGCAGGCGGTGGGCTTCATGGCTACCGTGATCTTCCTGTGGGCTGGCGCTCGCGGCGTCGTCGCCGGTGAGATGACCGTCGGCGCCTTCGTCGCCTTCAGCAGCATCATGGCCATGGCTTCGAGCGCCATCCTGCGCGCGCTGGGCGTTTGGGATGGCCTGCAGTTCATGAGCGTGCTCCTCAACCGATTGAACGACGTGATCGAGCCCGAGCCCGAGCAGGGGCGCGACCGTTCTCGCCTGCAGCCGGTGCGCTCGCTCGAAGGGTATATCCGGCTGCACAACGTCGGCTTGCGCTTCGGCGGACCCGAATCGCCCGAAATCCTGTCGTCGATCTCGCTGGAAGTTCCCGCCGGCAAGACCTATGCGCTGGTCGGCCGCAGCGGTTGCGGCAAGACCAGCCTGGTCAAGCTGATCTGCGGCTTGCTGGATCCCACGTCCGGCGAAGTTTACTTCGACCGCATCGACAGCCGGACACTCAACCACCGCGACCTGCGCCGGCAGATCGGCTTCGTGCTGCAGGAAAATCACCTGTTCGACAACACCATCTTGAACAACATCGCGTTCGGTGATCCGCAGCCGGACATGAAGCGCGTGCTGTGGGCAGCGCAGATGGCCAACGCGCACGATTTCATCCAGCGGCTCCCGCTCGGCTACGAATCACGCGTCGGCGAGACGGGGCTGGCTATTTCCGGCGGCCAGCGCCAGCGCATCGCCATCGCGCGGGCGATCTATCACGACCCGCCGATCCTGATTTTCGACGAGGCGACCAGTGCCCTCGACACCGAGAGCGAGCGCGCAATCCAGAAGAATCTCGGCGAGCTCACCAAGGGCCGCACCTGCCTGGTCATCGCGCATCGCTTGAGCACCATTCGCGAGGCCGATCGCATCGTGGTCATGGACGCTGGCCGTATCGCCGAGGTCGGCACGCACGACGAGCTGATGGAGAAGCGCGGGTTGTATTTCTATTTATCGAGCCAGCAGTTGGGGCCGTCGTCATGAACGCTCAAAGGGGACTCCACTCATGAGCGCGCCAGCGCTGCCCGACCGCTCCTTCGACCAACCTTCCGGCCTGTTGCCTGTCGACCCGCCGGCAAAGGTCGCGCGCTGGACGGGCTGGTTGCTGATTTCGCTGGCGCTCGCGGCGGCTCTGTTCGCGGTCGGTTTCCAGCTGCCGGAAACGGTGGTCGCGCCATTCGTCATCGAGCCGGTGGATGGCGCCGCGCCGGTTCAGGCGAGCGTGGGCGGACAGCTCGCGAGCGTCCGAGTGCGCGCGGGGCAATTGGTCAAGGCTGGCGACGAGCTGTTCGCGATTCGCAGTGACAGCGTGCGCGACGCCGATGCACGTCTGCAGCAGGTCGGCCAGGACCAGCACGCACTCACCGAACAGACCGTGCAGCGTGACCTCGCGCATCGGTCCGAGCTCGCGGGATACGATGCGCAGCTGCTGCTGGCGCGGCGCGAGCTCGACTTTCGCGATCAGCACCATGCCGCCACGCGAGCGATCGTCGCGCGCAAGGAAAAGGCCGTGGCCGATGGGCTTTTGCCCCAGCTCACGTTGCTCGCGGACCAGCTGGTCGTCGCAGAATCCGAGAGCGCCCGCGTACTCGCCCAACAGCAGCTACAGCAACTGCGGCGCCAACGCCAGGAACGAATCGACCAGCGTTCACGCGAGCGCAGCGAAGAGGCGCTGTTGGTCGACAAGCTGGGCGTGCAGAGCGGCGCATTGCGCGCCCAATTGCGCGAAAGCCAGGGCGACCTCGAATCGATCCGTGCGCCATACGATGCGGTCGTCGTGAGCCTGACCGAACAGACACCAGGCAGCGTGATCGCGCTTGGGGCCGAGCTGTGTCAGCTGGCGCGCGAAAATGCCGCGGCGCAGGTGCGCCTGGTGCTGCCGGAGCCGGACGTGCCGCGCGTGCGGACGGGGCAGGAAGTGCGGCTGCTGCTGGCCGCCTATCCCTATCAGCGCCACGGCTCGGTGCGCACGCAACTGACCTTCATCAGCCCGACCCCGGAACGCGGCCGCACCGCGCCGGAATTCTTCGCACTGGCAGCGCTGCCGATCGGCAGCGGTCCACAGATGCCGTTGCGCATCGGCATGACCGGCGAGGCGCGCGTCCTGACCGGACGCCGCACCCTGCTCGAGCTCGCATTGGAGCCGATGCGCGCCCTGCGCGAGCGCAATTTTCGCTGAAAAGCACTCGGGGCAGAGGGCGCCCCGAGGGTTTGCCTAACGTTCTGCTTCAGCCTCCTGCGCAAACGCCTCGCGCAACTGCGATCCGGCCAGCTGTTGCGCCTGCTTTGCTGCATCGACGACGGCGCCCATGCCGAAGAACTCGTGCGTGACGCCCTCGTAGTGTTTCAGCATGACCGGCACGCCAGCTTTGCCCAGCGCCGCGGCGTAGGCCTCGCCGTCCGAACGCAATGGATCGATTTCCGCAAGGATGATCGTCGCCGGTGCCAAGCCCGCGAGGTTCGGCTGCTTGACCAATGCGATGCGCGGATCGGCAGCTCCCGCTGCGCCGCCGAGGTAGTGCTTCACGAACCACTCGATCATGGCCTTGTTGAGTGGTTTGGCGTTCGCGTTCTGCTGGTAGGAAGCCGAATCCAAGTCATTGTTGGCGACCGGATAAACCAACACCTGATGCAAGGGTGCCTGCAAGTTCTGGTCACGCGCAGCGATCGCAATGTTGGCAGCCATGTTGCCGCCCGCGCTTTCGCCAACGACGGCTACGCGCATGGGGTCGCCGCCGATCTGGTGCGCGTTTGCGAGTACCCACTTGTAGGCGGCGAGGGTGTCTTCGTGGGCAGCCGGAAACTTGTGTTCAGGCCCTTGCCGATAATGCGTCGACACGACCACCGCCTTTGCGGCGTTTGCGATTGCACGTGGGCTGGCGTCGTACGTATCGAGATCGGCGATGACCCAGCCACCGCCGTGAATGTAGAGCACAACCGGCATCGGGCCATTGCCCGCGGGCGTATAGATGCGGATCGGCACTGCTCCACCGGGACCCTCGAACGAACGGTCCTCCACCTTGGCGAGCTTCTCGGGCGCCGTGGATTTGCCCTGGGACTTGAGCAGCGCCATCACCGCATCGGCCGGCGAGGGCTGCTTCCTGGCCTCGGACGGCGCCAGCGTTTCGATCGCTTTTGGACCTAACTTGGCGTGCTCATCCAATACCGCCTGCATCTGCGCGTTGGCCTTTGGCGGAGCAGCGGCCGCAGGCATGGATGGCTCCACCGCGGCCAGCGCCGGACTAAGCGCGAGAGCGCAGCCGATGGCCAGGCCGCTGAGCTGCGTTGAGGTTTTCATGAACTTCTCCGGGGACAAGGAAGCGTCGCGGGCTCAAACGACCGAGCAATGTCGCTGAGAGATACGCGGCGCCTGATTGAGATCCCGTGTTCGATTCTTATCGATGCGTCCGCAAAAACATTCCAATCGTCCGGAGCCAGGATCCACAGATCAGACGACCCCGCGCGAATTGGACCTCGTGGCAGGCGGAGTGGAAATGGACGGATAGATTCCGGTCGCTGGATTGGTCGGCCATGTCGCCTGGCCCAGTCAAGCCATGGGACAGATCTTGCGCACGACGGTTAGAACGGATGCATGACCTTCTGTGTGATGGTTCGCCCTGACCCCACAGACAGCATGCTCGGCGCCTGCAAGCGCTCGGCTCGCGGAAGTTCCAGGACCGCCTCGAACAGCACCGGCACGTCACTCCCAGCGCTCGCGGATGGCCGTCTTCTCGAAAAACGTTCGGTTTGTCGCGGACCTAACGATTGAACGTCTCTATTCATCCAATCCAGAACAAGAACTTTATCTATGGCGATGCACCGACTACGCTCCGTGCACGTCGACCGACGGTTCCGGGAGAGAAAAGATGTCCAGTGAAGCGCAGTGTCCATTTTCAAAAGGCGAGCGAGCGCATGTGCGCGGTAGTGCGCGCGGCAACCATGCGTGGTGGCCCGAGCAATTGAACCTGAAGATCCTGCACCAGCGCTCGTCGCTGTCGAATCCGATGGGCGATGAGTTTGCCTATGCGGAGGAATTCAAGACGCTCGATCTCGACGCGGTGGTGGCCGATCTCACGGCGCTAATGACTGATTCCCAGCCCTGGTGGCCGGCAGATTACGGCCATTACGGCCCGTTTTTCGTGCGCATGGCCTGGCACGCGGCCGGCACCTACCGGACTGCCGATGGGCGCGGTGGCAGCGGCAGCGGCGAGCAGCGCTTCGCGCCGCTCAACAGTTGGCCGGATAACGGCAATCTCGACAAGGCGCGCCGGTTGCTCTGGCCGATCAAGGCCAAGTACGGACGCAAACTTTCGTGGGCCGATCTTTTCATTCTCACTGGCAATGTCGCGATGGAAACGATGGGCTTCAAGACCTTCGGCTTCGGTGGCGGTCGCCCCGACGTGTGGGAGCCGTCCGACGACATTTTCTGGGGTCCGGAAAACGAGTGGATGGGCGACCAGCGCTACAGCGGCGATCGCGAGCTCGCGCATCCGCTGGCAGCCGTCCAGATGGGCCTGATCTACGTCAATCCGGAAGGTCCGAATGGCAAGCCGGACCCACTCGGTTCGGCACGCGATATTCGCGAGACCTTCGCGCGCATGGCGATGAACGACGAGGAAACTGTGGCGCTGGTCGCCGGTGGACACACCTTCGGCAAAAGCCACGGTGCCGTCGAGACCACCCACGTCGGTGTCGAGCCTGAGCGTTCGGCCATCGAGCACCAGGGCTTGGGCTGGATGAACTCGCATGAGAGCGGCCACGGCGAGCACGCGTGCACCAGCGGCATCGAAGGTGCCTGGACCAACAACCCGATTCGCTGGGACAACGGCTATTTCGAGAATCTGTTCGGCCACGAGTGGGAGCTGACCAAGAGCCCGGCCGGCGCGCACCAGTGGAAGCCGGTCGGTAGCACGGGCGACGGCAAGGTGCCGGATGCGCATGTCCCGGGCAAGCGCCATGCGCCGATGATGACCACCGCCGACATGGCGATGCGCATGGATCCGGCGTACGAAAGAATTTCGCGGCGCTTCATGGAGAATCCGCAGGAGCTCGCCGACGCGTTCGCGCGCGCCTGGTTCAAGCTCACCCATCGCGACATGGGCCCGCGTCCGCGCTACCTCGGCCCGCTGGTGCCGACGGAGACATTGATCTGGCAGGATCCGGTTCCCGCGGTCGACCATGCGCTGGTGGATGCGGGAGATGTAGCAGGTTTGAAGTCGCAGTTGCTGGCGTCCGGCTTGACGACGGCGCAGCTGGTTACGACGGCCTGGGCGTCGGCATCGACGTTCCGCGTCAGTGACAAACGCGGCGGCGCCAATGGCGCGCGTATCCGCCTGGCCCCGCAAAAGGACTGGGAGGTGAATCAGCCAGCAGAGCTGGCCACGATCCTGACCCGGCTCGAAGCAATCCAGGCCAAATTCAATGGCGGCCAGTCCGGCGACAAGCGCATTTCGCTTGCAGACCTGATCGTGCTGGGCGGTTGTGCTGCGGTGGAAGACGCGGCGCGCAAGGCCGGCGTGACGATCACCGTCCCGTTCTCCCCTGGACGCACCGATGCCACGCAGGAGCAGACTGACGCTGCCTCGTTTGCGCCCCTTGAACCGGAGGCCGATGCCTTCCGCAACTATGCACGAGCCGGCTTTGAGAACCTCGCGGCCGAGTTGATGGTTGACAAGGCCAATCTGCTGGGCCTGACCGCACCGGAAATGACCGTACTGGTCGGCGGCATGCGCGCATTGGGGGCCAATTTCGCCCAAGGAAAGCATGGGCTTTTCAGCCAGCGCACGGGTGAGCTCAGCAATGACTTCTTCGTCAGCTTGCTGGACATGAACACGCAATGGTCGCGCGGCAGCACGGACGGCATTCTTGAAGGTCGCGACCGCAAGAGTGGCGAGCTCAAGCTCACCGGCACCATCGTCGACCTGGTGTTCGGCTCCAACTCACAGCTGCGCGCGCTCGCCGAGGTCTACGCATCCAGCGACTCGGCGGAAGTGTTCGTCCGTGACTTCGTCAAGGCCTGGCACAAAGTCATGAACCTGGATCGCTACGACCTGTAGCACGAGCCACCCAAAAAGGATTCCACCGATCCATCGGTGGAATCCGTCGGGAATCAGGGTCGGTTCGGAGCGACTTCGGCCTTGATGTCGCCGAGTTTCATGTAGGCGGGGCCGCCCTTGACGTCTGCGTCCTTGCCGCTTTCGACCGGCAGGTCTTCGATCTTGATCGACGGAATCGGCGGGTCCTGTGGTGCCTTGTCGTTCGGGTGCATGGTGCTACTCCTCGAGTGGTGCCGCCGGGGTCGGCAGCAGATGCGCGTCGGCTGACGCTGGTGGACGTTGGGTACAACAACGGTTTGTGCGCTCGCTGGCAGCAGCGCCATTGATCTAAACGTACGGCCGCTCGACACGCCGGAGATCATCGGGCCAAGAAATTTCTTCGGCGCTGGAGGCGCCAACATGGCGCGGCTACGGACGCTCACCCATGCCCACAGGTGATGACCCTTCGCTTTCAGAGCACGCGTCGTTCTGGCTATCGCGGTTTGCGATCCACACGGCGGAAGTCGTGAAGTGCAACTTACTTGACGCTCTTGCAAGCTCACGCTTCTGGTAGGTCATGTTGACCGCGCAGCGGCCTGCTAGACCCTGTCGCAAGATTCGAACGCGTCAAGTAGACCGCTCACGCGGTCAACATGACCTACGACCAGTTCTCCGGTGTGCTTCTCGATACCTATGGTGACGTCGCCCCGTCGAGCACGCCGACATCGAGCTCGTGTACGCGACCGCTCGAGTCGGCAACGGTCAATGTGCCGGCAGTTTGCTGGGCGAGCAGCACGCTCAAGCTCCCGCAACTGCTGCAAAGAGTCACACTGCCTGTGTGCTGCAACGCTTCGCCGCTGCGCTCGATTTTAAAGTGGCCGATGGCGCCGATGCCGACTGTCCAGACTTGTCCGCCTTCGAGGCCGGTGGCGGCGTAGGTCCATTCCTGGCCATGGTCGGGCAAGGGCTGCAGCGCACCCGTGTCGAGATCGAACAGCCACAGCCGCGATGGATAGAGGCCCACCACGAACACGGCGCGTGCTTGCGGCAGTGCGACCAGACGGTAGGTGGCCTGGCTCGCGACCGGTAGCCCGCGCGCGATCCAGATTCCCGGTGCCGCGCGTTGCAGGAGCAGCAACTGATGATTCCAGGTGCCGACCAGCGCTCGGTCGCTGCTCGCATTCATCCACAGCGCATGCAGCTGCAGCGATTTTCCGGTGAGCGCATTGACGTCGATGGCTTCCTGTTCGCCGAGGTCCGGCCAGCTCCAGCGCTTCAGCTTGCCGTCGTGCGAGCTCGACCACAGCGACGTTGCGGGCCCGGCCTGATCCGCCGGCCGCTGCAGCCACAGTTGGTTGACCAGGAAGTCATGGCTGCGCGAGCGATAGGCGGTGCGCATGTCACTGAGCTGCCAGACCGCAATGGTCCGGTCGTCGGACGCACTCGCCAGATGCGTGTCGTCGAGGACCAGGTCGGTGATGCCATCTGCGTGCAGCGCATGGCTGTCGACCCCCGCATCGGTGCGTCGATAAAGCTTGCCATCGCGACCGCCGACATACAGCCGTTGCTGCGTATCGCGGGCGAGCGTCCACAGTTCCGAGTCACCGAAAGCAGTCGAAGTCAGTATGCGCGGACCACCGAGATTGACCGTGCGCAGACGCTGCTTGCCGACGTCGAGCACTGCGAGGTGGCCGCCGCCCCAGTGCAGCCCGGCTATTCCGCTGCCCGCGTTCGCGAGCGGGTCGACTTTGCCATCGCGGCCCACCAGGACCACCCCGGAATCGCCACCCACGGCGACGCGGCCGTCAGCGAGTTGCAGCACGCTTTCGTTATTGCCGTGCAGGTCGACGGCAGGCAATTCATTGCCATCGGTGAGCTCGAGCCGCCGGAGTTTCGGGAACCAGCCGACCACTGCGACCACGCCGGCGCCCTCGTCGAGATCGAGCGCATGCACGCGCGGTTCGTCCAGACTGCGCTGCCAGCGCTGCGGGCCGTCGCTGGCGTACAGGGCGAGCGTACGGGAGGCATTGCTGAACACCGCGAGGTGGCGATCCGACAGCGCTATACGCAGACCGACACTCGGCTCCACCGGTATGCGCGCGACACTCCGCAACGCACCCGCGCCGATCGCGAACAACTCGAGCAGCTGTCCCTGTCGCACGCACAGCAGTTGACCGGAATGGTCGATCCACATGCGCCGCGGTTCACGTGTCGCACCCGGCCATGCGTCGAGGGCCGGCAGTTGCGCGAGTACGCGCAGGCTACCGTCCTCGGGCGCGCGCGCCACCAGGTTCGGCGGCTGGTGCAAGACGATTTCGTGGGATTCGAGCGCCCCGACGATGCGGGTGCCCGGCTGCAGCTCGACGCGACTGCTCTCGCCCGCGGGATCGAGCGGCCGCAACACCAGGGCACTCCCGGCATCCAGTACCACGATGCCGTTGCGCACGTCGAGAATCTCGCGCGCGTCTGCCGGCACGGGAACCTCGCTCTGCACGCTTCCCGAAAGCTGCTGGGGCGCCGCCGGTGCAGCCCGCCAACGAATTGCGGCAGCGGTGGCGAACGCCAGCAATACCGTCAGCAGCGTCCACAGGAGCATGCGCGGGCGCACTCGTCTTGCTGGCGCGGACAGGGGATCAATCGTGTATGGCAACGGTGTCGTGGTCGCCGCGAGCTGGTTCTCCGCCGGCGTGGTGGCCGCGATGGCGCTACGCTCACGCTGCGGGTTGGAGCCATCCGGCGTCCGCCGTGCGCGCGCCGAGTCGCGAGCCGACGCCGCGCCGGCGCGCCCTTCCGTGATGCGCACGGTTGTCGCCGGTTCCTCGAATGCTTCGAGCAGCTCGGTCAGTTCGGCGTCGACCGGCAACGCGCACGCCGCGACGAAATCGGCGATGGAGGGGAATCGATCGGCCGGACGCGGCTGGGTCGCGCGCACCAATGCAGCCGACAGTGCCGCGCCGATTCCCTCCGGAAGGCGTGCAACGTCGAGCGGGAAGAGGATCTCCTCGCTGGCGATGCGCGAGATCGACAGGCCCAGCCGCCACGGTTCGCCAATCAGCAGCTCGGCGACGATCAACGCCAGCGCGTACTGGTCGGTCGCCGCCGAGACCGCGCCGGCATCGACCTGTTCCGGCGCGAGGTACATCGGCGTGCCCATCACCACGCCCGTACTGGTCAGCTGCGCGGCGGACAAGGCAGAGAGGTCGATCCGCTTGGCGATGCCGAAGTCGAGCAGCTTCACCTTGCTGCGGCGGCTCGACTGGCGGGCCAGGAACACGTTGGCCGGCTTGAGATCACGGTGGACCACGCCGTGCTCGTGCGCGTGCATCAACGCCTCGCCGAGCTCGGACAGGATGCGGCCGATGTGCGCTGGCGACAGCGTGCCCAGGCGCTCGCGCAACTCGGCCAGGCTGGCGCCCTCGAGAAACTCCATGACGTACCAGGGCACCTCCTTGTCGGTGACGTCGAAGTCGTAGATTTCGACCACGCCCGGATGCTTGAGCGTCGCCAGCAGCTGCGCTTCGCGCAGGAAACGCTAGTCAAACTCCCCGGCGCTCCCCTGTGGCGGCACCAGCTTGACCGCCGCCGGCTTGTCGAGGCGCACATGCCGAGCGCGATAGACGACGCCCATTCCGCCGATGCCGATCACAGCTGTCAGCAGGTAACTGCCGAACTGGTGGCCGACGTACTCCGTCTCGTCGGCCAGTCGCAGTACGCCACCACAGCGCCCGCAAGCGCTCGCGGTGACGCCCCCCAGTCCCTCACAGCGCGTACAGATGCGGTACTCCATCCCAGCACAATAACCGCGCACGGGTCGCGATGGGACAGGGCAGGGACGATGACTGATGGGTCGGGGCGAACCAGAACGCGGCGCGGTCAACCGCTTTGATTAATGCCCGCGACCGTTGCGTCTGAACGCCGGAATGAATGGTCGAGTTGTCCCGCCGATACCTTGCTAGTAAGATCCTGGGCGGATTGGGTCGGCTTGGCGTCGCATTTGCGAGCTTTGCACCACCCGGAGGGTGGTTTTGTGAAAATTATGGCAAGGCTTTCGGTGCTGGCGATTACTGCCAGTGCGGCGCTGCCAGCGAGCGCGCAGATCATTTCCCTCGACAATGTGGCGCCGATACCGCTTTCAGCGTCGACGTCAATTGCCGCTGTCAGCATCAACCCATCCAGTGGCAACGTCACCGCGCGTTCTCTCATCGGCGGCTTGACCCAATGTGCGGGCTTTGAAGCGCCTGACAACGAGAAATCGGTTTTGGGCGGCAATACCGGTCTTGAGATCAACGATTCGGGGCGCATTCAATTGCTGATGACGCCGGTCGATTATTTCAATCGAACCGTCGCTCAGGGCCGACGCGTCATCAGCCTGCGGGTCGCGCAACCTTTGCTGTGTGTCGATTTCGCGCCGGTTCCGAGCGCTGCTGTCAATCCGGTCGGATTGCGAATCACCGACCCCAATAACGAAGTGGGCGCGGTACTTTATGGCGGGATTTCCGGCTTCAATTTTGTCACCAACGGCGGCGGGTCTTCCTCGTTCCGGGTGGACGCAAGTACGCAATTGGCGTGCTGCGCGATGTTGCCGGCCGCAAATGCCAGCTGCTTCCAGGGTGACAACGGGGGTCTCGGTGCGGGTGCTTCTGTCCCCTACAAAGGCGCTGGCGCAAACCTGAGTGTGTCGCTGATGGGACCCGCTAGCGTGATGCCCGGTTCGACGCTCGCGTATTCGATCGTGGTCAGCAATACCGGCCCGAGCGGCATCGCCGGCGTACGTGTGCGTGACTGGTATCCGAAAAACACCAGCGGCCTGGTCGTCAATTTTTCTGCTGGCAGCTGGAATTGCACGCCGACCGCGGGCGCCAGTTGTGGCAGTACGAGTGGCTCCGGGAACATTGCGCTCAGCAACGTTTCCCTGGCACCTGGCTCGAGCGTGGTCCTGTCGGTTACCCGCACATTGGGCGCGTTTGCCCCCTTGGGCAGCCCCTATTCCGTCAGCGCCATGGCCTTTGCACCGCCTGCGTCCAACGAAGTCGCCCTGGTCGACAACCAGGCCGTCCTCAACGGTTTCGCAGCCGTGCAGGAATTGGTGTTTGCAGCAGGGTTCGAGTAAACGGGCTGGCGGTAGAGCGGCGCTTCGGTTGCCTGGGTAGCCGCAGGCGCACCCGGGGAAATTCCTGCGGATCGGTTCCCGGCTCAGCTGCGCTTACCCAGGCTACTTATTCAATTCCGCGTTCTTGACGTAGCGATCGAACCAGTCGATGGTCTCGGCCAGTACATGCCCGACCGATTCGCGCCCCTGGTAGCCGTGGGATTCGAACGGGAGCATGACCAGCCGCGTGGTGCCACCGACGCCGCGCACGGCCTCGAACAGCTTTTCGCTCTGCAGCGGTACGGTGCCGGGGTTGGCGTCGATGGCGCCGTGGATCAGCAGCAGCGGTTCGTCGACCTTGTCGGCATTGAGCGTCGGCGAGAGCTTGAGGTAGGTGTCCCTGGCCTGGTACAGCGTGCGGTGTTCCGTCTGGAAGCCGAACGGTCGCAGCGTGTGGTTGTAGGCACCGCTGCGGGCGACGCCGGCGCGGAATAGATCCGACCAGATCAGCAGGTTGCTGGTCATCAACGCGCCGTGGCTGTGGCCGAAGACGCCGATGCGATCGCGATCCGCAAAGCCCATCCTTACGGCTTCGTCGATCGTCGCCGCGGCGTTGTCGACGATCTGCTCGACAAAGCTTTCGTACACGGTTTCGGTCGGTCCGACGATCGGCATGGCCACGTCGATCACCGCATAGCCAGCCAGGGGCAGCAGCTCGAAGGCAGCGCCATAGGGAACGACGAATGCGTTCGGCGCCGCATTCACCTGTCCGGCCGTGGCCGCGTCGGAGTACTCCAGCGGATACGCCCACAGCAGCGTCGGTACCCGCGTACCGGCCTTGTGGCCGGGCGGCAGGTAGACCGTCATCGCGAGCTGCACCCCGTCCTTGCGCTTGAAGCTGACCAGTTGCTTCTTGATTCCGCGCAACTGCGGCGCCGGGTCGAGCTCGCGGGTGATCTGCGTGCGTTCCGCCGTGCGCGTGGCCTCGCCGGCGGCTGCATTCCTGACCGTCTTGCCGAGCGTGACATGCATCAGGTTGCGCGGGTCACGCGGCGATTCGCGCATGCTGTAGAAGGTGCCGCGCACGGGATCGTCCCAGGCGCGAAAGCTTTCCAGCATGGTCGGCGTCGCCCGGAACAGGCGCGTGGACTCGAGCGTCGTCAAGTCGAGCACGTCGAGAAAGGGCCGCTTGCCGAGCGTGGTGGCACCGTCGCCACTCAGCCAGATGCGTTTGCCGTCGCGACGAATGACGTAGTGATTGCCGGGCAGGGGCCGATACAGCGGATAACCCGGATCGGCATAGCTGTCGTTGAAGCTGCGGTCCCAGAGCAATCTTGGTTTCGGCGGCTGGGCGCCGGTATCCACGAGGAAGCTTCGCGTCCAACGTCGATCGCGCTCCCATTCGGTGACCAGCGCGGTGTCGCCGCCCTCGATGAAACCGAGATTGGACAGACGCTGGTCGAGCTCGAACCAGCTTTGCGCCGGCTGGCCGATCTGCTTGCGGACTACCCGGTCGCGCTTGGCCACCTTAACTGCCCAGTCACCCTGGTCGAGCGCCTCGACCCACCACAGCGTGTGCGCTTGTGTCGGGATGAAATTCACGGAGCGCGGTCCAGTCTCGACCCCATGGATCGGGACCTGGTCGGCGAGCGGCTTGTCCGCGACCGTCTCGACCAGCACGCCATCCGCCGTCCAGATCTCGATGCTGCGCGGGAAACGGTTCCAGGATCGCGAGAACGCATACGGTCGATTGATGCGCGTCACCAGCAGGTACGCACCATCCGGCGACACCTGCAGGTTGCCGACCACGGACACCGGACCGACGGGCTGCGACTGCAGGCTGCCGAGATCCAGCACGCGCAGTTGCGTGCTGCCGTAATACTCGAACAGGTCGGCATCGTGCGGTGTTTCCAGAAGATCGCGTTCTTCGTAGGTGCTGCTTGGCTTGGTCACACGGGTCGAGTCGCGGACCTCCGGACCGAGCGGCGCCGCGGCGACCGGCACCGGCTCGCGTTCGGCAGGGACACTCCCGACCAGCAATGAGCGGCCGTCCGGCATCCATGCCAGCGGATGCATCAGGACCGGGTTCAAGCGCAGGTCTGGTACTTCGCGAACGCTGGCGTCAAGCGCATCGCCGATCCACAGATGCACGCCCGTTTCCTCGATCCCCAGGAACGCGAAATGTCGCCCGTCCGGGCTCCAGTCGAGGCGTGCGCAGCGCAAGCCGGGACGCGTCTTGATTTGCTTCTCGACGCCTTTCGGCAACGCCCGTAGCGCGAGCGTGCATGGAAAGCGCGGCATGGCGTGTGGTGCGTTGTTGCGCGGGTTCACGCGCACGCCGGCCAATCGATGCATGGGCGCCGCCAGCTCCGCGATTGGCGGGTACAACTCGTAGCGGACGCTGAGCAGATATTTCGAGTCAGCACTGAACGCGTGGCTCGCCGCCGGTGTTGCATCCAGGACCTCGCGAATCGCCGCAGGTGGCTCCCGATAGCGCTCCTCGGCGCCGCTGCCGGTCGACCAGATCACCAGGCTGGCCAGTAGCGCTCTCAGGATGCAACGCATGGGCATGTTCTCGTCAGCGGATAGGCGCCCCTACCATACCCGGCTTGTCAGCCTCGGTCCCCCGTGGTCGGAGTCGTGGAAGCGCGCTATGTTGCTGCCATCGGCGACGCGGGAGTCGGCATGCGAGCGGATGGAGAGGATCCGACCCTGGTGCGCCAGTTCCGCCAAATCCTGCTGTGGCCGGTGCAGTTGATGCCGAGCGCCGATGCGGGGATCACGGGAGAACACTGGCATGCGCTGGACCAGCGGGACGCAGCGCCGTGGGCAAGACTCGCAGACGAATTCACCGCGGATGCGACGCAGTTCCAGGAGCGCCACTATCACGAGCTCACCAGCTTTCTACCGTACGTGCAGCGTCTGCTCTACGGTGAGGGCAAGGCCGACACGGAGGCGGCAACGGCGTCGCCTGTTCGCGTCTATCGTCGCCAGGATATTTGCGCCGCGCGCGTACGCGCCGACGACGGCGTGGACTCGCAAGTGCTGCGCGTCGTGCATGTGGATCTATATTTCTTCCAGGGATTGGATGTCGCGATCCTGGTGCTGGAACTGGCCGGAGAGGACCTGCCGCTCGCGCGCGTCCAGGACCTGCTCTATCGATTTGGGCGCGTCTATCCAACTCAGTGGACCGAGGACGGTCGCGCCGAGCACTGCCTGGCGCAGGTCGAGTGGTTGCGCATCGACGGTGTGGTCGCAGCGAGCTCCGACTACGATGACCGCGCGCTCTATCTGAGCCAGGTGTGCCGTCAGCGCGCGCCGCGCGTCGCGGCCCACTGGGATTTCCTGTTGCGCCCGCTGGTGCCGCACTACTCGGACGCGGCGGGCGCCGTGCGCTACCGCCTGGTGGACCATCACCGCATGCCGCAGATGGCGTTACTGGGCGTCGCCGACCCCTATGCACTGACGCGCGCGGATTTTGTGCGCCTGGCATTGGCGACCGCGCCTGGCCCGTCCGACAGTTCGCCGTTTCCTGAGCGCGAGCTGCTCGACTTTGAAAGCCGCTACTGCTCTGATCGCTACTGGCACGCGCCCGGCGCCGACGGCTCGGCGGCACGCTATCTGTGCAGCGGTGCCGCATTCGTCCTGGTGGGGCGCGCCGACGATCGCAATTTCGTCGACGCCGAACGCGGGCTGCTGGCGCAATTCCGTCACCAGTACTTCCTGCTGTTCCTGCTTGCCCATATGCAGCGCGCCGCCTTGTTCATGATGTCCGACCGCCTGGTCGATGCCATCAACCATCTCAAGCTGCGCAATGCCGATTCGGTCCGCGCATTCAAGCGGCAGATCCGCCTGCTCAAACGCACCTTGCTGGGCTTCACGCACGGCTACTGGTTCCAGCAGGTCTCCGCGCAGACGCAGGCACGCGATCTCTACCGGATGTGCCAGGGCTGGCTCGACAGCGAACGCCTCTATGCCGAATTGCGCCAGGAGGTCGAGGACATGAATGACTACCTCGACAGCGATTCGCTGCGGCGCCAAGCCAACACCGTCGTGCGCCTCACCGTGGTCACCATGTTCGGCCTGATTGGCACCATTACCACCGGCTTCCTCGGCATGAACCTCCTCGCCGAAGCCGAGAGTCCGCTCTGGCAGAAACTCTCTTACTTCGCCGCCGTATTCATCCCGACGATCTGGCTGACGCTGTACACCATCATCAAGTCCCAGCGCCTCTCCGATTTCCTCGATGCGCTCTCCAACGAGTCCTTGCCGGCGCGCATGAAGTTTGGCGCTTTGCTGCAAATCTGGCGCAAAGGGTGAGGAAGCGGGATTCCGACCAGATTCGACGTGGCGCCACTCCCCGGAACTTCACGCTTCGGGCCGCACAGTAGGCTCATGTCGGATAAGCCCCGGAAGCTCGTTGGTGCCGCGCTGCTGCTCGGCGTGGTGGTCGCCGTCTTGGTGCATTGGCGGCGCGATTCCGAGCAGGGCACCGGCGCTCAGCAATTCAGCGTGGTACCGAGCGTCAACCTCCCGCAGCGAGTGGAGCCTCGAGCGGCCCGGGCCTCGGAAGCGCGCGATCGGATGGTCGAAGAGGACTCGCCACCACTGCGTGCGTTGTATCTGTTGCTGCAGGAATCGCCTGACGACGTGGCACTGCTTGGCGCGACGGCCGGGCTTGAACGCAAGCTGGGCCGGGTCTCGTCGGCGCTAGAACACGCGCACGCAGCCGAACGCGCGGAGCCGTCCAACCCGGACCGTCCAGTGCTCGTGGGTGAACTGCTTGCGGGCATGCGCGCATTTCCCGAAGCGCGAGCCGCTTTTGATCGGGCCTTGGCGTTGGCACCCACAAGGCTCGAACTTGTCGCCGACAAGATTTCGAGCCACCAGGCCGAAGGCGACCTCGCGGCCGCCGATGCCCTGCTGAAGACCCTGCCACCTCCGCATCCGCGTGATCGCAAGCTCGTGGAAGTACGCCATCGCCAGTTCCTCTACCAGCGGCGCTACGCGGACGCGGTATGGCTCCTGGACGACGTCTTCGGCCAGGCTGCGCGGGCGAAGACGGCCAATGGCTGGGTGCGCCTGAATTTCCACATCGAGGTAGGGCGACTGCGGGAGCTCCTGGGCCACACCACCGCGAGCTCCGAGTATCAGCTGGCTCTGCACCTCGACGGCGAATTGCGTGCAGTTGACTTCGATGCGGCTCTGTTGGGCAGCGTGCTCGGCCTGACACACGCGGGACTCGGCAACGAGGCACTGGCCGTCGGCGCTGCCGAGCGCCACCTGGCCGCCATCACCGATGATCACCAGGCGCAGCAGGGCGCACTGCTGCGACTCGCGGAAATCCACGCCCGCTTCGATGATGCACAAGCCGCGGTCGGGATTCTTCGCGATTCACTCGCGACGCCATTTGGCACGACAACGGCCGCGTTGCGTCTCGACCCGGCCTGGGCCGCGCTGCGCGGCAATCCGAAGTTCGACGCGTTGAGCGCACCAAGTGATTAGTGGGTGGGCGACCCCTGTCTTCGCCCTGCTCTTGTGGGAGCGGCCATGGCCGCGATTCTTTGCTTGGCATTCGTGGGAGCAGCCTTGGCCGCGAGCGCTTCGCTTTGCGCCGACGAGTCGCGATCATGCCTTCTCGCTGATGCGCGACAGCAGGGTTTGTACGAACATCGCGACTGGCCTTACGGGATCCCGCATTGAAGATCGGAGAAGCTTCGCAGGGGCGGCTCACATCAAGCTGCTTTCGCAGAGTTCAAGCGTTCGACCTGGCGCCGCAGTGCTGCCTTGCGCAACCCTTCCGCGGTCTTCGCGACTTCCGAACGCGAGCAACTCAGCGTCAGCAACTGCACATTCCAGTCGCCCAGCGACTCTGCGAAGCGCATCAACAGCCTCCAGCCGACGGGTGCCGACGTGTAGCGCCCGGCCGCGTCTTGCTTGAGCTCCACGCAAAGGTAGTGGGCCTTGCTGCCTGCGCCGACGCGCACGCGCCGCACGTCCTCCCAGGGTACGAATTCGACGCGCTGCCGGATGTCGGTGATGCCGTGTTCGTCCAGAGTGACGATGGCCTGGCGCTGGGTCAGGGCGCGATACACGAAGCGGAACAGCAGAAAGTGGATCGGCCCCATGATCACCAGGGCGAGCAGTCCGAATACTGCAGTCGCGCCAAGATTCAGCAGTGCTGCCAGCACGACCACGATCTGTGCCGCGCTGAAAACTGCCAAGCCGCACACGGTGATGGCGACTGGGCGCGAGTACTGCAGTTCGAGGACATCCGTGTTCTGCATCAGTCGTGTCTCGGCTACCTGGGGTGAGATCTTATCGCGCCGCTGCCGGAGGCTGGAAAAGCTGTGGAGCAGGGGAAGCGGCAAGGCGACACGACTTTCTGGCCGACGTGGTCAAGTACAACGGAACGGAATCAAGATTCGCTATCTGCCCCGTCCGCAAGGAGAGCACGGCGTGCAGCAAGTGCAGATTGATCCCGAGCTCGATGCAACCGAGAAGGTGCACTGCATGCGGGTCTTCGGCGGGGGTTGAGGTCGCGAAGGTGGTGCGCGACGGGGAGCAGGGCAAGGCGGCGCTTCACGAGCACACTGCGGGCTCCCTGCCATCTTCCCTTGCATAATGTTCATAGCCGGAGTGATGCCATGCCGTTCACTCAGCAATTCGCCAACATCGAGCCTTCCCGCGCCGAGATCGACGCGTTGCCCGGGGACACCCTGATCGAGTTCGGGGCGCCCTGGTGCGGTTACTGCATCGCTGCGCAGGGGCAGATCGAGGAGGCGCTCGGCGCACATCCCGAGCTGCGGCACCTGAAGATCGAGGACGGTCGCGGCAAGCCGCTCGGGCGCTCTTTCCGGGTCAAGTTGTGGCCGACCCTGGTGTTGATTCGCGATAGCCAGGAGGTGGCTCGGGTGGTCCGGCCGACCGGTGGCGAGGTGGCGCGGATGTTGGGGTAAGGTGTGGGTGCCGATGTCAGGGCGAAGCGCCAGTGGATTCCGGGCTCCACAGGAACGGAATGGCGTAGCGGATGCGAGCTGAGAGGGACTCGTCGACCGCGCTGGCTTCCTGTTCCGGACGCGGTCGAAATACGATTTCCAACTGCTGCGGACCGGGTGGCTGCTCGCGGAGGTCGACGTAGCCGGACAGTCCACGAAAGCCGACATCGGTGCGCTCGGTCGGAACGAACCCGTCTAGCGCAACCAGCGTTCCGTTCAGACGCACCTCCCACAATCGACCGAGACAAGTGACCGTGTCGCGCGAGCGTTGGCGGGCGCGGGCATCATCTGCCGGTGCTACGCCGAAGGCGCTGCCGGCATTTCGTTCGCGCTCCGGGCAGCGCAGCGCAACCAGGGCATCGTCGCGAATCGGGGAATACGGCAGCAGCAGCGGCAGCCACGCCGATTCGATCACCGGCGCCGGAATCATCGGCACGCTGCGCGAACGGTTGCGCCCGATGCGCTGCGATTCGTAGTGCACGCTGCGATGACCGTCGTCGATGTCGCGCGCGTGCAGGTAGCCGTGGGTGCCGAAGCGGTCGAAGCCGTAGCTGGCCTGGAACTGGCGCAGCGCCAGCATTGGCAATATGACAATCATGGCGACGAACGCGAGCATGAACAGCAGCGGCTGCGAGTTTGTCTGCAGCGTCAGGCGTATCGGTGCGATCAACCGCGGTGGAAAGTACACGCCAACGATGCGTGCCAGCAGCCAGACCAATCCGCGGTACCAGGCCCAGCCGCGCAGCACCGGCAGGAAGCGCGCCAGCACCGCGTCCAGCAGCCACAGCAGCAACAGACTGCCGATCATCAGTCTGGCGAACCAGTCCATCGCCGCATTGATCGCGGCATTGGTGCCGGCAGCGCTGCCGACCATCGCAGCACCGACGAAGGTCGCGGTCGCCAGCAGCCCTAACCAGAGCAGGGTCAAGCCCGACAGCGTAATCACCGAAAACAGCATTGACGCTGCCCGGTCGGCGCGTTCGATGCTGACGTCGATTTCGGGCAGGCTGCGCTGCAGCCATTCGCGCGTGATGGGTCCGGTGCCAATCGCGCGCGACCAGCGGATACCGCCCGGGTAGGCGGATTTCAAGCCGATCAGCCCGACCCAGTAGCCGCGCATCGCGAGGTGCAGCGCGAAGCAGCTGGCCAGCAGGTAGCAGAGCAACACTGCCATCGGCATGGCCATCACTGCAGCGCTCAGCAGCCACAACGGCAGTAAGGATTGCAGCCCATCGTACTGGTCGATCAGCCAGCCCGGCAGCGAGAACAGCGCCACCATGGACAAGCCCGAGATCAGCAGTTCCAGTTCGTCCGTGCGCTCGCGCAGACGCTCGAAGCTGACGCGGCTGGCGCTTGCTGGAACGGAAGCCTGCTCGACGATGGGATCAGAAGCCATGATGGTGTTATAGCCGCGTTCGCAGCGCGATGAGCTGCGTTGCGCTGGTCGGGGCGCAATTACGGACGCTCTTGTCCAGAATCGTAGAGTGGGCCTTTGCGCTCTCGTGATCCGGACCCTTCGAGCCTGCGGTCAGCGCTCGAGCGCGGCCTGGTGAAGCTCAGAAAATGCATCAAAATCAATGTGCTTGATTGCGTCGCGGGGCTCACCCTGGCAGTTTGCCGGAGGTTTCGCGGAGGAAATCCAGGATGGCGTTGTTGGCCCGGTAATTGCTCTGTGCCGGCCTACAGTATCGATGGGAGTTTTCATGAGGCGGACAACCACTGCGCAAGCCCCGACGAAAGGGTCGGTCCGGGACGCGCTTTTTCGTGAGATCAAGATTGCGCTACGCGGATTGCTGAAGCACTGGGGCTTCGCTCTCGGCACCGCAACACTGCTGGCGATCGCCATCGGTGCCAATGCCGCGATGTTCGCCATCGTCAACACGGTGCTGCTGCAACCGCTCGCCTATCGGGACGCAGATCGGATCGTCGCGGTCGAAACCTTCTGGGCGAACACCGGACGCTCAAGCCCAGAGGCGTCGGGGCCGGACTTCTACGATTGGCAAGCACAGAACGATGTATTCGAATCGATGGCCTACCTGAGCGGCGAGAAGGATGTCGCCATCGTGGTCGGAGATCGCGCCGAGTTTGCCAACGATATGTATGTCTCGGCGGAGTTCTTCGCGGTGTTCGGACAGGCGCCTGCGGCCGGACGTTTGCTTGCTGAGCAGGACGTAGCGGCGGTCGGCGCGCCGCCCACCGTCGTCGTCGTACGGCATGGCTGGGCCGAGACCCACTTCGGCAGCGCCGCGGCCGCGGTCGGGCAAACGATCATGGTCTATGGCGCATCGATGCAGATCGTCGGTGTAGCAGCACCTGGATTCAGCTACCCGGAAGCCACCGACTTGTGGGCGCCGTGGCGCACCACCAACACGGACCGTAGCGCGTCCGAATTCCAGGTGGTCGGCAAGCTCAAAGCAGGGGTGGATCTCGCCGGCGCGCAGGCGCAGATGCGGACCGTCGGCGACAAGCTGGCTGAGCAGCATCCGGAGAACCGCTTGAAGTCGGTGGCGTTGATCCCGTTGCAGGATCGGCTCACCGGCGGCGTCAAGAGCATGCTGTGGCTGCTGATGGGCGCGGTGATCATCGTATTGCTGATTGCGTGTGTGAACGTTTCCAGCCTGCTGCTGGCGCGCGCGTCGGCCAGGGCGCGCGAGATGGCATTGCGTGCCGCGCTCGGTGCCAGCCGTGGGCGTCTGGTGCTGCAACTGTTGACCGAAAGCTCTTTGCTGGGCGCTCTCGCTGCGACTGCTGGCCTGCTGTTGAGCGCGGGCTTCTTGTGGGCATTGGTGGCTTGGCTGCCGGCCGACTTGCCGCGCCTGGGTGAGGTGCGAATCGATGTGCCAGTGATTGTGTTTGCTTACGGCCTGTCCATGCTTGCAGTGATGTTCTTTGGCCTGGTTCCCGCGATCTATGCATCCAAGTTGGATTTGTCACACGCGCTGAAGCAGGGTGGTGGCAAGGGAACTACGTCAGCCAGCAGTCATGGGCTGCGTTCGGGACAGGTGATCGCCGAAGTCGCGTTGTCGGTCGTGCTGCTGGTAACAGCCGGACTGTTGCTGCGATCGTTCCAGGAGCTGCAACAGGTGGACGTCGGGTTTGCCACTGACCGCGTGATGGTGGCCTATACCCAGTATCCGACCGATACCGAAGAAGACCGGCGCAAGCGGATCACCTTCTATGCCGATGTGATCGAACGACTGAGTGCGGAGCCTGGCGTCACTGCAGCGGCCGGTGTTTCCTTCTTGCCCATGGGCAAGGAGCGCAGGCCGGCTCGGGAATACAGCGTGGAGGGGCGGCCAGATGGGCTGCCGGGTGAGCGGCTCAAGGCCGAGATCAACGCGATCACGCCTGGATACTTCGAGACGCTGGAGATTCCCATGCGCGCCGGGCGCGACTTCGCGCGCTCGGACACTCCGGAAACACCGCCGGTGGTCATCATCAACGAGACCCTGGCGCGCGCCACTTTCCCCGGTGAGTCGCCGCTGGGAAAGCGCATCCGCTCCGGCCCTGATGCGCCCTGGAGGGAAATCATCGGCGTGGTCGGCGACACCCGTTGGCAAGATCCGGACCTGGCACCGCCCGCCATGGTCTACGCGGCGTCGATGCAGGACGTCGGCGGCTCGCTCTCGATCATCGCCCGCACGTCGTTGGCCGACACAACGCTCACCGGCACCTTGCGTTCGCTCCTGCGGGAAGCGGACCCGGGCATTCCCGCCCGCTTCGAATCGATGCAGCAGATGTTCTCCGGCGCGATCGCGTATCCGCGCTTTCGCAGCCAGTTGATCGGCATTTTCGCAGGCGTCGCGGCGGTGCTGGCCGGCGTCGGCATCTTCAGCGTGCTCGCGCACCTGGTTGGACAACGGACCAAGGAAATTGCCGTCCGTCGGGCTGTCGGCGCGCGTGCCGTCGACGTCGTGCGCATGGTCGTTGGCGAGGGCTTCAAGTTGGTCGCGATCGGCGTCGCACTTGGATTGCTGGGAGCGGTCGCAGTAGGGCGGTTGTTGAGCGGACTGCTCTACGGAATCAGTCCCTGGGATGTCGGCGCCTACGCCGGCGCGCTCTCGGTGCTCGGCATTTCTGCGCTGCTCGCCACCCTGGTGCCTGCCATCAGGGCAACGACGATCGCTCCGGTCGCCGCGCTGCAACAGTAGGGCGGAGCAGGGCGGGTGATGCAAAAAATACGCGCCATGTGCGCGCCTGCGTGATCGACTGGCGCTCGCGATAACGAGTGGGCCTCGGAGGGCGGCGCGCTGCCCGACGCCGCTACACTTTACGACGGCAAGTATTTCGACGGTACATACGTCGCTGTCGGCGACAACCGCGAGATCTGGATCTTGCGCCCGGATCCGTTGCACGCGGATGGGTTCGAGAAGTGCAGCTCGACGGTTTCAGCGCCGACGGCGGCGGTGTGCGATAGATCAATCCCCGCGAGGAGGCACAAAGCTGGCAAAGGACTGGCCGTCTCTGTGTAATCTGCCGTGCGCCCATTTCTTTGATCCGAGCCATGTCGACCCTACCCACTCTCGATGCCGGCCGCGTGCGCCTGCGCCAACTCGGCGCGGCCGATCTCGCTGATCTGCACGCGGTGTTTTCCGATGTGCGATCAATGCGTTACTGGAGCCGGCCCGCCTTCGCCGATCTCGACGATACCCGCGCTTACCTGGCTGCGATCGACCGCGGTCGCGAGCAGGGCGACCTGCTGCAATGGGGTATCGAGCTGATCGACGAGGCGCGCGTCATCGGCACGACCACCTTGTTCTACATCAACACCGAGCAACAACGCGCGGAGATTGGCTACATCCTGCGCTCGGACCATTGGGGTCATGGCTACGCGGGAGCAGCCTTGCGCAGCCTGCTGGGCTACGCACGGGACGGGATGCTCCTGCGCCGGATCGAGGCCGATGTCGACCCGCGGAACACCGCCTCCTTGCGCTGCATCGAACGCCTCGGCTTCCAGCGCGAGGGTCTGTGTCGCGAGCGCTGGGTGGTGGCGGGTGAGACACAGGATGCGGTGTTGCTGGGCCTGTTGTTGCGGGATCTGGAAGGAACGACGGCAGTTTGATCGACGAAGGGGTAAGCTCCGGATCCGCGCTCCTTCTCCAGCATGGTGGTTCGCATGCCCGCCAATCCCCAGCGTTCCGCCAGTCACAAGCTCGACGTCAGCGAACGTGATGGCTATCTAGAGCTCGTGGTGCATCCCGAGACCTTGGAAGTCATGGGCAAGACCGACCTGGTCACGTTGATTGCGCCAGTGGTCCGGGAGACGGGGTCGACCCGGCTGCTGGTGGTCTGCGAAGTGCCGGAAGTTCACCTGAGCGGGGGATTCGAGGCGTACAAGCTCGGCGAGTCGCTCGGGCGCGCACTCACTGATGTGCGGACCGCCATCGTCATTCCCGGCCGGCCGATCGAGCCGCTCGAGGACTTTGCCGCGCACGTCGCCGAACAGCACGGCGCCGACGTCCACTATTTCACCGAACTCGACGGCGCTACCCGCTGGCTGCTCGACCCGCGCACGAGCCTGCCGGGATCAGCCGCGCGGAAGCGGGCCCTGGCGCGGGATTAAAAGCGGTGCGAGTGCGAAGGTAGCGCGGCCATCGCCGCGCCCACGAGCGCGAGCCTTCCATCGCCCGGCATGATGCGCGCGTACCATCGCCAGTGCGACCTGGCCGATGGAGCAAGCCCAGGGTGAGCTGACAAAAGTCGGATTCGCCAGCGTCGGGCGTCCTCCATACTCGACATTTTCCGCGGCCGGGGCTTGGGATGACGCTCAAAGCAAGCTCACCGATCGCGCTATTGATTCTTTGCCTCGCCGGCCCGGTGGCCGCCGCGAAATTCGCGGTCGTCAGCCTGGCCGACACGCTCGATGTCGTTCCGGGCGACGGCGTCTGCGCAGATGAGAGTGCGGCCTGCACGCTGCGTGCGGCGATCCAGGAGGCGAACGCATCTGCTGGCCCCGATGCGATCGAGCTCGGGCCGGGCATCCACCTCCTGACGCGCGCTGGCAGCCTCGAGAACCTTGCAGCAAGCGGCGATCTCGACGTCACCTCCGAAATCGACATGGCCGGCGCATCCACCGCAGCAACGAGCATCGACGCCGATAGCCTTGATCGCGTGTTCGACGTCCGCTCCGGCGGCTTACTGCGGCTGCGCACGCTGAGCGTGACCGGCGGCTGGCAGGCACTCTTGAATCCCCCCGACATGGTCGAGCGAACGGGTGGAGGGCTGCTGGTGCGCGCAGGCGGCGGCATCGAGCTCGACGATGTGCGCATCCACGACAACGGTTCCAATCGCGACGGGGCAGGCGTCTCCGTCTTTGGCAGCCTCTCTGCCACCCGGCTGCGCATGCATGCGAATCTCGCCAACCCGTCCTTCGGCGTGGGCGGCGCGCTCTATATTGGCAACACCGCTACCCTCTTCGAGCTCGAAGAGTGCGAGCTCACCGAAAATCGCGCGGGCGCCGGCGCGGGGATCTATGGCGACGGCACCAACCCAAGCATTACCATCCGTCGCTGCCTGATCGCCGGCAACGACGCCGGCAACGATGGCGGGAGCATCGCCCTCAATACTGGCAACGCCCACTGGCTTCTGCAGAACGTCACCATCAGCGGGAACCAGGGTGGGGGCATCTTCGGCGACGGTGGCCACCAGTTGCGCTGCGAGCATTGCACGATCACCGCGAATCACTCGAGCAGCCCCAACGGTGGCGGTGCCATCGCCGACGTGCGCGGCCCATCGTCGGCGAATTTCAGCGCGATCACGCTGGTCAACAGCATCGCCGCCGGCAACACCCAGCCCTCCGGCAATGAGTGCCACGTGGTCTTCTCGAACGTCATCGTCTCCGCGGGCGGCACCCTGCGCGCGCCCGGAAACGCGTGCCGCATGAGCGCCGGGCCGGGCGACCTCATCGTGGCGAGCCCCGGCGTCGAAGCGCTTCTCGACAACGGCGGCTACACACGTACGCATGCGCTCGATGTCGGGAGCCCGGCGATCGATGCCGCCCAGGCTGCGCACTGCGCGACCATCGACCAGCGTGGAATGCCACGCCCCATCGACGGCAATGGCGACGGCGATGCGCGCTGCGATATCGGTGCCTATGAAAGGGCTGCCGGGCTTTTCGAAGATGGCTTCGAGTAGTTGGGGTTGCGCGTCTCCGTAGCCCGGGTAAGGGCAGTGCACCCGGGGACGCTCACCGCAAGTCCACTTGTTGAGCCCGCGTTGCCGTGTACGCGCCCTGTCGCAACCAATCGCGATAGTTCAACACTTGCCCGTCCCGTCGCAGCCCTCGCGCCAACTTGAGATCGATCGTCGCGTCCACCCAGCCCGGTTGCTCGCGAGTCCCCATGACGGCGATGCCGTCGGCAGGGAATCCGCGGTCCACAGGCGTGTAGACGGCTGCGGCACCGATGTTCACGTCGAGCGTATCCGACCACGGCGCATCGCCGACCGTGACCGCCTGGACCACGTGGATCTGGTTTTCGAGCGCGCGGGCCTGGCTGCCGTAGCGGACGCGGTGGAAGCCGGCGACGGTGTCGGTGCAGCTCGGCACCAGCAGCAGCTCCGCTCCCGCTTCGGCTTGCGCGCGGGCAAGCAATGGGAACTCGCAGTCGTAGCAGATCGATACGGCGAGCGTCCCGAGCTCGGTGGCGAAGACGCGCAGCGAGTCCCCCGATGCGATGCCCCACGACTCGTTTTCGAATCGCGTCATGATGAGCTTGTCCTGGAATCCGGCTGCTCCCGCAGGCGTGAACAACCAGGCGCGGTTCACGTACCGGCCGTCCTCGCGCAGCGTCGGGATGCTGCCGGCGAGCAAATGGATCCCGTGCCTGCGCGCGAGTTCTGCGTGCAGCGACGCGTAGGCGGGGAGCAGCGGCTGCATGGCCGCGAGCTGCGCACTCAGCGCGCGCGGCGCGGCTATCACGGAGGTCAGTACCATGCTCGCGTATTCGGGCAACACGAGCAGCCCCGCGCCGGTGGCGACACCCTTGGCGACAAAGGCACCCAGCGACTCCGCGTAATCGTCCCAGCTCGCGTAGGCGCGGATCGGATACTGCGCGGCCGCGACGTGCAGGCGGTCGATCACAGGGCGCGCGTCCAGAACTGCATGGTCTTTGGGCTCTCGCTGGGCTCGTCGAGATCCTGCCAGCAGATGGTGGTCGTGAGACCGGGCTGCGGCCGATAGCCGCGCGCGCGCCAGAAGGCATCGAGCGGTCGATGATCCGCTGGGCGCCGCGGGTGATCGAACGGCCGCTCGACGGCACAGAAGCTCATCATGTCGAAACGATTGAGCGCCCGCGCATGTTCCTCGCGCGCATCGAAAAAAAGATGGCCAAGGCCGCGACCGCGATACGCCGGCAACAGCACCGACTCCCCGCAATAGAACACTCGCCCGACCTCGATCCCAGCACGCTCGAAGGGTGCTCGCAGCTCTGTCGTCTCGGCGGCGAGCGGCAGTGCACTGGACGCACCGACCAGGGCGCCGGCATCCCGCACGAGTACGAACAGGCTCTCAGGTGCCTCGACATAGGTGCGCAGATAGCGCTGCTCGTACGCGAGGCTGCCGTCGTACAGATACGGAAACGCCCGGAACACTTCGATGCGCAGCGCGGCAATCTCGGGCACCAACGCCGCGATCGCATTCCCGCGAGCGGCACTGAACTTCAGTTCGCTCACCCGCCGACCTGGCTCAGCCAGTCGTTCAGGTCGTAGTAGTTGCTGACCCGGGCGACCCGACCGTCGCGGATCTCGAAGAAAGCGCCGGCAGGAAGCCGATAGCGCTGACCCCTGGCCGGCGGCAGGCCGGTGTCAGCTTCGAGGTACTCGCCGAGCACGACAAACTCGGCCGCCGCGCGACGACCTGCGGGCTCGGTCAGCACAACCAGGTCGACGATCGTCTCGCGATAGCAGCGATTCATGCGCGCCATGAAGCCGGCAAACGCGTCGCGCCCAATCTCCCGCCCACCCTGGTTGATGTCGTGCACGACATCGTCGGTCAGCAGTTCGAGAAAGCTGGAGACGTCCTGGACATTGAACGCATCGTAATAGCGCTGGATCAGGGCGCGGGCGGTGTCGGACATGGAAATTTCCCGGGAGACAAACAGTGACCGGGACAATAGGTCGGCGAGAGACGGCTTTGTAGCCCGGGTAAGCCAAAGGCGCACCCGGGGATGGATTCGCAATCGGCGTCCCGGGTGCGCTGCGCTTACCCAGGCTACAAACCGCGCTCGCTTGCCGGCCAACGGAATCGGGAGGCGGTGCCATCGCGAGCTGATGGCGCCGTGGAGATCACTCGAAGCCGTTGCGGAAAAGCAGGTCGCCCTCGTTGGCATTGATTTCGACCGCGCCCTTGTCACACACCAGCGACCCATTTGAATCGCCGTCCTGGGGCCTCGCGATGCCGCGTTGATCGACCGCCAGGCAGTCGGCATTGCTGCCGCTGTCGATCACTGGCGCGCCCGCCAGCGGGCGGTGTGTCTGGCCAGTTCCGCCGTGATCGGCAAGCGGCCCGAGCAGCGCCGGAACGCCCGCCGTGTTGCCGGCGCCGAAACTGCAATCGCTGCCCGCGGTGACGACGTCGGCGTGATTCGCGATTGCGGGCGTGATGTTGACGGCTGGCACTTTGCTGCAGTCGTCCGCGCCGGCGCCCGCGCTGTTCACGCTGAACACCGAGTTGTACGTGCTGGCAGCATTGCCTTCGACCCGGATCCCGCCACCGACGCCGCTGCCATTGGAATCGCTGTCGGCCTGGTTGTTGGCGGCGGTCACGTTGAGCAGGGTCAGGCGTCCGTTGAAGGTGGTGGACAGCAATCCGCCGCCGTTGAAGCGCGCGCGGTTGCCCGAGAGGGTGGAGTTGTAGACCACGAGATTGGTCGAGCCATAGATGCCACCACCGCCGCCGGAGCTCGTCGACAGCGACTGATTGCCACTGATGGTGCTACCTACGACATCGACGCGGATGAGCACGCTGTCGCCAGCGAGCGCGAGTCCCCCACCATTGCCGGCAGAGGAATTGTTGCGCACGACGCTCCCCTCGATCACGGTAGGGCCGCGGCTGTTGGCGCCGCCGCCGGGCAGCAGCGTGGACACGTTGTCTTCCAGCAGCACGCGCCGCAAGGCCAGGTGGTCATTGCCGTTATTGGCGTTGATCCCGGCGCCGGGACCGATGCCGCCGCCATTGCTGATCGCCACGTCCATCACGTTGAAGGTGCTGCCGATATTGGTGGGATTGGCCGGCTCGAGATCGAGCACGCGCTCGCCGCTCACTGCCCGCACACGAGTGGTGAAGCCAGCGCCGTACAGGCCAAAACCGGCCGTGGCGTCGAGATCACCACTGGCGTTCAAGTTTTCATTACCGGCACCCGTGCGGCTCAGGATGAACTCACCTGCCGGCAGCAGCACCGCGCCCGGCGCCGCATTACTTGCGCTGATCGCCTCGCGCAGTGAACAGTCGGCGTCGCAGCTACCATCCAGCGTGTCAGTGGTCTTGCTGACCACATAGAGCGGCGCCGAGCGCATCGCAAAGCTCAGCGTGGCGGCGTTCGTGCTCTGCGCCGGGCGCGCAACCATGATCGAGTAGGCGCTTCCAGGGGTGAGTCGAAAGCCATTCAACGCTGCCGAGAAGCCCGCTCCGCCATCGTCGTTGCAGCCCCCGGCTACCGGCGCAAACGATCCCGGCGCCCCGGTGAAAATGGCGACCACGCTGTCGTAACCGATCGCGCTGGTGTTGACCCAGACGGGCTGGCTCTCCGCGGTGAGATCGATTGAAAACCAGACGGTATTGCCGCGCTGTGCCGGATCGCCGTTCTTGCACACGAGCAGGGGATCGCCGGGGTCCGTCGTGGCACCGCCGATATCACTCTGTGAAAAGTTGAAACCACTCGCAAGACCGGCAATCGGAATGTTGACTCGTTGCGCCCAGCTATCGTTGGACACGCCTGCGGCGGCCGGCGAGCCCCCCACGGCAAAACTCAACAGGGCGGCCAGCTTCGGCAACATGGGGCTCCAACTCATTCTCATCTCCAATGGTCTGGTGCGCTGTCATCCGCGCGCGGCGAATGCTACCCCGCGCGTCACGCAAAGCTTCCTTTCGGTCCATATTCGAAAAGTGTGCTGGCTGTTCGCGCCAAGCACCTTGGCCGTCAATCACCGCCACCGCCACCGCCGCCATCGCCACCAGCGCTCGCGTCCCCTCCGTCGCCGGCATCACCTTCGCCCCGGTCGTCCTGCAGGACCTTCCCACTCTTGACCGGGGCTGGCGAGCGTGAGCTCGCCAGCTCGGGGATGTCATCGGGGAATTCGATCTCGCTGCGCTGGCGGCTGCGTTGCTGCCGCAGCGCCAGCCCTATCGCTGCGCCGACCACGACGATTGCCAACACCAGCCCTAGCCACAGTTCCATTTGGTCATCTCCTGGATAACGATTTCCTGGGTCATGCGGTTTCTTTCAGCTTGCATTGTCGTGCGTTGCTTCGCGCGATCGCGGTGTGCTGCCCCGGCCTTGGGTTGATCGGCCCGTCCCGGCGCGATCCTGTATCGGTCGCGATGCAACGTCCGAGCTCATGAACCGCGTGGACCAGCAACGCCAGCGGCAGCAGCGCCAGCAGCGCCCGCAGATCCCAGTCCTCGAGCGCATCGAAATGCTCGCGCAGGCCGGGGAGCGCGTAGCCGCCACTCAAGAGGACAGCTCCGCCGACACCCAATGCGATGGCGAGCAGAAGCAGGCGGACCGGAAGACGTCCGGCAGTCTTCGTCACTTCGGTTTCCCCCGTGATTTCGGTTGGCGAACAGGCGCTTCTGGGGCAGCGCCGGCGATGGCATTCGGGTATAGCGCCACGCAAAAGGCGTAGAACTGCCCGTCTTGCGCCGGTTCGCGGGCGATCGCGTCGTACTCCGACCAGAAGTCGAGGAGGCGCCGATAGAGGCGTGCGGCCTGGTCTTCGTCGAGTTTCAGCACATTTCGGTAGGCCATCAGCGCCCCCACCGTCGGGGCGCGTTTGCGCATGTCGATCGTCGCGGCAGCCATGCCTCGCGAAATTTCAAGGCGGGTCTGGTCGAAGACGAAGGCAAGCAGGGCTTCGTTGCGCTGTGCGTCCGACTTGGGGCTGTCGCCATAGGCGGCGCGATCGAGCGGGAACTCGCGGGCTACGGAGCGGTAGTGCTTCTCCAGGATTCCGGAAACGAGCCGGGCGCGCTCGACTCGAATCAGTCCATGTTTCTCCAGCTGCTGGACGTGGTAATAGAGCCGCGTCGGCGGACACTTGAGCTCCGCCGCCAGCATCTTCACAGTCTTCGCTTCCGGCACCAGCGAATACACAATGAAAGAACGCGCCGGCTCCGCAAGGACGCGCAAAAGCAGCGGGTCGATTGGCAGTAGGTCAGCGATGTCGTGGTTGTCGCGCGCAGGGCCCATGAGCTGTAACCATTCAAGTTGCATGAATGGTAAGCAAGGTGGAATATCGTTGCAACCGTGTCGGAAGGCACTGATGCCTTGCTCGCTCGGACCACGGCGGCGGCCATAGGAATTCACTCTCCGCCTAAGTTGACACTGTACGCGGCCGAGCATCTGGTGGAGTACCGGTTGATGCTCGGAACGCCGTGGCCGATATTGCGCTTGGCGAACGCCGAGTCGGGCTCGCTGTAGATCAACTGAATTCCATGTTTCCTCTTGCCAGGTGACCTGCGGATGAGTGCGCCGGCTCATGGTGGCTCACTTCAAACACAGATGCGCCGAAGGCATCGCAAAGACAGGGCCGGTCATTGTTTTGACCTGCTCGCTGTTGCGCGCGATGAGGGCTGCCCCCTGCCACGCCACCGTCATGGACGCGACGTATGTTCCGCCGCTTGGCTCTCATCGGTGGGTGGTTATGCGTTCACAGCGACTTTTGTGCATCGGGCTGGTCCTGGCGCTACCAGGCCTGGCGACGGCGGCGGCGTTCACTCCGGGAAACCTGGCGCTTTATCGCGTAGGCACTGGCACTGGAACGCTGGTGAACACGGGCAACCCGGTATTTATCGACGAATACTCGCCGAGCGGCACCTTGGTGCAGTCGATCGCTTTACCGACGACGACGTCTGCCAGCGTCAATGCCTGCCTCGCCAGTGGCACCTCCACCAGCGAAGGACTCCTCAGCCGCAGCAGCGATGCGTCGGCGTTGTTGGCCACCTGCTACAAGCGCGACCTCGGTGGCACCGGCAGCTTGTCCAGCACAACCGGGGCCGCGGTACCGCGGCTGGTGGTTCGGATCAACGGTGCGGGTGCCGTCGATACGAGCACGGCGCTCGCCGACTTTGCCGATGGCAATAACCCACGCGGCGCGACCAGTTCCGATGGCAATGCATTGTGGTTGGCCGGTGGCGCGGGCGGAATCCGGTATACGACGCTGGGCGCGACTACCTCGACGCAGCTCAGCACCACCGTCACGAATCTGCGCCAGCCTGCCATTTTCGGCGGGAACCTCTACGTGTCAACCGGATCCGGGAGCGCGCTGCGGATCGGACAAGTGGGTGCCGGGCTGCCGGTCGTCGCAGGTCAGGCGATCACCAGTCTCCCGGGCATTTCGCCCTCGACCGGCAGTCCGTATGCCTTCGTGCTGTTGGATTTGGACGCCGGCGTCGCGGGCATGGACACGCTGTACGTCGCCGACGACGGCGCACCTGCACTCGGCAAGTTTTCGCTGGTCGCGGGGAGCTGGGTTGCCAACGGCAGCGCGGGGGTTGACGCGGATGACTATCGTGGTCTGACGGCAGCCGTCAACGGCTCGGCGGTGACCCTGTTTGCTACACGCAAGGGCGGCAGCGGAACGACCGGCGGTGGCGAATTGGTGAGCCTCACGGACCTCTCGGGCTACAACGGTGCGTTAACCGGTACGCCGTCACTGCTCGCGACTGCGACCACGAACACAGCCTTCCGCGGCGTCGCCTTAGTACCGACTGCGGCCCAGTCGCAACCGGACCTGACGGCAAGCATTGCCGGTCCGGCGACTGGCGTGGCTAGTACGCCTTACGGATACACCCTTAGTCTGAGCAACATCGGAACCGCTGCTGCCGGCGCTTTCGCGGCGAGCTTCGTGCTCCCCGCGGGCGTCAACTTCGATAGCGTGGTAGCCAACGGGGGCTGCACCGGGAGCCATGCGGCCGGCACGGTGAGCTTCAGCTGCAGCGGCCTTGCCGCTGGAGCGGCTGCTTCGCCGGTGGTCAGCGTGATCCCACAGACCGCCGGGAATGTCGTGGTCGCTGTCGGCTCGGTCGTGGCCGATAGCGCAGGCGCAGTCACCGAAGCCAATGAGAGCAACAACAGCAGTACCGCGGCCGTAACGACCAGCGTCACCAACGGAATGGCGCCGACCATCCAGTTCGATGCCGCGGCCACGACCAGCTTTTTGCAGGTCCCATTGGACGGCCCTGGCGCCGTCAGTGGCGTGATCGGCGACAGCACTGATCCCGCGCGGACACTCGGTCTGGCCTTCAGCCTGCTCGATGCCGATACCGCTGCGGCCAGCCTGAGCGTCAGCGTCGTCAGCAGCAATTTATCCGTGGTCCCGGCCGCCAACCTGGAGTTGAGCGGAAGCGGGGCCGCGCGCAACTTGAAGATCACGCCGGCCGCTGTCGGCTTTTCGAACCTCACCGTCAGCGTGAGCGACCCGCAAGGGAACACCGACAGCTACGTCATCAACTACGCCGCCTCGGACGGCAGCGCGGCGCCAGCCACGACGCGTTGGCACACCGGCGGCGCCGATGCGTCGACTGCAGTCGCCTTGGACGCCGATACCATGCTGATGGCAATCGACGAGGACCAGCGCCTGCGCCTCGTCGACCGCGATCAGTCCGGGCTGCCGCGCGCCGAATTCAATGTGACTTCACTGCTCGGCCTGACCGATATTTCCGGTGGCAATCCGCGCGAAGTGGACATTGAATCCTCGGTGCGCGTCGGCAACCGCATCTACTTCATGGGCTCGCACAGCAATAGTGCCGGCGGTGCATTGCGACCGAACCGCTATCGATTGTTTGCGGTCGACTACACTGCTCCTGCGAGCTTGAGCTATGTCGGGCGCTACGACGGTCTGCGCGCAGACTTGCTCAATTGGGACAGCGGCAATGTGCATGGCCTCGGTGCCAATTTCTTCGGGCTGACGGCGAGCACCGCCGCTGGCGTGATTCCGGAAGAGCCCAATGGCGCAGGCTTCAATATTGAAGGCTTGGCGATCGCACCGAATGGTACGGCCTATCTCGCCTTCCGCGCGCCGATCGTGCCAGCCACGGCGCGTACACGCGGACTGATCGTGCCGGTGACCAACTTGGCGGCACTGGTTTCGGGCAATCCGAGCGCGGGCCCAGCCGTCTTTGGGGCGCCGATTCAGCTCGACCTCGGTGGTCGCGGAATCCGTTCGCTCGACTGCAATGCCAGCGAGTGCCTGATCATTGCTGGTCCGGCTGCCAGTGGCAGCTTCCGCTTGTTCACGTGGAATGGCGACCCAGCCACGCAACCGGAGGAGCGTAGTGCGACCTTAAGCGGCCTCAATCCCGAGGGCATTGTCGAACTGCCGGCGACCCTTGGCGCGAGCAGCCAGATCCAGATCCTTTCCGACCTCGGCGACACCGTTTTCTACGGTGATGGCGTCATCGCCAAAGACCTGCCCCAGGAAAACTGGAGAAAATTCCGCAGCGACCTCGTTGTTCTCGGAACGACGCCGACGCTGTCGATCAATGACGTGAGCGTGACTGAAGGACAGTCCAGCAGCATATTGAGTTTCACCGCAACTCTCTCGGCCGCGGTGAGCAATACCGTGGTGGTGCAGTTTGCCAGCAGCGATGGCACGGCAACGGTGGCGGACAGCGACTATCAAGCGAATGCCGGCACCCTGAGTTTCCCGCCCGGCGTGACCACGCGGGATATTGCCATCGTGGTGAACGGTGATCTCAAACTGGAGACAAACGAGAGCATGAGCGTGACCTTGAGCGCACCCGGCGGCGCGACGATTGCCGACGGCAGCGGGCAGGGCACGATCACCAATGACGACAGTGCGACATTGGCGATCAGCGACGCCAGCGTCGTTGAGGGCAACGGTGCAGCGGTCAATGCAAGCTTTATCGTGACGCTGTCGGCGGCAGTGCAGGGCGGGTTCACCGTCGGGGTGACACACGCCAATGGCACGGCGAGCGCCGGGTCTGACTTCACGGGACTCGCGCCCGGAACTCAGCTGGTCTTTGTTGGCAACGCTGGAGAGACTCGTGCCCTCGATGCCGTCGTGTTGGGCGATACCGTGGTCGAGGCCAATGAGACTTTTGTCTTGACGCTCTCGACGCCTTCGAATGCACAGGTAACGCTTGCTGATCCGCAAGCGACCGGAACGATCAACAACGATGACAGCGCTACCATCAGCATCGGCAATCAGACGGCTGCCGAAGGCGATAGCGGGACCACCAGTTTCGTGTTCACCGTGTCCTTGAACGGGGCGGTGCAGGATGGCTTCAGCGTCCCATACCAGTCCGCAGACGGCAGCGCGGTCGCGCCCGGGGACTACACGGCTGCAACCGGCAGCCTGAGCTTCACCGGCAGCGCCGGCCAGACGCGGCCGATCGCGATAGCTGTGACCGGTGACACCGTTGCCGAAGCGACCGAGAATTTCTTCGTCGACCTCGGCACGCCGTCGGTTGCTGGCGTAACGACGTCCACCGCGCGTGGCACCGGCACCATCGTCAATGACGACCTGCAGGCGGACATTGCGGTCAGCAATAGTGATGGCCGGACCAGTTTGCTGCGCGGCGAGACCACCGTCTACACGGTGACGGTCAGCAACTTGAGCACGGTCCTCGACGTGCCGGCGGTGCAGATTTCGCAGACGCTGCCGGCAGCGCTGACCAACATCTCCTGGACGTGCACCGCCAGCGGGGGTGCCAGCTGCCCGGCCACTGGGAATGGCGCCGTCGCCACCACGCTCGCATTGCCTCTGGGCAGTTCCGTCAGCTACCTGGTCAGTGCAACCGTGGCGGCTGACGCGAGCGGAGCGACGATCAATGCCACAGTCGCGGCGCAGGTTGTCTCGCCCTTCAGCGATCCAAATGCGACCAACGACAGCGTGACCGATAGCAATGCGCTGCTGGATGACCTGATCCACGCGAACGGTTTCGAGTGAACGACGCGGAATGCGCAGACTCCCACGCTGGTGGCGGGTCTGCGCTGGGCGCAGACGATTTTGCCCATGGCAGGTCTGCGCTGTGCGCGGGACGCTGTTGCTCACGGTAGATCTGCGCGGTGCGCAGACGTTCTTGGCAACCTGCAGGAACGAGCGTCCGCGCATAGCGCAGACCCACGATAAGCCAGCGGTTCGGGCCCCGCTTTGAATGCCGCAGCGCGCGTCGCCGCAGTAATATGGCTGCCGAGCACCCGACACGCCCACGGAGCCTGCCCATGCCGATCGTCCACACCCAGTGCCCGCGCATAAGCTCACCGTGTCCGCAGCTGCCCACGTTCGCGCGCGGGCAGAAGTCGACGTTCTGCAACCTGTGCCAGACGCGGGTGCACAACCTGTCGGCGATGAGCGCAGTCGAGCGCGAGCGATTGCTGAATGGCGGCGGCCCGCTGTGCGTGCGTTATTCGATGCTTTTGCCGGCGGCTGCGATGCTGCTGGCCAGCTCCGCCGCGAACGCGCAGGACGCCGATGAAAATGAAGACACCGCCCGGCTGGATACGGTGGAAGTCACAGGCGGCGGGATCGGCCGTGTCACTGAGCTGGTCTTCCTGGAAAGCGAGAAAGCCGACGATGCCTGGATGGACGCGGAAACGAGCGCGCCGGCGGGAATGCCGGTGGAGCCACAATCGCCATGAAGCGCGTTGCGATCGCGGTCCTGTGGGGGCTGTCGGGAGTGGCCGCGGCAGCGGCACCCGGCGCGCCGAGCTTTCAGCAGGTCGAGGCGGTGCGGATCGCATTGATCGAATGCCGACTGACAGATCCGGCTGAAGTTCTCGACCAGGCGGCGCTGGGTTCGCTGGCTGAGCTGCGCGCGATGGCGATGCACGAGCCGGATTTCTGGTCGGCGCTGGCAACCACCGAAATGGCTGCGGTCGCGGTCTTGCGCAGTGCCAGTCGCTTCGAGATGTCCGATGTCTATGCGGCGGCGTGCACGGCCGAGCAGACGGCGGGAATGCGCTCGGCGCTGCCGCGGATGCGTGCAGCGGACCCGGTGGTGGTGCGCGATGCTGCCTGGGTGCCGTTCCTGACCGCTGGCGGCGAATACCTGGGGGTAGGATTGGGCTTCGCTCGCCAGAATGGCGCCTGGCGGTGGAGCTTTTGGGAGAACCACGTGCTCGCTCGCAGTGCGGACAGTCATGCGCTGTCGATGCAGGTGGGCATGCTTCTAGACGTCGATGACGATGACTTTGCCGCCAGCTGCTTTACCGATGTCCGGCCGGCCCCGGAGCCCGACTCGGAATGGGAAAAACGGTTGGCCGATGGTGGTGACGCGTACGACGATGCGTCGAATGCACTGGGCGCTGCGCAGCGACTGGCAGCCCTGCGCCTGGCTGAAGGCCGTGGCGAGCCGCCTTCGGCCACGGCCAAGGTGATCCTCGCCGAAATCCTGCTGCGCTCGCTCGATTTCGCCAACGCACCGCCCGCCGGAAGTGCGCAATGGCGCCGGCGCATCGAGCGGTCGGAGCGGCTGCTCGCCGATGCGCGCCCGGCTCCGATCGACTGGCTGCGCATGGCACCCTTGCTGGTCTGGCTCGCCCGGGCCCACGAGTCACCGATAAGCGGCCTGCCGTTCGATCCCAGGCTGGCCAATGCCTATCTCAACCTGGCCGCCAGCAGCAACGATGCCGGAGTGCTCGAGATGATCGCCAGTCCCGAGCCGTGGACCACGGAACTGCCCTCTGACAGCTTCCATTTCGAAATGCCGAGTGAGGCAACGGCTTGCAACGACCCGGCCAGGAACAGCCGCGGCGCCGCAAGTCGGTAGCCGCGTAGCGCAGGCGCGGACGGTCGTGAGATTTTCCCCGCGTGCGCTGCGCTTACGCGGGCTACGACCGCTCTCAATCGCCAATGTAGTAATCGGTGGTCTTGCCGTTGATGGTTGTACTGTGGGAAAGCGAGCCGTCGCTGCCGATGAAGGTCGAGCTTTCATTGTCGCCGCTGCCGGACTTCGTGTAGATCGAGTCGCGCCCGGCAGCCGCCGCCTGCTGCGCCAGCACGCGCAGATTGAAACTGACCGGGCCGCCCTCGAGGCCGCCGTTGCCGAAGGCATCGACCCAGTAGCGACCGGGATAGACCGGGATACCCATGCCCACGAACGCGGCGACGTCGCTCTGAGCCAGTTGGCGACCGTTGACGTAGACGCCAGTGCGCCCATGCGAGGCGTCAGCCCGCAGCGGTCCGCCGAGGTCCAGGCCGACCACCGTGAAGCCAGCCGTACCCTGGCCCTCGCGGCCCCAGGCGCCCGTCATGCGGTCATACCAGTAGCGCCCGTCGGGAATCCGATGGCCGAGCTGGCTGGCGTGCGTTTCCGCCTGCGCCGGATCGAGCTCGGTGCCATTCACGACGACTATGCCAGCTGCGCTGGCGCACGGCAGCGCGGCAGCCAGTACGATGCCGGGGATCAGGCGGGTCAAAAAATTGCGCATCGACAGCATCCTCCAGTTGGTGTGCTTCAGAGGACGCTCGTGCGCTGCAAACTTTCTCACGCGTAAATGGAATGCCCAGTCTTGTGCGCAATCGCGATCGCCCACCAGGGCACAGGCACCATCCTCGACGATGACGGGGTGACGGTGCTGTTCTCGAATGGTTTCGACTAACCAGGGCGGCGCTCGGCGGCCGCTGCGCATTGGTTCACGTTCCCGCGCTTCAACGGAGAGGGGGGGGCCGCCGACGGATTTTCTCGCGGCGCGGACGCTTTCGTGATCGGGCGCACGCTAGCTTTCCGAGTCAGCTCATTGCGAGTGCTGCGCCGCCGTCCATTACCGAGCGCAAGCCACTCACCACCGGGGGCTGTAATCAACGCACACGACCTGCCGCGCATCGTTCTCGACACCAACGCTGCGCTGGCGCTGTTTGCCTATGCCGACCCGTCCTGCAAGGCGCTCGCCGATGTCCTGCGCGAGCGGCGCCTGCAGGCAGTGGCCAACGCTGCCACGCGTGCCGAATGGCTGCGCGTGCTGGGGCGCGATACGCTCGCGTTCTCCGCTGGGATCCGACAGCAAGCGATGAATGCCTTCGATGCCCAAGTGCTCGATGTCGAGGGCGGTGCAGCGACTCACGGGCAGGCGCCGCTCCCGCGTTGCTGCGATCCCGACGACCAGGTCTTTCTCGAGCTCGCCCGTGATGCCGGTTGCGCGGTGCTGTTTACGCGCGATCGCGAGTTGCTGAAGCTCTCACGACGGTGCTCGCGCGTTGCCGGCTTAGACGTGCGCTTGCCGGAGGATTTTCTCCAGTGGCGGCTCGCGCGGCCCATCCGTTAGCGCCGATCGCCAGCAGCGCATCGTGCTCACCTTGCGGGCAGAAAATGGTATCGCCACGCCGATCCAAATGCGGTCGACAAGCTCTATGTTCCCTCGTGGTGATCGAACAGGAGCTGCCGTGCGCAAGTGGATCGTGGTGTTGGTATTGGTCGGTTTGTCGCTCGCCGGCTTCGATCAGCTTGCCCCACCTCGCGACGGGCGCGCACCGAGTGCTCCCGTCCCGGCTGAGCGCCCGCTCGACGAGCAATCCGAAGGGCTCGGCCGCGACGCCGACCGCACCCGGGTCATTGGCTCCGGGACCGTCGTGAAAGTGCTCGGGGATGACAACGACGGTTCGCGCCATCAACGATTCCTGTTGCGCATGGCGTCGGGACAGACGCTCCTGGTGGCTCACAACATCGATCTCGCACCCCGTGTCACTCCGTTGGACGTGGGTGACCGCGTCGGTTTCAGTGGCGAGTACATCTGGAACCAGAAGGGCGGCACCCTGCATTGGACGCATCACGACCCAGCCGGCCGTCGCGAAGGTGGGTGGCTGGAGCGCGACGGCAGACGCTTTCAATAGGTGCGCTGTACGGTGCGTGTCGCCGGTGGCCCGCGGCGCCGTACTTGTTTGCAATCCCTCCTGGAGATTGCAAATGAAAGGCGCATTCCTCGTTCTCGGTTTGTTGGCTGCTGCGGCCGGCGGCGCCTCGGCACTGCAGGAGCCGACCGGGCTCGTTGGTTCGCTGCCTGAAGTGCACCGCGCAGAGCCAGGGTCGCAGCGTTCCCTGATCTGCCGCTGGCTCGGCAGCAGTGATGCCGACTCGCAGGTCCGGCTCTGGTTCGCCTGCCGTCCCTGAAGCCCTTGGCTCCACGAGCGAGCACTCAGGCCACGCGCGTGAAGCCGATGCTGCGCTGTCGCGCTTCGGGCTTGGCGGCATGCTCCTCTCCCAGCCAGCCCAGGATCTGGTCGAGGTCGATGCTGTCAGCAAATGCCTGGACGCGACGACGAATGGCGGCGAGGTCGCCGGGGAGCAGGTAGGGCAGGTCCAGCAGGGCGCGGCGGAGCGCCGTGCTGTCGGTTGCATGCACGATGTGCTCGCGGGCAAGAAAATCCTCCACCATCGCCAGGCGCGCGCCGATTTCCAGCCAGCCGAAACGCAGCTTGAAATCGAAGCGGCGCATCGCGGCCGGATCCAACGTCTCCGGCAGATTCGTCGCGGCAAAGAACCAGCCATCGAAGTCTTCCAGCTGCTTCAGCAACTCGTTGACCTGCGAGCGTTCCCAACTGCGCTGGCCCTCGTGGCGTGCGCCGAGGAAACTGTCGGCCTCGTCGAGCAGCAGCACGGCGTCGTCGGCCTCGGCCTCCTCGAACGCGCGCGCCAGGTTCTGCTCGGTTTCCCCGAGCCAAGGCGAGAGCAGGTCGGATGCGCGCTTGACCAGCAACGGACGCTCTGCCGTCAGCGCAAAATGCGCGGCGAGCGCGGTCTTGCCGCTGCCCGGCGGACCGCTGAGCAGCACGCGTGCGCCGGACAGGCGCGAGAACGCCTCGAACTGGTGCGGCAACGACGGCTCGCAGCGAACGAACCGGAGGTCGTAGTCACGCGCGATCTCATTGCGCAGCCTAGGACGGCCGGAAGCACGCAGGCGCGAGCGGGTCGCGTCGATGAAGGCCACCGGTGCATCCGTGCACTGGCGCGCCTCGCGGCCGATCGCGGCGAGCTCGGCGGGGGGCAGGTCGGTACGCCGGCTCAGGCCCTCGAGCAGGGCCGGGTCGAGCCCAAGATCCTGCGTGGCGCTGGCTACCAGCGCGCGACGTCGCTCAAGGCCCGGCACCGGGACTTCGAGGATGCAGGCGAACCGGCGCAGCTGCGCGGCATCAAATCCAGCCAGCGAGTTGCTGATCCAGATGCTCGGCAGCGGCGCCCGCTCCAGCTGCTCGTGCAGCCAGCCTTTGAATGACACCGAACGGTGCTTGCCGTCGCGCGACACATTCGAGGAGCGGATGACGTCCTCGACCTCATCGAACAAGAGCAGTGCGTCCGGGCGCGCGCCAAGCACCAGCTGCGCCTGCGCGAAGGCGACCAGCCGCGCGTGGTGCTCGATCGGTTCGTCGTCCTGGTCCTGGCACGGTACGGCGTACAGGCTGAGCCCGAGCTCCCGCGCGAGGGCGAGCGCGAGCTCGGTCTTGCCAGTGCCGGGCGGACCATGCAGCAACAGGTGCGTTCCCGCCGCACGCGTCCGCAGCATCCCGAGCACTCGATCGAGCCCGGAACCGAGCTGCGGGTAATCGGCCAGCCCGAGGGTCCCGCCGCCACACGGGGTGAAGAAGCTGGCGGTCACCCGTTCGAGATCGTGGGTGCCGTCCCCACAGTATTCGATGACCTCGTCGCGCACGGGGAAGCGGCTTTCGAGAGCGATGGCCGGTCGCCGATGGACGTCAACCAGCCCCATACGCGCCAGGCTTGCGCGCGGCGAAAGCAGCCGCGCAAGCACCCGCCGATGGATCTGCAGCACGCCGGACAGCAGGTGCAGGTGCGCGTGCCAGTGGTGGCCGATGGTGTCGCCGAGGTGGGTGAGCCACTCGCCCAGCTCGGCATCGAGCTCGAGCTGTACCAGCGCGGCCAGCAGCCACTGTTCCTGCGTGGTCAGCGCGAAGGTGCGGCCGAGCGCGACCAGCCCGAGGCTCGCGAGATACTCCTCGACCGCCTCGGGCGCAACCAGCAAAGCTTCAGGAGACCCGCTGACGTGCGCGAGCAGTTCCTCGTGACCGCTCACGTCCACGCCAATGCGGAGGGAAAGCCGCTTCACGACTTTCTCCGGCACCGAGCCGCCGAACTTCCGCAACACCCATTCGAGCAGGCGCAGGCGCAACACGCCCGCGAGCGCGTGCTCGTCGCCACTTTCAATTTTTGTGTTCATTTTGTCCTGCGCCTCGAGGGCGCCATCACTGCAATGAAAAAAGACCTGACGCGAATCGGCGCCAGGAGGGCCTCAGTCGGGCCGAGGCTTTTTCACAGGGGTGGGCAGCAAGGACATGATGGCGGCCTGGATCAGGCGAGTTAGGACGAACGGCGCGGAAGATACGCCTGCAATTTGTAAAGATCAAGTTAAACAGCTGTCGGAGCAACCGCTGTTCTATTGGTGGGTCTGCGCTGCGCGCGGACGCTCTTGCTGGCACTTGGCTTTTGGTGGGGGTGGGCGGCGCGCCGACGCGGGTGGGTCTTGGGGGGGGTGGGTCCGCGCCAATCCCAGCCCCCCCCCCACACCCGCCCCCCCCCCCCCAACCC
>JANPJV010000115.1:0-33054 GCA_031425695.1 Rhodanobacteraceae bacterium | reverse complement strand
CCCTTGATTCGGTTGGAAGCCAAGGCATCCAAAGCGGCGCAGAGCGCCGCACTCCAAATACAAACAGCTCAGCTCCCGTGCAATCGTATGCAGCGACAGCACCCGTCGTAAGCCGCAATACTCGGCGTGAGTCTTCGGTGGGATGGATTGCATGACCCAGGTGGCATCGTTATTGGTGATCTTCGGCGCGACCGGTGATCTCGCCCAGCGCATGTTGTTGCCGTCCTTGTACGGTTTGCAGCGCGATGGCCTGCTGCCGGCGAATCTCAAGGTGCTGTGTACTGCGCGCAGTGCGTTGTCGACCGAGGAGTTTCACCGGACCGTCGGTGAGTCGATCGAGCGTCGGGTGCCGGCGGCGGAGCGTGATCCAGCCCACACCAATGCGTTGCTCGCGCGCATTCAATACCAGGCCGCCGGGCTCGATGATGCCGCCACGCTTGGCGCGCTCTGCGAGACCATCAATGGCATGCGCGATGGGGATGTCGTTTACCACCTGTCGACCGCGCCGCGCTGGTACGTACCGATCTGCGAGGCGCTTGGGCGGGCGAATCTGGGCGGTCCCGGCACTCGGGTGATGCTCGAGAAGCCGATCGGGCACGAGCTGGCCAGCGCGATCGCGATCAACGATGGCGTCGGCCGCGTGTTCGACGAAGACCGCGTCTTCCGCGTCGACCATTACCTCGGCAAGGAAGGCGTGCAGAACCTGCTGGCACTCCGATTCGGCAATGCGCTGTTCGAGCCGCTGTGGAATGCGCGCCACATCGAGCAGGTGCAGATCACGGTCGCGGAAACTGTCGGCCTCGAAGGTCGCGGCGACTATTACGACGACTCCGGCGCCATGCGCGACATGGTCCAGAACCACCTGCTGCAGCTGCTGTGCCTGTTCGCGATGGAGCCGCCTTCCGCTTTCGACCCAAGCGCGGTGCGCAACGAGAAGCTCAAGGTCCTGCGCTCGCTGCGCCCGATCGGGACTAACGACGTCGCCACGCACAGCGTGTATGGCCAGTACACCGCGGGCGCGATCGATGGCCAGGCGGTGCCGGCGTACAAGGACGAAGTCGGCCGCGCCAGCAACACCGAGACCTTTGTCGGCCTGCGCGCGCATATCGACAACTGGCGCTGGTCGGGCGTGCCCTTCTACCTGCGAACCGGTAAGCGCATGGCCCGCCGCGTCACCGAAATCTACTTGGAATTCAAGGCAGTACCGCATTCGATCTTCGCCGGCACCGGCGCGCGCGTCGAGCCCAATGCACTGGTAATCCAGCTGCAACCGGAAGAGCGCATCGCCCTGGTGATGATGTCGAAGACACCCGGCCTCGACCGCACGGGCTTGAGGCTCTCCCAGGTCGCGCTCGATCTAGACCTGCATGAGGAATTCGAACAGATCCGCCGCCGCCTCGCCTACGAACGCCTCTACCTCGACGCGCTCGAAGGCAACGGCACCCTGTTCGTCCGCCGCGACGAAACCGAAGCCGCCTGGGCCTGGATCGACGGCATCATCAACGGCTGGCGCGCCAGCGGCCAAGGCCCCAAAACCTACCCCGCCGGCACCTGGGGCCCCAACGCCGCCGTGACCTTGACCGAAAGGCATGGGCATAGCTGGCGCGAGTGAGGGCTTCGTAAGCAGCTGAATGATCTTGACGCAAAGGACGCTAAGTACGCTAAGGACGCTAAAAGAGCACTGCAAGAACGTTTGGCATTCTTAGCGTCCTTTGCGTACTTAGCGTCCTTTGCGTCGAAAATTGAACCACCAGTTCGCCGAACAGCGAAGGACGCACCATGAACCCATCCATCGAACGCGTGACCGCGCGGATCATCGAGCGCAGTCGCACGACGCGGTCTGCATATCTGGCGAAGATTCACGCTGCGCGGGAGAGCGAGCCGGCGCGGGGGTTGCTGGGATGTGGGAACCTGGCGCATGGGTTTGCGGCGGCGGGGGCGGACAAGCCGGCCCTGCGGGCGCGGCGGGCGCCGAATATCGGGATCATCAGCTCCTACAACGACATGCTCTCGGCGCACCAGCCGCTGCAGCATTACCCGGAGCTGATCAAGATGGCAGCGCGCAATCTCGGCTGCACGGCGCAGTTCGCCGGTGGCGTGCCGGCGATGTGCGATGGTGTCACGCAGGGCCGTATCGGCATGGAGCTGTCGCTGTTTTCGCGCGACACCATTGCGCTCGCCACTGCGGTCGCGCTTTCGCACGAAATGTTCGATGCGGCGGTGCTGCTCGGTGTGTGCGACAAGATCGTGCCGGGGCTGATCATCGGTGCGCTCTCGTTCGGTCACCTGCCGATGATCCTGGTGCCGGCAGGACCCATGCCGTCGGGCTTGCCGAACCTGGAAAAGGCCCGCATCCGCCAGCTCTATGCACAGGGAAAGGTCTCGCGCGAGGAACTGCTGGACGCGGAGTCGGCGTCGTACCACTCGGCCGGCACCTGCACCTTCTATGGCACCGCGAACTCCAACCAGATGCTGATGGAGGTCATGGGCCTGCACCTGCCGGGCACGGCCTTCATCAACCCGGGCACGCCGCTGCGGGATGCGCTCACGGTGGCGGCAGGCGAGCGCATCTGTGCCATCACTGCACTCGGTGACGACTATCGACCGCTCGGCTTGACCGTTGACGAAAAGGCCATCGTCAATGCCATGGTCGGGCTCGCCGCCACCGGCGGGTCGACCAATCACGCGATCCACCTGGTCGCGATGGCGCGCGCGGCCGGGGTCCTCATCGACTGGACCGATCTCGACGAGATTTCGCGCGCGACGCCGCTGCTGGCGCGGATCTATCCGAATGGCAGCGCCGATGTGAACCATTTCCACGCCGCCGGCGGCCTCGGCGTCGTCATCCGCGAGCTCATCGGCGCGGGCCTCTTGCATCCAGACATCCTCTGCGTGCACGGCGGCGATCTCAACGCGCAGGCGCAGGAACCCATGCTCGACGGCACCACGCTGCGTTGGCGCGAGCCGCCGCCGGCGTCGCTCGACACCAATATCGTGCGCGGCGTGGCCGAGCCGTTCGACCATGAAGGCGGCATGCGCCTGGTACAGGGCAATCTTGGCCGCGCCATCGCCAAAATCTCCGCGGTCGCGCCGCAGTTTCGCCAGATCGAAGCACCCGCCCTCATCTTTGATTCGCAGGAAGCGCTGCTTGCGGCCTTCCAGAACGGCGAGCTGACCGGCGATTTCGTTGCCGTGATCCGCGGCCAGGGCCCGCGCGCCAACGGCATGCCCGAGTTGCACAAACTGACGCCGACACTGGCGGTCATGCAGGACCGCGGCCAGCGCGTCGCGCTGCTCACCGACGGCCGCATGTCGGGCGCCTCCGGCAAGATCCTGGCCGCCATCCATCTCGTCCCCGAGGCCGTCTGTGGTGGCGCGATCGGCAAGCTGCGCAACGGCGACCTGGTGCGCATCGACGCCGAGGCGGGCCTGATGCAAGCGCTCGTTGAAGCAGCCGCATGGGCAGAGCGCGAGCCCGAAAAAATGCAGACCCTGCGCCACCACGCCGGCGTCGGGCGCGAGCTCTTCGGACTCATGCGCGCGCATGCAGGCTCGGCGGAGGAGGGCGCGTGCTCGCTGTTCGTGGAGGCTTGATGGTGGCACGCTCGGCTGTGTTCCGCGTGGGTCCGGACCTTGTCCGGACGCTTCTCCTGGTCAGGGACAACGAGCGTTCGGACAAGGTCCGAACCCACACAAGCGCATGGCCTCCGGTCTACGAGGGTCCGGACCTTGTCCGGACGCTTCTGCCGGCATCGGCGCCCAAGAGCGTTCGGACAAGGTCCGAACCCACCAAGGTCCGCACCCACGACAGCAAGACTTCATGACCGACCTCGCCCTCATCGCCGACATCGGCGGCACCAACGCTCGCTTCGCGCTGACGGATCTCGATGCCGCCACACCTGCGCTGAGCGAGACCCGTTCGCTGCCCGGCAAGGATTTCGCGAGCCTGCAGCACGCAGCCGAGCACTATCTCGAACTGGTCGGCGTCAAGCCACGGCGCGCAGCGTTCGCGGTCGCCTGTCCGGTTGCCGGTGATGAGATCCGGCTGACCAACCGCGCGTGGGCGTTTTCGCGGCGCGAGCTGGAACAGCGACTCGGCCTCGACGAATTGCGGGTGATCAATGACTTCGGCGCAGTTGCCTGGGCGGTCCCGGCACTCGCCAGCAACGAGCGGGTGTTGTTGCACGGACAGGAGGCGTCCGAGCTGGCGGGGCCGGTCAGTGTTCTCGGACCGGGGACCGGGCTTGGCGTCGCGCTGCTGGTGGGCAGCGGTGAGCGCGGCTGGAGCGTGGTCGAGACGGAAGGCGGGCACGTGTCCTTCGCGCCGCAGGGCGACGAGGAACGCCAGATCGAGCGCTGGCTGTCGGCGCGCTACGGGCGAACTTCGACCGAGCGCCTGCTTTCCGGCGCCGGGCTCGCCAGCATCGAAGCGGCCCTGGCGTCGGCGGGTGCGGCAAGCGGCGCCCAGGCAGCCACGCTGCGCGATCCGGCCGCGATCGTCGCCGCTGCGCTCGATGGCCACGATCTCGATGCGCGGCGTGCGCTCGCACGCTTCTGCGCGATCCTCGGCAGTGTCGCCGGTGACACGGCGCTGATCCACGGCGCGCGCACGGTGATGATTGCCGGTGGCATCGTGCCGCGCTTCCTGCCGTTCCTGCGCAGCAGTGCGTTTCGGGAGCGCTTCCTTGCCAAGGGGCGCTTCGCCTCCTATCTGGAATCGGTTGCCTTGTATATCGTGACCCATCCTGCGCCGGGCTTGCTCGGCGCCGCGGTCGCGTTGCGCGCAGCCGATCGCCCCATTAGCTCGCGAGTCCCCGAGTCCCGAGTCCCGGTTTTCCCGTTCCCACTCAAGGAGGCGTGATGAACTTCTGGACAGTCGAAAGCCGCATGGCCCGTGTCGACGCGCTGCTGTCGCAGGCGCCGGTCCTGCCGGTGCTCAGCATCGAGCGTCTCGACGACGCCGTGCCACTGGCGCGTGCGCTGGTCGACGGCGGCCTGCCGGTGCTCGAAGTCACCTTGCGCAGCGCGATCGCGCTGGAGGCGATTGCCCGGATCGCGATCGAAGTGCCGGAGGCCATCCTGGGCGCCGGTACCGTGCTCACCGCGGAGGACCTCGAAGCCGCTGGCGCGTCGGGTGCCGTCTTTGCGATTGCCCCGGGCGCGACGGCGCGCCTATATGCGGCCGCATACGCGGGCAGCATTCCGCTGATCCCGGCGATCAGTACCGCCAGCGAGCTCATGTGCGGCCTCGAGCACGGCCATCGCCGCTTCAAGTTCTTCCCGGCTGAATCGGCGGGCGGCGTGGCCGCGCTGAAGTCCTTCGCGGGCCCATTCCCGCAGGTCCGCTTCTGTCCCACCGGCGGCATCGACGCCGCCCGCGCCCCAGCCTATCTCGCATTGCCCAACGTGATCACCGTCGGCGGCTCCTGGATGGCCCCGAAAGGCTTGGTCGACGCCGGGGACTGGGCGGCGATCACGAAGCTGGCGCGGGCTTGCGTGGGGCTGAAGAACGGACAGCAATAGCTAAGAGCATCTTTATCCACAGATTTCGCAGATTTCCGCAGATTAATGGCAAGAGCCACTTTTGAAGAGGCTCTTCATCTGCTCTTAATCTGCGCAATCTGCGTAAATCTGTGGATAGATTGCTTTGCTTTTGCTGACTAGCTCTCGACCGCGTGCGTGGCGCAATATCAGCCGCATGAAGGGCAAGCCGACATCGTTCGATATCGCCTACAAGGCCGGGGTTTCCCAGGCGACGGTGTCGCGCGCGTTGCGCGGGAGCCCGCTGGTCAGCCTGGAGACGCGGCGGCGCATCCAGTCGATCGCCAAGGAGCTCAACTACAAGGTCGACAAGAATGCCTCGAACCTGCGTCGCCAGCATTCGGTGACGCTTGCGCTGCTGCTGTTCGAGGATCCAACCTCGGACGACTCGCTGATCAACCCATTCTTCCTGTCCATGCTGGGTTCGATCACCCGGGCCTGTGCGCGGCAGGGTTATGACCTGCTGATTTCCTTTCAGCAGCTCTCGGACGACTGGCATGCGGACTACCAGGACAGCCACAAGGCCGATGGCTTGATTCTGCTGGGCTATGGCGACTACCTGGTCGCCCGCAGCAAGCTCGAACGGCTGGTCGAGCAGGGCACGCATTTCGTGCGCTGGGGCTCGGTGGTGCCGGGGCAACCCGGCGTGTCGATTGGCTGCGACAACATCCAGGGCGGGCGCGCAATCACCGAACACCTGCTCGGCCTGGGCCATCGCCGGATTGCCTTCATCGGCGATGCCTCGCCCAACTGCCCAGAATTTTTCGATCGCTACCGGGGTTATGCCGAAGCGTTGGTCGCCGCCGGGATCGAGCTCGACCCGCAGCTGCAGGTCAATGCGTCCGACTCGACTGAAACGGTCGGTCAGCGCGCGATGCGGGAGCTGATCGGGCGCGGGGCGAAATTCGACGCGGTGTTCGCGGTGAGCGACCTGATCGCGATCGGCGCGATGCGCGCACTCGCAAGCCAGGGTTTGCGCGTGCCGGATGACGTCGGTGTCGTCGGCTTCGACGACATTCCGGCGGCGGGCTACGCCAATCCCGCGCTGACGACGGTCGCGCAGAATACCAAGCGCGCCGCCGAGGTCCTGGTCGACAACCTGATCCGGCAGATCCGTGCCGAGCCGGTCACCAGCGTGATGCAGCCAGCGACGGTGGTGGTGCGGCGGTCGTGCGGGGCGCAGGATTAATGTGTGCTCCCCTCTCCCATGCTCTTGGGGAGAGGGTTAGGGGAGAGGGCGCCTTTTAGCGACGAAAAGCGGCCCTCTCCCCCAGCCCCTCTCCCAAAAAGCGCGGGAGAGGGGAGCCATCACGCCGACCGCTCCTGCACCCGCGCCACATCCTTCGCAAAGCGCATCGACGCAAACGCCAGTGCAATCCCGGTGATGGCGATGGCCGTCGGCACGACGATGCTCATCGAGGCCTGCAGTCCGATCGCGCGGAATTGATCGGTGATCTCGGGCGCGCCGGCGGCGGCCATCGCCGCTTGCGCGTAGTGATCGGAGACCATGCCGGTGATCACCGTGCCGAAGCCGGCGCCGAGCACGTACTGGAAGAAGAAGTAGACCGCCATCGCGGTCGCGCGCAGGCGTGCTTCGACCACGTCCTGCACCGACGGATAGACGGTCACGTAGTACATGAAATACATCATCCAGCCGACCGCGATCAGCGCCGCGCTCGACACCACTGAACCGGCCGGGCGGCTCAGGCCTAAATACAACAGCGGTGCACCGATCAGCAGCGCAATCGCGCCGAGACGCAGGCGCCCATTGGCCGGATTGCTCGCATGGGCGCGGTCGGCCATCCAGCCACCGACGGTCAACCCGAAGATGCCGGTGAGGCCGAGCACGATCGCCGAGACCAAGCCGGCCTGTGCGAGATTGGCGCCGTGGTAACGGGTCATCAGCGAGGGCAGGAAGGTGGACAGCGCATACGCGGCAAAATTGACCGCTGCGCCGGAGAGAATGATCCACCACAGGGTCGGCACGCCAATCACCTGTCGGAACGGATTGGCGATCGGCGCCGCGATCCGGTAGCTCTCCTGCGCCCCGCGCACCGGCTCGCGCAGGCGGAACGCGAGCACCGCGACCAGGATGCCGGGAATGGCCGCGAGCACGAAGGGCGTGCGCCAGCCGTAGCGGTGCGCGAGGTAACCCACCAGCGAAAAGCAGGCGAGGTTGGCGATGGGCAACCCGAGCATGAACACCCCGAGCGCCCGCGCGCGCTGCCCGCTCGGAAACAGGTCGCCGATCATCGAGTTGGACGCCGGGGCGCAACTCGCCTCGCCGACACCCACGCCGAGTCGCATCGCCAGCAGCGACGCGAAATTCCATGCTGCCGCCGTCGCGGCCGTCATCAAGCTCCACGCCAGCACGCCGAAGCCGAGCAGGTGCGTGCGCTTGACGCGATCAGCCAGTCTCCCGAGTGGCAGGCCCGCCACCGCATAGATCAGCGTGAATCCCGTCGCCAGCATGCCAAGCATGGTGTCGTTGAGGGCAAATTCCTTGCGGATAGGCTCCAGCACCACCGCGGGAATCGCGCGATCGAAAAAGTTCAGGAAGTTGATCAGGAACAGCACGAACAGCGAGTAACGCAGCTCGCGTTGGGTGTAGGCGCTCGTGGGGGCGGGCGTCATCGATCAACCTCAAGTGCGCGGCAGGGCAGCGATGAGGCTACGACAAAGACGGTCTCAAATTCGAAACTCAAACTGTCACGTGTCGAAACGTAGGTCACGTTGCGCCCGCGTCGTGCTCGGGGATTCGTTGCGATCGATCGGGCGCTACGTGACGATGCCTGGTGTTCAGCGGCTCTCGCCGTGTAGCGAGACGCGGCGCTGGCGCGTCCGATGTCTTCGCCCGCCCAGATTCCGCGCGCGCTCAGAGCCACGCTACAACGGCAGGCCGGCTAATGCGCGGCGGCTAACGGACCCGCTTGAACAGCCTTGGGCTCAGTGACCCTCGCCATGCAGAGCGCCGCAACAATCAAGCTGGCGCCGCTGATGACCAGTGCATAGATTGGCTCGTTGTTGAAGAACACCTTGAGGGTCAGGCCAAGCAAAGTGGCGGCAACGATCTGCGGGAGAACGATGAACATATTGAATATGCCCATGTAGACGCCCATTTTCTTGGCCTCTACATGGCTTGCGAGCAGAGCATATGGCATCGACAGGATGCTCGCCCAGGCAACGCCCACAAGAGCAAAACTCAGAATCAGGTAACGGGGCTCGGGAACTGCCGCCATCGACAGAAAGCCGATGCCGCCGAGCAGTAGCGACATGAAGTGAACTAGCTTGCGGTTGATCACCATCCTCGACGCGTAGAAGCTGAGTAGCAGCGCTACCACCATCGACGACAGGCCGTAATAGCCGGTATAGGACCCGACGAGATCAGCTGCGTCCTGATAGGCGGCATTTGCGATTCGGAATGCTTCGGCCTGCGCTGGAATCGCCATATCAAACGCACCAGTTGCAGGAATGGGTGCATTGAACACATGGTCAGTCAGGGCTGGCGTTGACATGCTCCACATGCTGAAGAATGCGAGCCAGCTGAAGAACTGGACGATTCCGATGCTGAGCATCTGTTTCGGCATCTCGACAACATTGCGAAAGATGTCGGCAAACAGCCGGCCGTTCTTTTTCTCTTCAGCGAATTGTTCGAGGTCTTCTGGCGGGTACTCTTTCGTGGTGAGAACGGTTATCAGAATGCTCACGAAGAAGACGAAAGCGCCAATGGCGAATGCAATCTTGACCGACGGTGGAACGACACCCGGGCCGGCCTCATTGGAGACGCCAAGCTGGTTGACCATCCACGGCAGGTTGCTCGCGACCCAGGTACCGACGCCAATGATCAGCGTCTGCACCACGAAACCATAGGACCGCTGGTACTCTGAGAGTTTGTCCGCCACCAATGCGCGGAATGGCTCCATGCTGATGTTGATCGAAGCATCGAGTACCCACAGCAGGCCAACCGCCATCCACAATGTGGATGAGTGGGGCATCAGCACCAACGCGCCGGAACTCAAGACGGCACCGATCAGAAAGTAAGGCCGGCGTCGACCCAGGATCGGATGCCAAGTGCGATCAGAGAGATAGCCGATGATCGGCTGTACGAGCAATCCCGTCAGCGGAGCGGCAATCCACAGAAGAGGGAGTGAATCCTTTTCGGCGCCGAGCGTCTGAAAGATGCGCGACATGAAGCCGCCCTGCAGGGCAAAGCCGAACTGGATGCCCAGGAAGCCGAAGCACATATTCCAGATCTGCCAGAACGACAACGTCGGCTTTTGGCCCATGCAACGCGCACTCCCATACGGTTGGTAGCTTCGAAAAGCCAGGATCTGCACCAGGACAGATCATGGCTCATCCGGCGCGGTGCATCGTAGGTCGGGCTGGGCACGGGCGACAGCGGATACATACGTATTCATGGGTGCATGCCTGATTCCTTGCAATGCTTTTGTGGGAGCGGCCATGGCGGCGATGCTGTTGCTTGGCTTGCGGGTCTGAAGTGCAACAGATCCAAAGCGGAGCAGGAGCATCGCGGCCATGGCCGCTCCCACGCGAGCAAACCACAAGAGCACTCTTCCAAGGGCACGCCGAAAACCAGCGGGTCAGTCGCCCACTGTCACCATCAACTCATCCATCACCAGCGGCTCGACCTTGCCGTCACCGCCACTGAATCCGTGGCTTTCCTTGCCGGCCGACAGCGCCTTGTAGCCGCCGTCGTAATCCCAGGTCGTGAGGTACATCTTCAACCCGGCCAGCGTCTTCGGGTTGCCCAACGAAGAGGCCGGAACCAGCAGGCTGATCGTGTTCTTCTCACGGACGACCGTGATCTGCGCCGACGGCGTGACGGTGGCCCCATCACTGGCCGCGTTCGCACCCTCGGACGAAAACAGCGCATTCGACCACCCATGTATGCGCATGCGGCGGTCCCAGCTCATGCCGCCAGGAACCTGCGCATTCTGGAATGGCATGGCGGTGGCGCCACCGGCCAGCCCCGGAAGATCGAGGAAGATCGAGAACGCGACATGGTCGAAGCCGTTCGGGGGATTCCACGAGCGTGTGAGCTCGCGCATGCCAATCTCGATGCGCAGCGCGCCGTCGGACCCGAGAATGCGTGCGCCGGTCATGTCGAGCTGGTGGCTGAAGCTCGGATCGGTGGGATAGCGATACTTCCCGCTCGGTCCACGGTCGTCGCCGAGCGGATCCTGGGCCTCGGCGAGCAAACGCCACTCGCGCTCAACTCGAAAGCTCGTGGCTCGCGAGCTCGTCTGCGTGACCGGATCCCAGGCGACCAGCCGATGGTCGACCGCGGGATCAAGCAATGCGCTGGTGTCGATCCTCGGCACGCGCCAGCCGCCGTCGGCGTCGGCGGTCACCGTGAGCGCATCCTCGAGGTCGCCATTGACCACGAGCTGGAAGCGCTGGCCGGCGGCGCCCTTGCCGCGTGCTTCGAAGTCGCCATCGTCCGCGCGCCTGGCCACCGAATCGATGCCGAGCAGCGTACTGCGCGCCACCCATTCGGCGCTGCCACCTGCAACCCAAACCTGCCCAGCGCGCGGCGGCAGCTCCAGGCTCGAACGGCCGTCATCGCCCACGATCAGTGTCCCGGGCTGGCCATCGATGCCGAATACGCCGATCAGCTGCGTTCCCGCATCCAGCCCGGTTTCCAGGTTGTCGACCAGCACTGCGTGATTGGCGGTGTTGAACATCACCAGCGCGACCTCGTCCGCATGCTTCATGGAAAAAACCAGTGCCCCAGGGCCGGCCGCGTCGCTGCGCAGCACCGAGGCTAGCCCACGAGAAAACAACCGGTGCTCGCGGCGCAGCTTCGTGGCCCGCGCGATGTACGCATACAACGGCGCGCTGGTGTCGAAATGGCCGCCCGGCTTCGCCTTGAATCCGCCATCGAACAGCGCCGCACGCTGCTCGGTCAGGCCCTGCTCGGTGCCGTAGTAGAGGGTTGGAATTCCGGGCAGCGTCATCATCGCGAGCAGGCTTTGCTCGAGTGCACGCCGGTCGGCTCCAGCGAGGAAGCGGTCGACATCATGGTTGTCGACGAACGTTGGCATGAGCTGCGGCTGCGCATGCACGCGCTGACGGCTCTCGATGCGGTAGCCGAGCTCTGCGGTGGCGCGGCCGCGTCCGAAGACCTCAGACAGGCTGCCGTAGAGCGGGAAGTCGAGCATGCCCGACATGCGCTTTTCGCCGTCGGTCCCACGCATATAAGTGTCGATGCGACGGGCCTGGGTTTCATCGAAGGCCTGGTCGATCGCGAAACCCTCGCCGAACACATGGAACTGCTGGCGCCCGTTGGCGCGCGCGAGAACGTCGATCCCGGGCGCTCGTTTCGACTTTGAAAACAGGAAGTCTTCGAAGAACTCGGGCCGCACGTAGAAAGCGGTGTCGACCCGATAACCGTCGACGCCGACCGCGCTGATCCAATGCCCGAAACTCTTGCGCAGCGCCTCGCGAACAACTGCATTGTCGGTGTCGAGATCATCGAGGCCGGCCAGTTGCCAGCTTGTCACCTGCGCCGGATCGGCGAAGTCCTCGATCTCGGGCGTCCAGTGGTAGATGCCGGCCTTGCGGTGCGCGGCCTTGCGCGCATCGTTCTGGGTAAACGGAAACACCAGCGGTGCACCGACCGGATCGGCGTACACCGTGCAGGTCTTCTCCGGCGTTCCATCCTCACCGCAATGAAAGTAATTGCCAGTGTGGTTGACGACGATGTCCTGGACCAGAAACATGCCCTTGCGATGCACGGCATCGGCAAGCTTCTGGTAGGACGCGAGATCCCCGAAATGCGGGTCGACGGTGGCGAAGTCGGCGCCCCAGTAGCCGTGATAGCCACCGTAGTTCTTGACCGGATCCCACCACAGGTGCGCGTTTGGCGGCGTGATCCAGATGGCGGTAGCGCCCAGGCCCTGGATGTAGTCGAGCCGGCGCGTGATCCCGGCGAGGTCGCCGCCGCTGTAGCGGGCGCCGTCGGCCGGGGCGTATTCGTGCTTGCCCTGGCGATTGTTGCCGGGGTCGCCGTCGTCGAAGCGATCGATCATCAGGAAGTAGATGACCTGGTCGCGCCAGTCGGGTGAAGCGACTTCGAGGACGAGCTCACTCGCGCCCGCCGGCGGTGCCGCCAGCAGAAGCCATGCCCAAGTGATCGAGTAACGCATGCAAGCTCCCGCCGGCCGTTGAGGTCCTAGCCTCGCACCGCCCACAGCCACAGTCCTGTTGCATGGCCATGAATACGTTTGCAACGGAATCTTTACGGTCATGCCTGCGGCTACCATTTCTGCGGGTCAAAAAGTGTCAGGCTTTCGTGAACCATTTCTGAGTGGTCAACCTAGCTGGCAATCGAAGGAACATCTGAGGGGAGGGGAGATGTTGAAACTCAAGCGCAACATGCTGTTCATGGCGCTGGCGTCGGCGACCTTGATGGTTTCCAGCGGGGCCTATGCCCAGGCGGCAGACGTCGACACCACCGAGAGTGCCAAGGAGCGCGAAGCGCGCCGCAAGGCGGCCGCGGCCGAAAAGGCCGAGCAACTCGACGTCGTCGAAGTCACAGGCATCCGTCGCGGCATCGAGAGCGCCATCTCGATCAAGCAAGAAAATACGTCGATCGTCGAGGCGATCTCGGCCGAAGACATCGGCAAGCTGCCCGACTCCAGCATCGCCGAGTCGATCTCGCGCCTGCCAGGCCTCGCCGCCCAGCGCGTTGCCGGAAGGGCCTCGACCATCAGCATCCGCGGCCTCGCCGGCGACTTCTCGACCACCTTGCTCAACGGTCGCGAACAGGTTTCCAGCGGTGACAACCGCAGCGTCGAATTCGACCAGTACCCGTCGGAGTTGCTCAACGCAGTGGTGGTCTACAAGACGCCGGACGCGAGCCTCGTTGCCCAGGGTATCTCCGGCACAGTCGATCTGCAGACGGTGCGACCGCTCTCCTTCGGCAAGCAGGTCTTCTCAGTGAACGGCCGCATGGAAAAGAATTCCATCGGCGAGGTCAATTCGGATTCGGATGACACCGGATACCGCATCAGCGCTTCGTATATCGACCAGTTTGCGGACGACACCATCGGCGTCGCGATTGGCTTCGCGCGGCTGGATTCACCCGGCCAGGCCGAGCGCTGGAACGCGTGGGGATTCGAGCGTTCGACGGCCGGCACCACGCCGAATGTCGAGTTCCTGACCGGTTCGCAGCTCTACGGCACCTCGACCTCGAACGTACGCGACGGTCTGATGGCTGTGGTCGAGTGGCAGCCGAGCGACTCCTACAACGGCGCCCTCGACATCTATTACTCCAAGTTCGAGCGCATCGAGACCACGCGTGGCCTCGAAGTCGGGCTCTTTCCCGCCTGGACCGGTTCGACCTTGAGCAACCCGATCGTCGACAACGGCCTGCTCGTCGGTGGCACCTTCAGCAGCGTGCGGCCGGTGTTGCGCAACGACATCAACAGCCGCGATGACGACATTTTCGCGATTGGCTTCAAGAACGAATTCATCTTCAGCGATTACTGGACCGGCATGGCGGATTTCTCCATGTCCAAGGCCGAGCGCGACGAGTCCATCATCGAGACCTATGCCGGTGCTGCCGGGCGCGACAACGTCAACGTGACCGTGGACCGCGACGGTTTCCCGACCTTCGATTTCGGTCTTGACTACACCGATCCCAGGACCATCCAGTTGCGCGACCCAGGCGGCTGGGGTCAGGACGGTTACGTCAAGTATCCGGAGTTCGAGGACAAGCTGCAGTCGGCACGCTTCTCGCTCTCGCGGGCCTTCGACAGCGAGATGTTCAGCAGCCTCGATTTTGGCGTGAACTACTCCAATCGCGAAAAGAGCCGTGCCGTGGCCGAGGCCTTCCTCGACCTGCGCAACGGCCGCGCCCCGGTTTCGGTTCCGAGCAACCTGCTGCTGAATCCGGTCAACACGGGTTTCCTCGGCCTGCCGGGCGTGATCAGCTACAACATCCCCGGAGCGGTCTCTACGCTTTACCAGACCCGCACCAACATCAACCAGGACATCCTCAACAAGGATTGGCTGGTCGATGAAACGGTGGTCACTAGCCACATGAAGCTCAACATCGACGGCATCCTCGGAGACGTCGGGATTCGCGGCAACATCGGTATCCAGCATGTTGCGGCCGACCAGGAATCGGAAGGTTTCGCGGTCCCGGGTGGCAACGCCTCCGGCGCGCAACCGTTCATCGGTGGCACTGATTACGACGACGTGCTGCCGAGTCTCAACCTGATCTTCTCGCTGAGCGACGCGCAGTCACTGCGATTCGGCGCGGCCAAGCAGGTCTCGCGTCCACGCATGGATCAGATGCGTGCGAACAACGGGTTTGGGATCGACACCACGCGTCGCGAGTGGTCCGGCGGCGGCGGCAATCCCGAACTCGAGCCGTGGCGTGCAACCAGCTACGACCTCGCCTACGAGTACTACCTGTTCGGCGGCAAGGGTTATGTCAGCGCGGCGGCCTTCCACAAGGACCTGAAGTCGTACATCTACGACCAGACGGTCGAGTTCGACTTCAGCGTATTCGACCTGACCGGCTTCACCGGTCCGATCATTCCGACTTCGACCATCGGCCGCTTCACGCGACCGACCAATGGCGAAGGCGGTTCGATCAATGGCTGGGAATTCGCGTTCTCGGTGCCCTTCGGTGACTTCGCCCCGGTGATGGAAGGCTTCGGCCTGCTCGGCAGCTACTCGGACACGCGCAGTGCCGTACGCCCGCTCGGCCCGGGAACCTCGCAACCGCTGCCCGGCCTGTCGCGCTACGTTTCCAACATCACCGCGTACTACGAGCGCTCGGGCTTCTCGACGCGCATCAGCCGCCGCAGCCGCTCAAGCTTCATCGGCGAGATCCAGGGCTTCGGCGCGGACCGCGAAACCCGCTACATCGTTGGCGAGGCGCTGATCGACTTCCAGGTGAGCTACGCCTTCAGCGGCGAACTCGACGGCCTGTCGATCCTGCTCCAGGCCAACAACGTCACCAACGAGCCCTATCGCGAGTTCTACAGCGACGCCGGCCGCCGGGACCGCCCGCGCTCCTACCAGGAGTACGGCCGGACCTACCTGCTCGGTGCGACCTATAAGTTCTAGTGTTCAATGGTCTGAGAGGTCCATCCTGGACCTCTCAGACACGCTAAACATAAAGCGTCGTTTTTGTTTCGCTTCATTTTCAATGGCCCGCGCCATTGAAAATGGCGGCACATCCATGTGCCGCGGCAACTGGTCGTTGCCCAACAACAAAAGCTACTGTCCCGTGTAGCTGTCTCCAGCCCCTGCCGATCGCAAGATCGGTGGGGGTTTTTTATGGGGTGTGGGTACGCCGGAGCTGTCGTAGATCATGTTGATCGTGCAGCGATCTACTTGACGCTTTTTGCTTACACCTCGCCGTCAAGTAGCTCGCTGCGCGAGCAACATGACCTACGTCTAGTGCGCGCTTCGCTTTGCGTCCTTTGCGTCCTTTGCGTACTTTGCGTTTATTCCTTTGACCTTCGGTGCGCCACAAACCCATGACTGACTCGCGCATCAAATCCGTGGTGATCGTCGGCGGCGGTACGGCCGGGTGGATGACGGCGGCGTTGCTGTCGAAATTGTTCGGGCGGGCGCTCGATATTCGGCTGATCGAGTCGGATGACATCGGCACGGTCGGCGTCGGCGAGGCGACGATTCCGCAGATCCGCAATTTCAACGGCACGCTAGGGCTGGACGAGAACGAGTTCATCCGCGAGACGCAAGGAAGCTTCAAGCTCGGCATCCAGTTCGTCGACTGGCTGCGCGAGGGGCATTCGTACATCCACGCCTTCGGCACCGTCGGCGGGCGCGACCTTGGGCTGGTGCAGTTCTATCACTACTGGCTGAAGCTGCAGCAGCGCGGCGAAGTGGGCGATCTTGGCAAGTTCACCTTCAACACCGTGGCCGCGTTGCAGAACAAATTCATGCGCCCGCTTGATCGCCCCAACTCACCGCTGGGCAGCATCGCGTACGCGTTCCACTTCGACGCCGGGTTGTACGCACGTTACCTGCGCAGAAAGGCCGAGCCGGCCGGCGTACGCCGCAGCGAGGGCAAGATCGTCGATGTCGCGCTGGATCCCGAGAACGGCTTCGTGAGCTCAGTGCAGCTCGACAGCGGCGAGCGCATCAGTGGCGATCTCTACATCGATTGCTCGGGCTTTCGCGGCCTGTTGATCGAGCAGGCGCTGAAAACCGGCTACCACGACTGGAGCCACTGGCTGCCGGTCGATCGCGCGCTCGCGGTGCCGTGCGCGTCATCGAATGATTTTTCGCCCTACACCCGTTCGACCGCGCGCCGCGCCGGCTGGCAATGGCGCATCCCGCTGCAGCATCGCACCGGCAACGGCTATGTCTATTGCAGCGACTACATCAGCGACGACGAGGCCGCTGCAACGCTGGTGGCCAACCTCGACGGCGAACGCCTGGCCGATCCGCGCCCGCTGCGTTTCGTCACCGGGATGCGCAAGAAATTCTGGAACAAGAACGTCGTCGCGATCGGACTTTCCAGCGGCTTCATGGAGCCTTTGGAGTCGACCAGCATCCACTTCATCCAGTCCGGCCTGGCCAAGCTGATCGCACTGTTTCCCGATCGCAACTTCGACCCCCAAGTGATCGACGAATTCAACCGGCAGGGCCAGTTCGAGTTCGAGCGCAGCCGCGATTTCATCATGCTGCACTACAAGGCGAACGAGCGACAGGACGGCCCGTTCTGGCAGCGCTGCCGCGAAATGCCGGTGCCGGACACCCTTGCGCAGAAGATCGAGCTGTTCCGAAGGAGTGCGCAGATCCACCGCGAGCACGAGGAATTGTTCTCGGAAATCAGCTGGATGCAGGTCCTGCTCGGCCAGAACGTCATCCCGGAGCGCTATCACCCGATGGTCGACCTCATCAGCGACGACGAGCTCAAGCAGATGGTCGAAGGCACCCGTCGCGTGCTCGAAAACGCCGCTTCGATGCTGCCTAGCCATGCCGAGTACATCGCGAAGACGTGCCCGGCGGGGAAGGGGGCGATGTAACGAAAAATGCTCCCCTCTCTCATGCTTTCGGGGAGAGGGGTTGGGGGAGAGGGCGCTTTTGACTAGATCACGAGCGCCCACTCCCCCCACCCCACACCCCAAAAGCATGGGAGAGGGGAGCAGTGCGCTCAACGTAGGTCACGTTGCGCCCGGACGTGGTCAATGCGATTGATTGAATCGGGCGCTACGTGACGGTGCGCGCTCAACGTAGGTCATGTTGCGCCCGGGCGGATTTGGTCAATGCGATTGATTGAATCGGGCGCTACGTGACGGGCGCGCATTGTCACGTAGCGCCTGAAAAATCGAACGCCCAGATGAACCCTACGCAGGCGCAACGTGACCCACGTAGAAGCGTAAACACGCCAGCGGTTAAAGAAACACAGTCGCCCGCTCACCGCGCCAAACAAACTTTGTGCGCACTGCCGACTCGCGCTTGTCGAACCGGGCGGCAACTTCCCGCCCATTCACCCGCGCACTCGCGGCACTCTCCCAGTTGTGCACCACGAGTTCAATCTCGCGGTCAACCGGCTTTCCCGTGTATTCCCCACCGGCACGCTGAAGCTCGATCTCAAGCTTGCCATTCGCATGCTTCGCCGTGAACTCGAGCAACTCGAACTTGCCGGTTTCGAGCGCGTCCGGTGAGCGGCCGTCGTCGTCGTAGAGGCGCCCGCTGGCTTCCGCGACACTCGCGTCGGCCCAGTAGTGCAGCTGCAGTTTTGCGGTCGAATACTTCTCGGTGTTCGGGATATCGGCGACCATCGGCACGAAGGACCCGCCGCGCACGAGCACCGGGATGGTTTTCAACGTGACCAGGACATGGTGGCGCTGCGCGCCCTCGTAGCGGCGGCCATTCCAATAATCGAACCAGACGCCGGCCGGCAGGTCGACAGCCATTTCGCGCGCGCCCTTTTGCGTGATCGGAGCGACGAAGAAAGCGTCGCCCCAGAGATATGCGCGCTTCTGGTCCATCAGCTTCGAGTTGCTTTCGTCCTCGAAGAACACCGGGCGCATCAGCGGCATGCCGGTAGTGCTGTTCTCCCATGCGAGCGTGTAGTTGTACGGCAGCATGCGGTAGCGCAACTTGACGAAGGGGCGCAGCAGGTCGCGCGTGCGCTTGTCGTGCAGCACGGGCTCGGCCGGGATGTGATCCTGTGCGTGAGGACGGAAGACCGGCTGGAACACGCCGTATTGCAGCCAGCGGATGTAGAGCTCACGATCGAAGCGCGTGCCCCCGGCAAAGCCGCCGAGATCCGAATGGATGTAGCCGAAGCCGAACAGGCTCATCGTGAGCGCGAGCTCGACCTGTGGCCTGAGGCCTCCCCAGCTGCGGTCGACATCCCCGGTCCACGGAATCATTCCGTAGCGCTGCGAGCCCGGCGCACCCGCGCGCATCATGATGAAAGGGCGTTCGTCAGGCTGGTCGCTCAGCTGGTTCTCATAGACCAGCTTGGCCCACTCGTGGCCATACGCATTGTGGACGACGTCGGCGGGGCCGTTCACGTGCAGCGCGTCCTCGGGATGCACTTCCGGCTCGCCAAGATCGCCCCACCAGCCAGCAACGCCCTGCTTTTTCAGGCCGCGATAGATCGACCAGAACCAGTCCGCGGCCTTCTCGTCGAACACATCGATCAGTCCGGTACTGCCAAAGTAGAAGTCGAAAATCTTGGGGCCACCGCTGGCGTCGCGAGCGAGCACGCCGGCAGCGACCGCTTCCTGCCAGCGCGTCGAGGTGGTCAGGATGAAGGGCTCGGTCACCAGCACCGTCTTGACGCCGTTCGCGCGGAAGTCGGCGATCATTTTTTCAGGTTCCGGGAACGCCGTGCGGTCCCAGTCGAGCCGGCCCATCAGGCCCTTGATGTCCTTGCCGAACCAGTAGAGATCGAGGACGACGGCGTCGAGCGGGAAACCTTCCGCCGCAAACTTCGCCACCACCGAGCGTGTTTCAGCCTCGGTCCGATAGCCGAAACGCGATGCGAAATTCCCGAGCGCCCAGCGCGGCGGCAATGGCTGGCGGCCGGTGACGTGCGTGTAGTTTTCGATGATCCCGGGATAGTCTTTGCCGACCACCACGATGTAGCTGGCGCGCCCGCCGACGGCCTCGAATTGCAGCACGTCCGATTTCGTCTTGCCGAGATCGATCCAGCCCTTGGCAGAATTATCGAACAGCAGCAGGTACTTGGCGCTCGAGAGCACGGCCGGCAAGCTGAAATACATCTGCTCGGCGCGGGTGGTGTAGCCGTAGCTGGCCTTGTTGTAGAGCGGCAATCGATGCCCACGCCGATCCATGCCGAGCACGCGCTCGCCGGCACCGAGCAGCTTTTCGTCATCGCCGAGCTTGAAGCTGAAACCTACGGGCGCCTCGGCGGTGCTGAAGTAGCCGGCATCCTCGGCGAGGAGCGGCTCGCCGTCGCGGAAATAGCTGATCCGCAGCGGCGATTTCTGCACCCGGGCGGTGAGCTCGCGGCTGGCGATTACCACCTCGGTCGCGGTTTCCGTGATGTCGGATGCGACCTTTTCCGGCGCGCCGGCGATGCTGAAAGACGCGAGCTGCCGCACGCCGGTCGGTTGGTAATGCACCTCCAGCACCGAGGGGCGATGGAAATCGAGATCGACCGGGCCGATGTCGGTGCTGACGCGCATGCCCATCGGCGTGCGCTCGTGCGAGCGGTATTCGGCGGCGGGGAGTGCAGGAGCAAATAACGCGAGCAGCAGAGTGAGCGAACGTAGGTCATGTTGCCCGCGCCAGCGGGCTACTTGACGGCTGTCTGCCGGGAGAGCCGTCAAGTAGCTCGCTGCGCGAGCAACATGACCTACGGGAGCATCGGCGAGCGCCGTCAAGTAGCTCGCTGCGCGAGCAACATGACCTACGGGAGCGTCGGCGAGCGCCGTCAAGTAGCTCGCTGCGCGAGCAACATGACCTACGGGAGCGTCGGCGAGCGCCGTCAAGTAGCTCGCTGCGCGAGCAGCATGACCTACAAGAGCAAGAGCGAAAGCGTTCGGACAAGGTCCGAACCCACGTGAGGCAAGGCCCATCACCTCGCCTCCAACTCGAAGATGTACGCCGCAAGTGGCGGCAGCTCGAGCTGCACGACACCCTCGCCGCCGCTCACGCGCAGGGGTACGCGCACCTGCTCGTAGAGCTGTTCGACGAGCTTGTGCTCGCCGTCGGCCAGTCCCCAGCTGGCGATCACCGCTTTCGGCACCTTGAGCCCGATCGAATAGGGCGTGTCCGCGCGGAAATTGGCGATGGCGATCAGCTTCTGCTCGGCAGCGCTCCGGGTGTATGCGAACAGGCGGTCGTCGTATCCGGAGGTGTGCGCGCGGTTGTGTGTGTGCAGCTCGGCAAACGCGCCCTTCATGGCCGGTTCGCGCGCGCTGAAGTTCAGCAGGCGCCGATAGAATTCGCGCAATGCGGCTTCGTCGGGGGACAGCCCGCCGCCATCGTAGCGGCCGCCATTCGCCCAGCGCTGGAGGCTCGGTACGCCCCAGTAGTCGAAGATGGTGGTGCGGCTGGCCTTGCCGAAGCCGGCGTCATTGGGCGCCGCTTCGCCGACTTCCTGGGCGAAATAAAGCATGGTCGGCGCGGTGCCCATGGTCGCCGAAAGCAGCATTCCCGGCTTGCCCAGGGCGGCGTTGCCCGCGAACTGCGGGCTGGCGATGCGCTGCTCGTCATGGTTCTCGAGAAAGCGCATCAGGCTGCCTTCGATATCGGCGGAACCTTGCAGGATCGGCACCAGCGGATCGGTGCCCGCCTTCCCCGCCATCACCGCGCGGATGGTGTCGTAGGTCTCCACCTTGTCGTAGAGGTAATCCATCTTGCCGCGCTGCAGGTAGTCGCGGTACTGCTTGGGGTTGTACGTCTCGGCAATGGTGAACGCATTGGGATTGCGCGCCTTGATGTGTGCATTGAGATAGCTCCAGAACTCGACCGGCACCAGCTCGGCGGTGTCGTAACGGAAGCCATCAACCCCCATGTCCAGCCAGTACAGCGCGATGTCGCGGAATTTCTCCCAGGTGTCGGGCACATCCTTGTCGGCCCAGAACGCGAGGTGATCGGCGCTGTCTTTCTGCGCGTATTCGGGCGGCAATTTGTCGAAGTCGAAGCTGCCGTCGGGCTTGACGCCGTAGTTGAGCCGGACCGTCTCATACCAGTCGTCGAAGGTCGGCTGGACGGCGCGCGCGCCGTTGCCGGTCCACTTGGCGGGCATCTCCACGAACTGGTTGTCGCTCAGCGGATGCTTCTCGCCGCCCAGTACCTGGTAGCCCTGCGGCCACTTCGTGACCTGGTAGGGCTTGCCGACGACGTAATAGAAATTGTTGTCGCGGGCGTACTCGACCTGGGTGTCGTCGTGCGCGCCAAAATCCTCGACACCGCTCGGTTTGTCCAGCGATTGGTAATGCCGCGCGACGTGATTGGGGACAATGTCGATGATCACCTTCATGCCATGCGCATGCGTGCGCTCGACCAGCGCGCGGAACTCCTTGACCCGCTGCGCCGGATTTTCGGCCATGTCCGGATTGACGCTGTAATAGTCCTTGACCGCATACGGCGAACCGGCGCGTCCCTTGACGATGTCGGGGTCGTCCGCGCTGATCCCGAACTCGCTGTAGTCACCGATCACCGCATGGTGCGGCACGCCCGTGTACCAGACATGGGTGACGCCAAGCTCGCGGATGCCCATCAGCGCCTTGTCGGTGAAGTCATTGAACTTGCCGACCCCATTCTCTTCGCGCGTCCCCCACGGCTTGTTGGTGGTGTTCTGGTTGCCGAAGAGGCGCGTGAACACCTGATAGACGACGGGCTTGCCGGCTTGCGCCGAGGCCGCTGCCGTCGGTGCGCGGTAATCCGCCGAAGGGCGCACCGCGGGCTGGCTGCATGCGTTGACCAAAAAAGCCGCGATGGCGGTGAGGAGCAGTGAGCGAGTGCGCATGGTGGGCCTCAAGTAGCGCGGTTCTGTGCGCGCGGGAAGATAGGTTTACGACGCACGAGCGATCGCGCCAGCGGCCGCGTCTCGCTACGTAGCGAGAGACGGGCGCCGCGCGCTCGAAATGCCGGTACGAAGATCGGTGCAAGCAGGCGCGTCGGACCCAGCCTACATTCAAGCCCCACCCAGCTCACGCCGCCGCCCGCTTGCAGGTAAAAAACCCGTTGTAGGTCAGGCGGCCGGTCTGGGGGTTGTCGTTGAGTTTTTCGGGGTGGCGGATGTCGCTGCAGTGGAACAGGCTGCCGTCGTAGAAAATGATGCGATTCCAGCGTGCGGGAACGGAGAGGACTTTCTCGAACCAGGCGTTGGAGGTGGTCATGTAGCCCTGGGTGAAGCCGTAGCGGTCGCTGAAGTCTGCCGGGCTGGCGCTCATGGAAGCGTTTACGAGCGCGTCGATCTCGGCCGGCGGGCGGCAGGCGCGGAAGAAATTGGTGCCGCCGAGATCACTGTCGCGGAACAGGTAGAGCACCGAGGCGGCGACGCACTCGCCGGCGACCGTGCCAAGGCGGTCGCGATGGCAGATCCACTGGCGCGGCAGCAGCGCCGCTGGAGGCAGGGTCACCATCGACAGCCGGCTGTACATGCGCAACGTGCGCCGCGCGCCGAGGCGCTGGCGGACGTGCTGGATGAAGAACTCATCGAGCCGCTCGGAGACGGCATCGGGCATGCGCAGCTCCGGCCCCGGATACGCGTTGTGCGGCGCGAAGTGCAGGCTGTCCTTGTTCTCGGTCGCAAGGCGGACCCAGCGCTCTGGCTCGCTCAGCGCGTTGTCGATCACCAGGCAATCGTAGCCCGGAAGAATCGGCAGCACGCTGATCTGCGGGCTCGGGTTGAACATGCGGACTACTGCGGTGGAAACAGGAACTGCAAGGGCACATCCAGCCGATCGGCCCACGCTTTTTCGCTGTGCTCGGCGCCGGGGTAAACGCGGCTTTGCCAGTGACGCTCGTCGTAGCCCTTTTCGGCGACCAGCGCATCGACCTTTTTCTGCAGCGGCGGATACCAGGCGTCGAGCGTGGCGGTGCCATGGTCGAAGTACAGCCGATGCGTCCCGGCCTTCGGCAATTGCGCCGACAGATAATCCAGCATCGCCTTGGGGAAACTCTCGTCGTTGGCCAAAAAGGCACCCGGCCAGTGCGTCGACAGCGCCGCCATCGACCCAAACACTTTCGGGTATTCGCTCAAGGCATAGAGCGAGATCAGCCCACCCATGCTCGAGCCCATGATCGCGGTGGCGGAAGGCTTGGGGTCGACCGCGTAGTTGGCGTCGATGTGCGGCTTGAGCTCGGTCACCAGGAACTTCAAATAGGCATCGGAGACCAAGCCCGCGGTGAGCAGCTTGTTGCCGCCGCGTTCGAGGGCGAGCAATTCCTGCTGCTTGCGTTCCGGCAGCAGCGCGAAGGCCTTTTGCGGGAAATACTCCGAGTGCCGACGCTGGTCGACATTCGCGATGCCGACCACGATGAACGGCCGCACCTTGCGATCGCTGATCAGCGTGGACGCCATCTCGTCGACTTTCCACTCCTGCTGGTTCCAGGTCTGGCTTCCATCGAACAGCATCTGCCCGTCGTGCATGTAGAGCACGGCATAAGGGCGTGCTTGCGGATAGCCTTGCGGCAGCCAGATGTCGATGTTGCGTGCCGGCACATGGCGCGACTCGAAGTCGGCGAGCCGGACGATGCTGCCGGACGCAACTCCGATGGGCTTGGCGTCTTCCGCCGCGACTGGGACACCGAACAGCACGAGCGACAACAGCAGAACTGGGCGCATTCGAGAATCCGTAAAAAGTAGGGGTCCGACCAGCGCAATGACCATCGAAAACTACGCCGCAAGGCTAAGCGGAAACGCCCGTCGACGCATGAATACGTATGCACAGCCATCGGCCCGCAACCCGGCGGACGGCTAAGCTCCAAACCATGAGAGATGACCTGAAAATGATGCCGCAACCAGCGACTGAGGGCGACCGCGACACCCATTGGCGCGAGGCGCTGCGGGCGCGCATGCAGCTCGAAAACCTGCCCAGGAACGCAACGCCGGAGCAGCGCCGCAGTGCCGCCTTGCACGCGTTGGCGGGCCTTTGCCGCGACACGCTGTCGAAGCGCTGGGCCGATACCCAGAAACAGGATGCGCAGACGCTCGGCGCCGGCGCCGCCCGCAGAGTGCACTATCTGTCGATGGAGTTCCTCCTCGGGCGCGCGCTCGGCAATGCGATGGCGGCGCTGGGATGCGCGCCGGCGCTGGCGCAGCTGCTGGCGGAATCGGGCCTCGAGCTCGCCGATGTGCTCGAAGGCGAGCCCGACGCTGCGCTCGGTAACGGCGGCCTCGGTCGTCTCGCGGCATGTTTCCTCGACGCATTCGCCGAGCTCGGCTTGCCGGCGTTCGGCTATGGAATGCGCTACCAGTACGGCATGTTCGCGCAACGCATCCAGGACGGCCGCCAGGTCGAGATTCCGGACGACTGGATGCGCGAAGGAAATCCTTGGGAGTGTCCCCGCGCGCAACTGCGCTACACCGTGGGCTTCGGCGGGCGCGTCGAGGCGGATGGCAAGGGCCGCCGCTGGACGCCGGCCGAGCGCACCCATGCGCTCGCCTACGATTTCGTGGTGCCCGCGCACCACAGCGAGCACGTTGCCACGTTGCGACAGTGGCACGCCACCGCCGCGGAGCCGATCGACCTCGCGGCCTTCAATCGCGGCGATCATCTCGCCGCCGGCCAGCATCGGCTGGCTGCGGACACCCTCAACTGGGTGCTGTATCCGGATGACAGCAACGAGGCTGGACGCGTGCTGCGGCTCAAGCAGGAAGCCTTCCTGGTTTCCGCTTCGCTGCAAGACCTGATTGCGCGTCACCTGAGCGAAGGCGGGCAGGTCGACAGCCTTGGGCAACGCAATGCGATCCACCTCAATGACACCCATCCTGGGCTCGCGCCGGCTGAGCTCATGCGCCTGCTGCTCGACGAGTACGGCATCGCCTGGGACGAGGCGTGGCGGATCACGCGCCAGTGCATTTCTTACACCAATCACACACTGCTTCCCGAAGCGCTCGAAACCTGGCCGCTCGCGCTGTTCGAGAGCCTGCTGCCGAGGCACCTCGAGATCATTCTCGAGATCAACGAGCGTTTCCTCGAGGAAGTGCGCGCACGCTTCCCGGGCGATGAGGCGCTGGTGCAGCGGGTCTCGCTGATCGACGAGCAGCACGGCCGGCGCGTGCGCATGGCCGCGCTCGCGATCGTCGCGGCGCACAAGATCAACGGCGTCGCCGCACTGCACAGCCGGCTCATGGTCGAAACCATTTTCGCCGACTACGCACGCCTCTTTCCGCAGCGTTTCTTCAATGTCACCAACGGGGTGACGCATCGGCGCTGGCTCGTCCAGGCCAATCCCGCACTCGCGGGCCTGCTCGATCGGCGCATCGGCAGCGGCTGGCGGCGCGAGCTTCTGCAGCTATCCGGCTTGCGCGAGCACCACCACGAGGCCGAACTGCAGCAACAGTTTCTCGCCGTAAAGCACGCCAACAAGGAGCGCCTCGCGCAGCGCATCCGCGGCGAGCTCGGCATCCTCGTCGATGCGGCCAGCCTGTTCGACGTTCAGGTCAAGCGCATCCACGAATACAAGCGGCAACTGCTCAACCTGCTGCATGTGGTCGCGCGCTACCAGGCCATCCTGGCGCATCCAAAAGGTCCCGGCGGGCAGGGCTGGATCCCGCGTACGGTCATCCTGGCGGGCAAGGCAGCGTCCGCATATCGGGTAGCCAAGGAGATCGTGCACCTGGCCCACGACATTGCGCGGGTGGTGAACAGCGACCCGCGCATCGGCAACCAGCTCAAGCTCGTGTTCATGCCGAACTACGGCGTCAGCCTCGCCGAACTGATCATGCCGGCAACCGACCTCTCCGAGCAGATCTCGACCGCCGGCACCGAGGCCTCGGGCACCGGCAACATGAAGTTCGCGCTCAACGGCGCGCTCACCATCGGCACCTGGGACGGCGCCAACATCGAGATGGCGGAAGCCATCGGTGTCGACGACGTTTTCGTGTTCGGGCATCGCGTCGAGGAGCTCGACCGGCTGCGCGATCTCGGCTATGACCCGCGTGTCCATGTCGAACAGGATCCACGCCTGCGCGCGGTGCTGGATGCCATCAGTGGCGGTGTGTTTTCACCCGGCGAGCCGGGGCGGCATCGCGAACTCGTCTCCAGCCTGTTACAGCGTGATCGCTACTTCTTAGCGGCCGACTTCGCTGGCTACCTCGCTGCGCATGCGCGCGTCGATGCGCTGTTTGCCGATCGGTCGGCGTGGGCTGCCTCTGCGCTGCGCAATATCGCCGGGATGGGCTATTTCTCGGTCGACCGCAGCGTCGCCGAATATCAGTCGCAGATCTGGTCTCCGGCCGCGCTAGTCGCTTCCGGATTGATCCGACCGGGCCATGCTCGAGCCGGCTGAAGTTGCGGCGCTGCTGGCCGCTCGCCATGCCGACCCGTTCGCGGTGCTCGGCCTGCATGCGGCTGCCAGCGGCCAGCTGTGGCTGCGCGCCCTGTTGCCGGGTGCCGCCAAGGTGGCGGCGCTGCATGCTGCCAGCGGTCGGCTGATCGTCGAACTCATCGAGGTCGATCCTGCCGGGTTTTTCGAAGCGCGCGTCCCGCTCCTGGATAAACATTTCGACTATCGGTTGCGCATCGACTGGCATGCCGGCGGGCAGAGCGTGCTCGCCGATGCGTATGCGTTCTGGACCCAGATCCCGTCCTCGGTGCTGGTCGAGTTTGCCCGCGGCGAGCTGGCGAGCCCGCACGAGTGGCTGGGCGCGCATCCCATCGAGATCAACGGCGTCGCCGGCGTGCGCTTTGCCGTGTGGGCGCCGAACGCGCGACGGGTCAGTGTCGTCGGAAACTTCAACCAGTGGGACGGGCGCCGCCATGTGCTGCGCCGGCGCCACGAAGTGGGCATCTGGGAGATGTTCGTTCCGCATGTCGCGCCGGGCGATCTATACAAGTTTGAAGTGGTGGGAGCCGCCGGCGACCTGCTGCCGCTCAAGTGCGATCCGTACGCTTTCGCAACTGAGCTGCGCCCGGAGAACGCCAGTCGCGTCGCGCAGTTGCCAGCTTTGCGCGCGCTGCCGCCGGGGCGCGCAGCCGCGAATCAGCGGCACGCGCCAATCTCCATCTACGAGGTCCATCTCGCGTCCTGGCGCCGCTTCGGCGATGCGGATTTCCCCAGCTGGGACGAGCTTGCCGGCAGCCTTCCGGGGTATGCGCGCAGCCTGGGATTCACCCACGTCGAGCTGCTACCGATCTCCGAGTATCCGTTCGACGGCTCGTGGGGTTATCAGCCACTCGGCATGTTTGCGCCGAGCGCGCGGTTCGGCGATGCGGCTGGTTTTACTCGGTTCGTGGAAGCCTGCCACGCGCACGGCATCGGCGTGTTGCTCGACTGGGTGCCCGCGCATTTTCCTGCCGATGCGCATGGGCTCGCGCAGTTCGACGGGACCGCGCTCTACGAGTACGCCGATCCGCGCGAGGGCTTCCATAACGACTGGAACACGCTGATCTACAACTTCCGCCGCACCGAAGTGCGCGCCTTCCTGGCAGCCAGCGCTCGCTATTGGATTGAGCGTTTCGCCGTCGATGGGCTGCGCGTCGATGCGGTCGCGTCGATGCTCTACCGCGATTACTCGCGCGAGCAGGGCGAATGGCTGCCCAATCACGAAGGCGGCCGCGAAAATCTCGAAGCCATCAGCCTGCTGCGCGAACTCAATCTGTCGATCGGGCTGGCGTTGCCGGGTGCGGTCACGATCGCCGAGGAATCGACCGCGTTCCCGCTGGTGTCTGCCCCCACCTGCGCTGGCGGCCTGGGTTTCCACTACAAGTGGAACATGGGCTGGATGAACGACACGTTGCGCTACATCGCCGAGGAGCCGATCCACCGGCGCTGGCATCACGACAAGCTGAGCTTCGGACTCGTCTACGCGTTCAGCGAAAACTATGTGCTGCCGATCTCGCACGATGAGGTCGTCCACGGCAAGCGTTCGATGCTGGGCAAGATGCCCGGCGACGACTGGCAACGCTTCGCCAATCTGCGCGCCTACTACGGCTTCATGTGGGGCCATCCGGGCAAGAAGCTCCTGTTCATGGGCCAGGAATTCGCCCAGCCCGGCGAGTGGCAGCACCAGCAGCCATTGCCGTGGGAGTTGCTCGAAGACCCGCGCCATCGCGGGGTCCAGCAACTCATCGGTGACTTGAATCGCCTGTACGTGGCCGTGCCGGCGCTGCACCGGCTCGATTGCGAAGCGGCCGGTTTCCAATGGCTGGTCGGCGAAGACCGCGAACACTCGGTGTTCGCCTGGGCGCGCTTCGATGGGCACGGCGGGATGGGCATCGTCATCTGCAATTTCACCCCGGTGCCGCGCGCTGGCTATCGCCTGCCGGTGCCGCCTGGTGCGGACGCCTGGCGCGAAGTGCTCAACACCGATTCGGCGCATTACGGTGGAACCGACTTCGGCAATGACGGACGCGCGCTCATCGTCGCCAAGGCCGCGCTGCGGGTCAACCTGCCGCCGCTGGCGACCGTGTTCCTGGTCCCGGCATGAGCGCGCGCTTGCCAGTCGAGCTCGTCGCTGGCGTTCCTGCGCCGTTCGGCGCCCATGCCGACGCTGCGGGCGTCAGTTTCGCGGTGTGGTCGGAGCACGCGTCGGCGATCGAGCTCTGCATCTTCGACAGCGACGGCGTGCGCGAGCTGCGGCGCTATCCGTTGTTCGGCCCGTCGGACGGGGTTTTCTGCGGCCGACTGCAGGGCATGGGCCCTGGCTTGGTCTACGGCTATCGCGCCCACGGTGCGTACGCGCCCGAGCGGGGCCTGCGCTTCAACGCGCACAAGCTGCTGCTCGATCCGTATGCGCGCGAGATCGTGGGTCGCTTCCACTGGGACGACAGCCATTTCGGCTACGCGCTCGGGCATCCCGACGGCGCGCGTTCCTTCGACAGCCGCGACAACGCGCTCGCGGCCCTCAAGGCACGCGTGCCCGCGCCGCTTACGCCCTTTGCATGGCAGCGACCGCGCCACGCAGCGGCGAAAGTGGTGCTGTTCGAGCTGCATGTGCGCGGGTTCTCCATGCAGCTGCCGGGCATCGATCCGTCCCTGCGCGGCAGCTTCAGCGCGTTGGCGAGCGATGCCGCAATCGCCCATTTCCAGCGCCTCGGCGTCACCACGCTGGCGCTGATGCCGGTGCATTACGCACTCTCCGAAGCCCCGCTGGTACGCGCCGGACGCAGCAACTATTGGGGCTACAACACGCTGGGTTTCTTCAGCCCCGACCCGCGCTTTGGCGCGCTTCGGGACGACCCGGCAGCACTCGTCGACGAGTTCCGCCAGATGGTGCGGCGGCTGCACGCGGCCGGGCTCGAAGTAGTACTCGACGTGGTCTTCAATCATACGGCCGAAGGCGGCGAGCTCGGGCCGAGCTTGAGCTTCCGCGGGCTCGACAACCCGAGCTGGTATCGCCTGTTCCGCGATGATCCTTCGCGCTACGAGAACCTGAGTGGCTGCGGCAATACGCTCAACATCGCCCACCCTCGCGTGACCCAGTTCGTGCTCGACGCGTTGCGCTACTGGGTAGTCAAAATGGGCGTCGATGGCTTCCGCTTCGACCTGGCACCGATCCTCGGCCGGACCGCACATGGCTTCGATCCCAATGCGGCATTTTTCGTCGCGCTCGCCCAGGACCCGGTTCTCGCGACGACGCGACTGATTGCCGAGCCATGGGATTGCGGCGTCGACGGTTACCAGCTCGGCCGCTTCCCGGGCCGTTTCTGCGACTGGAACGATCGGTTTCGGGATGCGGTCCGCAACTACTGGCTACGGCGTGGCGTGACCCGGGGCGAGCTCGCGCGACGCTTTTGCGCGTCGAGCGATCTCTTCCATCACGGCCGCCGGCAACCGACCGCCAGCGTGAATTTCATCACCGCTCACGATGGCTTTACGCTGGCCGACGTCGTCAGCTACACGCACAAGCGCAACCTCGCGAATGGCGAGGATAATCGTGACGGTCGCGGCGACGAACCGAGCGCCGGCTTCGGCGTCGATGGCCCGACGGACGATGCCGAGATCCTGCGCACCCGCAGCCGAGTGCGACATGCGTTGCTGGCGACGCTGCTGCTCGCCCAGGGCACGCCGATGTTGCTGGCCGGCGACGAGCTCGGCAATTCTCAAGCAGGCAACAACAACGCCTATTGCCAGGACAATCCGGTCGGCTGGCTGGATTGGGCCGGTCAGGCGGACGACACGCTGGCGCTGGTCGCCGCACTGTTACAGCTGCGCGCGAGCGAGCCGCTGTTGCACCACCCGCAATGGTTCGCAGGCGCCCATGAGGGCGACCAGGCACGCGTGCGCTGGGACAACCCGCAAGGCGCCGAAATGCAGGCAGCCGACTGGCACGATCACGAACGGGCGGCCTTTGCCTGCGAGCTCTTTAAGGCTGGCGAGACGCTCCCGCGCGTGCGCCTGCTGTTCAATCCCGAGCCCGAGCCGGTGCTCTTCGCGATCGGCCAGGATTACGTGCTGGCGCTCGACAGCAGCGGCGAGCGTCTGCCGATCGACGCCACGGGCGCACGCACCCTCGAGCTCAAACCGCCCCATCTGCTGGTGCCAGCGCGCGCGCTGCTGGTGCTGTTGCGTCCCGACACCATCAAGGCTCTTCCATGATCGATCTCCACCAGCGCAGCGCCGGTGTGCTGCTGCATCACACCTCCTTGCCGGGTCCTTACGGCATCGGCGATTTCGGGCCGGGCGCGTATCAATTCGTCGACTGGCTGGAGACTGCCGGGCAGCACCTCTGGCAATCGCTGCCGATCAATCCGATCGGCCCGGGCGACTCGCCGTACCAGAGCGTCAGCGCATTCGCCGGGAGCCCGCTGATGGTGGCGCTGGAGCCGCTGATCGCGGCGGGGTGGCTGGCAGAACCCGCCTTGCCTGCCGAAGGATTCGAGGCCGGGCGGGCCGATTTTTCGCGCGTGGTGCCATGGCGTCTCGCGCAGCTGCGGCTCGCCGCTTGGGGCTTTTTCGAGCGCGCCGATGACGATCAGCAGTCGCGCTTCGCCTTCTGGTGCGAAGAGCAGTCAAGCTGGCTCGAGGACTACAGCCTGTTCATGGCACTCGAGGCCGCGCATGGCGGCAAAGCTTGGTGGCATTGGGCGCCCGAGCTGCGCGACCGCGATCCGGCGGCGCTGGGTGCAGCTCGCGCCGAACACCTGGCCGAGATTCGTTTCTGGCAGTTCGTGCAGTGGTGTTTCGACATCCAGTGTTCGGCATTGAAGGCCTACGCGAACTCCCGCCAGGTCGCGCTGATGGGCGACCTGCCGATCTTCATCGCGCATCACAGCGCCGACTGCTGGGCGCGCCCGGATCTCTATTACCTCGACGAGGAATTCCAGCCGACCGTGGTCGCCGGCTGTCCGCCCGACGCGATGGCGCCGACCGGCCAGCGCTGGGGAAATCCGCTCTACCGCTGGGAGCGCATGGCGGCCGAGAACTACGCGTGGTGGACTGCGCGCCTCAAGCGCGCGCTGCACCAGGCGGACGTCTTTCGCATCGACCACTTCCGCGGCTTTGCCGGCTACTACGAGATCCCGGCCAGCTGCCCGACCGCGCAGGAAGGCGTGTGGGTCGCGGGCCCCGGCAAGGGGCTGTTCGACGCCATCAGCGCCGAGCTCGGCGCACTGCCGATCGTCGCCGAGGACCTGGGCCTCATCACCGAAGACGTGGTCGAGCTGCGCGACGCGCTCGGATTCCCGGGCATGAAGATCCTCCAGTTCGGCTTCGGCAGCGACGCCCGCGACGAATTCCTGCCACACAACTGGAGCCGCCATTTCGTCGCCTATACCGGCACCCACGATAACGACACCGTGCGCGGCTGGTGGCAGAACTGCGCACCGCGCGAGCGTGCCTACGCCGGCAGCTATCTCGGCACCCACGCCGACGGCGTCCACTGGGACATGATCCGCGCCTGCTGCAACTCCGTCGCCAACATCGCCGTCGCTCAGTTCCAGGACGTGCTCGGCCTGGGCAGCAGCCATCGCATGAACATCCCCGGCACCATGGGTGCCCACAACTGGAGCTGGCGCTTCGACTGGAACATGGTCGGCCCTGATCACGCCCGAACGCTCGGCGCGATCACCGCGGCCAGCGGGCGCGGGCCGTTCGGGATGTTGCCGTTGGGGTGAGGGCGAGGAGCAGCATGTTCCTGCTCTCGTTGGTCATGTTGCTCGCGCAGCGAGCTACTTGACGGCTCTTTCTCGTCCGCACCGAAAAGCGTCAAGTAGTGCGCTTTCGCGCACAACATGACCTACGTGAAGCGAACGCTCTTCGTAGGTCATGTTGCTCGCGAAGCGAGCTACTTGACGGCTCTTTCTCGTCCGCACCGAAAAGCGTCAAGTAGTGCGCTTTCGCGCACAACATGACCTACGTGAAGCGAACGCTCTTCGTAGGTCATGTTGCTCGCGAAGC
>JANPJV010000114.1:0-13975 GCA_031425695.1 Rhodanobacteraceae bacterium | reverse complement strand
CAAGGAAGCTGGGCGCAATCGCGTCGAGTCGTAGGTCGCCTTTGATCTCGTGGGTTCGGACCTTGTCCGAACGCTTTTGATCTAGCGAAAGAGCGTCCGGACAAGGTCCGGACCTACGTGCATCGGTGGTTCACCACTTCCGCAGCGCCCGCCGTTCACTGGCGCGCGTGAGGATTTCCTGGCGTTCTTCAATCGCTGCCTGATGCCAGCGGAGGATCTCGGGGAGGCTGCGCCCGCAGCCGAGGCAAACTTCGACTTCGTTGAGGCAGCAGTTGCGTACACACGGGGCGTCGAGCGTGGGGATGAGGCGCGGGTCGGCGGCGCGGATCATGCTGCCGGCTTGACCCGCACGCGGCGCGGTGGGGTGACGCCGGTTTCGCCAGGTTGGCGCATGCCGAGCACCAGCGTGGCCAGCATGGCAACGCCGTAGCAAACGAGATCGGTGACGCTGCCATGCGCACGCGCGACGGCGTAGGCCATGTCGACGCCGATCAGGCGCAACGCATCGATCAGGTCCAGGCCCATGGTACCGGCAATGAAACCGGCGGCCATCACGTAATTGGCGTGGGCGATGCTGACCAGCAGAAGCACCGCCGCAGCAACCGCGCGCGGCGCGCCGGCCGGGTGTCCATTGAAGCGCAAGACCGTCAGGAGCATGACGGCGGCGATCGGCGCCATCCATGGGGCGCGCCCGCCGGTGGCAAGCGCGATCAAGGACCATAAGGCCCCAATGGCTGCAGCGGCGAGCAGCCCGGCAACGGCACCAAGCACGAAATTGATGATCTTCATTCAGTCGGATGGACTTCGTTGGTTCGCAATTCTCGGCGAGATTGCGGCTTGCGGTACGTGAATGCATTTTTCCAGGAAGCCGTGCCACCGCCGATTGATGCTGTTGGCGCTTGGGCCTGGCGTATTCTCCATGCTGACCATCAGACTGGCGGCGCGCTTCAGCACGGACCGTGGCCTCGAGTCGCGGCAATTCTACGAGACAACGCAACGGTCGGACCGCAGAAACGCTGCAAGGTCGGCTAGCCCATCCTTCACCAGGCACGAAAAAGCACGATGCACAGCAGAACCAGTGAGCCGGTAAAATTTGAGCGAGATTGCTCGGCAGTGATGGTCCCAAGCGGCGAAGTCGTGAGCCTGCCGGCTGGCAGCGTCGGCTATATCACGCAGGCGCTCGGCGGGAGTTTTACTGTCTATGTGGAAGGCAACCTGTTCCGCATCGCCGGGACCGATGCCGATGCCATTGGCAAGTCCCCACTGCCATTGCCGCGCCTGAGCGAAAGCGCCTCGGACGCCGAGGTGGAAGAGGTCGTTTGGGAACAGCTGCGCACCTGTTTCGACCCCGAGATCCCGGTCAACATCGTCGACCTGGGCCTGGTCTACGAATGCCAGCTGATCAACCTCGAAACGGACGCCCGCCGCGTCGAGGTCAAGATGACCCTCACCGCCCCGGGCTGCGGCATGGGCGACACCCTCGTCAGCGACGTCGTCTCCAAGCTCGAGCTCATCCCCACCATCCGCGAAGCCGACGTCGAACTGGTTTTCGACCCACCTTGGAACCAGTCGATGATGTCCGATGTGGCGAAGCTCGAGACCGGGATGCTCTGAGGGTTGGACTCGCTTGGAAACGTAGGTCATGTTGCCCGCGCAGCGGGCTACTTGACGGCTTTATCGACATGAAGGCGCGTCAAGTAGCTCGCTGCGCGAGCAACATGACCTACGAAAAAGCACACCCGCCTCAGCCTTTCTTCGGGCTGACCCACATCGAGATTTCGGCTTCGAAGACGACTTCGCCGCCCGGGTCGCGGACACTGACGCGGGCGATGCGTTCGGCGCCGGTACCAATGTCGCCGATTGCGTCGAGGATCGCTTCACCGCGCATGCTGCCGGTGGCCTTGCGCAGGTAGCGCACGGTCATGCCCTTCGGAATCCAGCGAATGGTGCGGGTCATGGCGGCGTCGGTGGCGAGGCCGCCGCAGAACTCAGCCAGGTTGCACAGCGCGATGGCGTGCACCGTGCCGACGTGGTTCTGCACCGAGCGCCGGTGCCGGATGCTGGCAATGGCGCGGCCGGGCGCCAATAGTTCGAGGGTTGGCTTGATGCTGGCGAAGTAGGGTGCCTTGAAGCAGATCAGCTTGGATACCAGCCAGCGCCCGGCGGCAGTGCCACCGTGGCGCTCGAACAGGCGCAGCGCGGGACTGCCCGCGCTTTCCTTCGATCGCACACCGGACGGCGTCGCGCTCACGCGGCGCTGCGCAGGTGCACGCGCTGCGCGGCATCGTGGCGACGTCCCGCAACAAGATCCGCAGTGTCGAAATCATCGACTGAAATGATTTCGGTGACCGCCGCACGCGAGCGCTCGAGCAACTCGCGCTCGTCTTCGGTGATGACCCCGAACTGCACTGCTTCGACGAGTACCGCGCCAGCCTCGAGGGCCTTGAGCGCGCCGGACTTCTGGGCCTTGGCGACGCGGCGCTCGATCGGCTCGGCTTCGATAATGGTGCCGAGCATCGAGTTCATCTGGCCAGCCGGGTTGTTGGCGGTGGGCGACAGGTAGCAGAACTCACCGAGGCGATCGCGCGCTTCGTTCGGATACATCAGCAAGGACGCCACGCGTCGGCCCAGGCGGTCGCCCGGTGCCGCTTCCAGCCGACCGATCGGGAACACCAGCACGCGCAGCAACCACGCGGCCGGTCGGATCGGGAAGTTGCGCAGCACGCCATCGAGCGCGACCTGGATGCGATGAATGCAGTCGTGGAAAGCCCATGCGAGCAGGGGACGATCGAGCTCGGGACGGCCGTGGTCTTCGAAACGCTTGAGTAAGGCTGAAGCGATATAGAGATTGCTGAGCACGTCGCCTAGGCGCGCCGAGATGCGCTCTTTTTGCTTGAGCTTGCCGCCGAGCAGCAGCATCGAGGTGTCGGAGACCAGTGCCAGCGCCGCGCTGTAGCGCGAAAGCTTGCGGAAATAGCGCGCCGTGTAGGTGTCGCCGGGCGCGCTGCCGATGCGGCTGTGGGTCAGGCCATACAGGAATGACCGGCACGCATTCGACACCGCGAAGCCCGCGTGTTGCAGCAGGGTCTTGTCGAACTCGGCGAGGCGCCGCTCGTGATCGGCCAGGCCCGCGGCCTGCATGAGCTTGAGCACGTACGGATGGCAGCGTACGGCGCCCTGGCCGAAGATGATCATGTTGCGGGTGAGGATGTTGGCGCCCTCGACGGTAATGCCGATCGGCGCGCCCTGCCAGGAACGGCCGAGGTAATTCTTGGGTCCGAGGATGACGCTCTTGCCGCCGTGGATGTCCATGGCGTCCTGGATGATCGTGCGGCCGAGCTCGGTCGCGTGGTACTTGGCGATCGCCGACGGCACCGCCGGTTTCTCGCCAAGGTCGACCGCGGCTGCGGTCATGCGCGACAGCGCGCTCACCGCATAGGTCAGGCCGCCAATGCGCGCCAGCGCCTCTTCGACGCCTTCAAAGCGACCGATCGACATGCCGAACTGCTTGCGGATGCGCGCATATGCGCCGGTGGCGAGCGCCGCCATCCGCACCGCGCCGGTCGAGCCCGATGGCAGCGAGATCGCCCGCCCAACCGAGAGGCATTCGACCAGCATGCGCCAGCCCTGGCCGGCATAGGCCTGGCCACCGATCAGGCAGTCGAGCGGCACGAACATCTCGGTGGCCGAGATCGGGCCGTTGTGGAACGGGATATTCATCGGCAGGTGGCGCCGCCCGATGTCGAGGCCCGGCGTGCTGCGCGGAATCAGCGCCAGCGTGATGCCGATGTCCTGCTGCTCACTGAGCAGCCGGTCCGGGTCATACATGCGGAAGGCGAGACCAATCACGGTCGCCACCGGTGCCAGCGTGATGTAGCGCTTCTCGAAGGTCAGCTTGAGGCCGAGCACTTCCTTGCCGTCGACGATCTGCTGGCAGACGATCCCGAAGTCGGGGATCGACGTGGCATCGGATCCCGCCGTCGGGTTGGTCAGGCCGAAGCAGGGGATCTCGCGGCCGTCGGCGAGGCGCGGCAGGTAGTGATTCTTCTGCTCTTCAGTGCCGTAGTGCAGCAGCAGCTCGGCCGGGCCGAGCGAGTTGGGCACCGCGACCGTGGCATTCAGGGTCGCACTGATGCTCGCCAGCTTCTGCAGCACGGCCGAATGCGCATGCGCGGAAAAACCCAGGCCGCCGAAGCTCTTCGGAATGATCATGCCGAAGAATTTTTGGCGTTTCAGATAGTCCCAGACCTGCGGGGGCAGGTCGTTACGCTCGTGGGTGATTTCCCAGTCGTTGGTCATTGCACAAACTTCTTCGACCGGACCATCCAGAAACGCGCGTTCTTCGCCGGAGAGCTGCGGCGCGGGTTGCGTGAGCAGCTTGCTCCAGCGCGGGCGCCCGGAGAAAAGCTCGCCTTCCCAGCCGACCGTGCCGGCTTCGAGTGCGACGCGCTCGGTTTCCGAGAGCTGCGGGGCAATCCGCTGATAGGTGTCGAGCATCGGCTGGGTGAGCAGCTTCAAGCGCAGCGGGCGATGGTTGAGCACCACCACGACCGCACCGAAGACCAGCCAGGTGAGCGCCAGGGTGACCCACGAGGCGCTGCCGTAGAGCGTCGCCAGCAACAGCGCGGCGGCACTCAATGCACTCCAGGTCACCATGCGAACGCGCAAAAAGCCACAGGCGAGCCCGACGACCAGCAGCGCGAGAACAGGTTCGAATCCAGCCATCTTCAGCTCCTAGCAAATTGATTGGAACGCGCCAGGCGCTCCAGGTAGCGGGCAATTTCCCGCGTAAAAACGTCATTGCGATCGCCGACCACCATGTGCGTGGCGTCTTCGATCTGGATGTGTTCGGCATGTGGGACCAGCGCCATGAACTCGGCGATCGTCTGGGCGGAGATGACATCGCTGCGGCCGCCACTCAGCAGCAGCACCGGGCACTGGACACGTGCAGCCGCCGCCTGCAAGCGTGGGATGTAGCGTTCGGCATCGACCACGACCTGGCTCAGCAGGCGCGGGTCCCAGTGCCAGCGCCAACGACCATTGGCCGCGAGCCGCAACTGCGTGCGCAGCCGCTCAGGATCCTTGCGCTCGCGGTGGGGCAGGTAGTCGGCAATGGCATCGCTGGCTGCCTGCAGGCTGGCGAAGCCCTCCGGGTGCGCGCCCATGAAGTTCAGGATGCGGTCTACACCGCCGAGCTCCCAGCGCGGGGTGACATCGACCAGCACCATTGCCGCGAACTGGCCAGGATGCTCGCCCTCGCTCAGCAGGCCGAGGAGCCCGCCCATCGAGGCGCCGATCAGGATGGGCTTGTCGGGAAGTGTGGCGACGATCTCGCGCAGGTCCGCACCGAAATCATCGAGCTCGTACCGGCCGTCCGTGGCCCACTCGGAATCCCCGTGGCCGCGGCCGTCGATGGCGATGCCGTGCCAGCCGGCCGCCGCCAATTGAGTCGCCGTGCCGTTCCAGGCTTGGCGATTCTGCCCAAAACCATGCGTATAAAGCAGGGCTGGATTGCTGGGCTCCCCGAACAGCTCGAGAGTGAGCGCAACCCCATCACGGGCGAGCTGCACCGCGAGATTCGCAGTGGGTCCAACCCGTTGAAACTGAACCGCCGAGGACTCCATTCGCATGAGTATGTTGACGACTCCCCGAGCTGTCAATACGCTTGCGTATGGAGATCGCTCGCGAGGTCTGCGAGAATCGTGAATCCGCGTGGCACATGGATGTACCGCCGTTTTCAATGGCCTGGGTCATTGAAAGCCAACCGATGGTTCTTCAACGACCGAGGTCATTGAGAGCCAACCCAAGGAATGAAATGAGTGAAGCAATGGCTGTTGAATCCGCGCTGGCCGAGCGTACCGAGAAGCAACGGCTCAGCGCCCACGACTGGGAACTCGCCGCGCTGGAAATGATGGCGGACGAGGGCGTCGCTTCCGTCGCGGTCGAGTCACTTGCGCGCCGGCTCGGGGTCACCAAGGGCAGTTTCTACTGGCATTTTTCCAATCGCGACGCGCTGATCGAAGCCGCGCTCAAGCGCTGGGAAGTCAATGACACGCACAACGTGATCGCGCGCGTCGATGCCATCGAGAACCCCAAGAAGCGCCTGCGCGAGCTGTTCCGCCTGACCAGCCGCGAGATGCGCTCGCACAAGATCTACGCCGCTCTGCTCAAAGGTTCCGACCATCCGGTCGTCGCGCCGGTCATGGACCGCGTCTCCCAGGAACGCATGCGCTACCTCGCCCGCGTGTTCGAACAGTCCGGCATGGAACCCATCCCCGCCGAACACCGCGCCCGCCTCGCGTACTCCACCTACATTGGCTTTTTGCAGCTAGCCCTGCAGTTCCGCGCCTCCCGCATGAGCTCCGAGCTCTTCGACGCCTACGTCGGCCACGTCATCGACACGCTCATCCCGCCGGACATGTAGGCGAGTTCCGGGGACTGGAGAGGAGGAGCCGTCTTACACAAATGCACAAAAAGCGCGGACACAAAATGCACATAGAGAGCGTGTCTTGTTCGTGACCGCGCAATGTTGGCAGGGCCAACGCGGGTTGCAACCAAAGGCTCTTTATGTGCATTTTTTTGCTTCACTTTGTGCATTTTGTGTAAGAAAGGCTCTTCCCTTTGCTGCCTCCTACCGACGCTCTGGAAAACACAAACATTGAACTTTCGGGCCGTCGGCGCTATGTTCGCGCGCTTCGGCTGGCGGTACTTATCCGTAAGTCATTGATTATCGAGAATTTGTAATGAGCTCCAAGCTGGCGGCGCTGAATTCCTGGGTGTCGAACGTGGCGCAGTTGACGCAGCCGGACCAGATTCACTGGTGCGATGGCAGCGAATCGGAGCGCGCCATGCTGGTCAGTCTCATGCTCGAGCGTGGGGAGCTGCTGGCGCTCAACCCGGAGACGCATCCCGACTGCTATCTGCATCGTTCGCACCCGGGTGACGTCGCGCGAGTCGAGCATCTGACCTTCGTCTGCACTGCGGACAAGGAGGATGCGGGGCCGAACAACAACTGGATGGAGCCGAGCCAGGCGCGAGCGACCATGGACGGGCTGTTCGCGGGCTGCATGCGCGGGCGCACGCTGTATGTGATCCCGTATTGCATGGGGCCGATCGATTCGCCCTACGCGCGCTGTGGCGTCGAGATCACCGACAGTCCGTACGTCGTCGCCAACATGCGCATCATGACCCGCATGGGCGCGGATGCGCTGGCGCGGATCGAACGGGAAGGGCGCTTCGTACGCGGCCTGCATTCGATTGGCGAGCTCGATCCCGATCGTCGCTTCATCATGCATTTCCCGGAAGAGCTCACGATCATGAGCTACGGTTCGGGCTATGGCGGCAACGCGCTGCTCGGCAAGAAATGCCACGCATTGCGCATCGCCAGCTGGCAGGCACGCAACGAAGGCTGGCTTGCCGAGCACATGCTCATCGTGGGAATCCAGAATCCCGAGGGCGAAACCCACTACGTCGCTGCCGCATTCCCCTCGGCTTGCGGCAAGACCAACCTCGCCATGCTCATCCCGCCGCTTTCCCATGCGGGTTGGAAGGTCTGGACCATCGGCGACGACATCTGCTGGCTGCACCCCGGACCGGATGGCCGTCTGTGGGCGATCAATCCCGAGTCCGGATTTTTCGGCGTGGCGCCGGGCACCGGCCGCAACACCAATCCCAACGCGCTCGACATGCTCGACCGCGATGCAATCTTCACCAATGTCGCAGTCACTGCCGAGAATGCGCCCTGGTGGGAAGGCAAGTCGGATGAGGCGCCGCACCTGGACTGGCAGGGCCGTGATTTCGAGCCCGGCCGTGGCCCGGCCGCGCATCCCAACTCGCGCTTCACCGTGTCCATGCGCCAATGCCCGAGCTTCTCGGCCGAGGCCGACAATCCCGCCGGCGTGCCAATTTCGGCGCTGATCTTCGGCGGACGCCGCGAGTCACTGATTCCACTCGTGTTCGAGGCGCTCGACTGGAAGCACGGCGTGCTAGTCGGCGCCTCGATGGCTTCGGAAACCACGGCGGCCGCGACTGGCGCGGTTGGCGTCGTCCGTCGTGATTCGATGGCGATGAAGCCCTTCTGCGGCTACAACTTTGCCGACTACTTCAGCCACTGGCTCTCCTTCGGCGAGCGCATCGAAAAGCTGCCGAAGATTTTCCACGTGAACTGGTTCCGGAAAGGGGCGGATGGCAAGTTCCTCTGGCCCGGCTTCGGCGACAACCTGCGCGTGCTGCAATGGATCCTCGAGCGCTGCGCCGGCCGCGCTGGCGCAGTCGAGACGCCGATCGGCCTGGTCCCGCGGCGCGAGGATCTTGACCTGCGCGGCCTGGAAAGCCTCAACGGTTCCCTCGACACCCTGCTCGCCATCGACCCGGCCGGCTGGCGCAATGAATGGGCCGACGTCGGCAACTACCTCGACAGCTTCGGCGAACGCATCCCCGCGGCGCTGCGCGCCGAACATGCGCGAGTGAGCGCGCTGGTGAGCTGAGAGGGACAACGTACGTCATGTTGCCCGCGAAGCGCGCTACTTGACGGCGCGTTCGTGTCAAGTAGCCGGCTGGCGCCGGCAACATGACCCACGTACATATCACTCCCGCAGCCACATCCGCGCCGTCCGGGCGGGCAGGGTGACGCGGGTTTGCTCGTTGACCGTGAATTCATTCGTGCCCAGCGCATCGCGATAGCTGCCGCCGTGCCAGAGCTTGTCGGCGGTCGTCGGCAAGGCGAGATCGACCGGTTGGCCGCATTTGTTGATGCCGACCAGGCCGCGGTTGCCGCGGCTGATGAGCAGGTGGCAGGGGGCGGCGGCGAGCACCGTCATCGTCTCGCCTTCGGTGGCGTCATTGAAGCGATTCATCGCAGCGAGGTCGGCGCGCTTCCAGGCATCGACCCAGCGGCCGTCGTTACTCTCGTTGTGATCGCTGTAGACCAGCGGCGAGCCCTCGCCGCGGCCGATGATGTAGGCGTACGCGAGCGTCTCGTCGACCGGATCGAGCAGCCAGTTTCGGAAGATCCCGTTGTTTGGGATGTCGTGATTCACCGTGAAGGTGATCGCGCGCTTGCCGGGCAGCGCCTGCCCGCGCTCCAACGGGTCGGCCAGCAAGCCGAGGTTCCCGCCGAAGGCAAACGCGGAACGGATGCTGGAGTGCAGCGGAAAGTCGTACGCGCTGTGCGTGGTCTGCGCGATGTAGGGCTCCAGGAACCCATGGAATTCGACGTGCCCGCGGCCTGACGCGGTAATGATTTCGCCGAAGACGAAAGTGTCAGCCATGACCTCGCGATCGAACACGCGCGCCATGTGCTTGGGCGTCATGTGCTTCGCCGCGTCGAGGCGGAAGCCATCTACGCCGATTCCTTTCAGTGCGAGCAGATAGCTGCGCTGCGCCGCGATCACGCGGGCGTTGTCGTCGAGGTCCGGCAGGCCGGTGTCGGGGCCGCCATTGCACAGGCGCCAGGCTTGCACCTGCGCGACGATGTTGTAGTCGGTGATGCAACGCTCCTCGTGAAAATCTGCGGCGCTCATCAGGTTCTCGGTCAGGTCACCGAACAGCCGCTGGCGTTCGTAGTACTCGGGGTTGGCTGCGTACGCATCCAGCACGCGCTGCCCCGGAAAGTTGAGGTCCAGGCGCTGGCTCGACTCGTTCGCCATGTGGTTGAGCACCACATCCGCGTACAGCCGCAAGCCAGCGTCCTCGAGCGCAGCGGACATCACGCGGAAATCCTCGGTGTTGCCGAGCGCGTGGTCGATGATCCGGTAGTCCTGTGGCTGGTAGCGCGCGAACCAGGGTGCGCCCTCGGACTTGAGCGGCGGCGAGACCAGGACACTGTCGTATCCGCGCTCCCGAATCTCGCGGGCCTGCGCCCCGACGTCGGCATAGCGCCAATTGAAGGCATGCAGGATGACCTCGGCCGACGCCTGCTGTGCGCAGAGCAGGGTGGCGAGGATCAGCCAGCGCGGCATGAGTCTGGTGGTCGGCGTGCGAGGGTTGGTCATGGCGACAGTCTAGGAAGCTGTCGCGATCGATGCGATCGACTGCAAACGAATTCATTGCGCGCATTGCTGACGTAGGTCATGTTGTCCGCGACAGCGGACTACTCGACTGCGAGTCGCGACCAGCTGTCAAGTAGCTCGCTCGGGCGAGCAACATGACCTACGTATGCGCCAAGCTCAGACGCCGATGCTACCTGCGCCTCACCCGATCAAGAACGCCGCCAGCACCGCTCGCCCCTCGCCGAGCAGCACGTTGTAGGTGCGCGCGGCGGCGTCGTTGCTCATGCATTCGAGGCCGATCCCGCGCTGCAGGACGTGTGCGCGCAGGGCGGCGCGGGGAAACGCCAAGCGCGCACCGGTGCCGAGCAGGATCACTTCCTGTCCGCGTGCGAGCAGCGCGTCGAGGTCGTCTTCACCCAATTCATCCAGGGAGCCTGGCCGCCAGGGCTCGAGCGCACCCTGGTGCACCCAGAAGCTGCGTTCCTGCCAGGCTTCGCCAACACGCACGCGTACGCCGTCGATCCCGTTGACGGCGAACGGGCTGGCGTCGCGGTGCCAGTTGATCTGCATTGCTGGACGCTAGCTCGGCAGCTCGAGCTTGGGACCGTCCGCATGCGGCCGATAGATGCTGACCACGTGGCCTATTTTCTGTACCAACTCGGCGCCCGTCTGTTCGACCAGAGTGTCGATGAGCACTGCCTTGGCGTCACGATCGGCCGCGCTGATGCGGATCTTGATGAGCTCGTGGTGGCTGAGCGCGACTTCAATCTCCTTGAGCACGCTCGGGGCCAGGCCGCGCTCGGCAACGGTGACCAGCGGATGCAGGTCGTGGCTCAGGCCGCGCAGGAATCGACGTTGATTGTTGTTCAGGGCCATGACTTGTGCTCCGGGGCCGAACGGGGCGCGAAGGCTATCATGGGAGGATAGTGCAGCCGCGTTTGGTGGGTCTGCGCTGCGCGTGGGTGAGATGGCGCCGCTAGGACGCGCAGCGTCCTGCGACGTCGAACGCCCGAGGCTGTGCCGAGGGCCGGACGCTTTTGACGTGCCTGCGGTCCTCGCAATGACGATTCATCAACTGAGCCACACACCATGGGCCGCAGCAAGAGCAGCACGCGCTGGTTGAATGAACACTTCGCCGATCCCTTCGTCAAGAAGGCGCAGGCCGAGGGCATGCGCTCGCGGGCAGCGTACAAGCTCGAGGAGCTGCTGGAGCGCAACCTCATGTTGCGACCGGGGATGCTGGTGATCGATCTCGGTGCGGCGCCCGGCGGGTGGTGCCAGGTCGTCGTCGAAGGCCTGAAAGGCCGTGGCCGCGTGGTGGCACTCGACATCCTGCCGATGGATGCGCTCGCCGGCGTCGAGTTCATCCAGGGCGATTTCACCGACGATGCCGTGCTCGCGCAGCTCGAACATCTCGTTGGCGACGTCAAGGCTGACCTTGTGTTGTCGGATATGGCCCCCAACATCAGCGGGGTAGGCCCGGCCGATCAGGCGCGCTCGATATACCTGGCGGAGCTGGCATTTGAATTTGCGAAGGCACACCTCAGAAAGGGTGGATCCTTTCTGGTCAAATTGTTCCAGGGCGAAGGCTTCGACGCGCACTTGAAGGATTTACGCGGAGCATTCGATGCGGTACACCTGCGCAAGCCGAAGGCCTCGCGCGGACGCAGTCGAGAGGTTTACGCTCTGGGGCAGGATTTTAGAGGAGCTTGAACGGTGGCGAGCGGGATGACACTGCACAGGAGCTGGGGTCAATTTCAGTTCCGAGGGTTCGGGCACGCGCAGCAATTCTCGAGCGACGCTTTAAGCTCTAGTACATTCACGAAGTAGTCCTATACACAGGTTGTATTGCGGGAACCCGGGCAGGCTGGGTGCCTCGACAGGAGTGAGAATTGAACGACCTTGCCAAGAATTTGCTGCTGTGGACGGTGATTGCGCTGGTGCTGCTCGGGGTGTTTCGGAGCTTTTCCTCGAATGCCGGGCTCAGCACTGCGACGTCGTACTCGGACTTCCTGCAGAAGGTCGAGCGCCAGCAGGTCAGCGAAGTCAAGATTGCGGCTGATCGCAAGATCACCGGCAAGTTCCAGGACGGCAAGCCGTTCGAACTGTACGCGCCGGAAGATCCGCGCCTGGTCGAAAGCCTGCTGTCCAACAATGTCAAGGTGGTGCAGTCGGCGCCCGATACCGGTTTTTCGCTGTTCGGGCTGATCCTGAACCTGCTGCCGGTGCTGCTGCTGATCGGCTTCTGGGTGTTCGTCATGCGCCAGATGCAGGGTGGCGGCGGCGGCCGCGGAGCCATGTCCTTTGGCAAGAGCCGCGCGCGCCTGCAGGGCGAAGATCAGGTCAAAGTGACCTTTGCCGATGTTGCGGGTGTCGACGAGGCGAAGGAAGAAGTGCATGAGCTGGTCGAGTTCCTGCGCGACCCGGGCAAGTTCCAGAAGCTCGGCGGCAAGATTCCGCGCGGCGTGCTCATGGTCGGCCCGCCGGGCACCGGCAAGACGCTGCTCGCCAAGGCGATCGCCGGCGAAGCGAAGGTGCCATTCTTCATCATTTCAGGGTCCGATTTCGTCGAGATGTTCGTCGGCGTCGGCGCCAGCCGCGTGCGCGACATGTTCGAGCAGGCCAAGAAGCACGCGCCCTGCATCATCTTCATCGACGAAATCGATGCGGTCGGCCGTCATCGTGGCGCTGGGCTCGGCGGCGGGCACGACGAGCGCGAGCAGACGCTGAACCAGTTGCTGGTCGAGATGGACGGCTTCGAGGGCACTGAAGGCGTGATTGTGATCGCCGCGACCAACCGTCCGGACGTGCTGGATCCGGCGCTGCTGCGCCCGGGCCGCTTCGACCGCCAGGTCGTCGTGGGCCTGCCGGACGTACGCGGTCGCGAGCAGATCCTGAAAGTGCACATGCGCAAGGTGCCGCTGGCCGAGGACGTGCGTCCATCGGTGATCGCGCGCGGCACGCCGGGGTTCTCCGGCGCCGACCTCGCCAACCTGGTCAACGAAGCGGCGCTGTTTGCTGCGCGTGACAATGCGCGGGATGTGGCGATGACTCACTTCGAGCGCGCCAAGGACAAGATCCTGATGGGTGCCGAGCGCCGCTCGATGGTGATGAGCGACGCCGAAAAGCAGCTCACCGCCTACCACGAAGCCGGCCACGCGATCGTCGGCCGGATGGTTCCCGAGCACGATCCGGTCTACAAGGTCTCGATCATCCCGCGCGGACGGGCGCTCGGCGTCACCATGTTCCTTCCGGAGGCGGATCGTTACAGCCACAGCCGCACCTGGCTCGAGAGCCAGATCTGCTCGCTCTACGGCGGCCGCTTGGCCGAGGAGCTGGTTTTTGGCCACCACAAGGTGACGACTGGCGCCTCGAACGACATCATGCGTGCCACCTCGCTGGCGCGGAACATGGTCACCAAGTGGGGCATGTCCGACCAGCTCGGACCGCTCACCTATGGCGATGAAGAAGAGGAAGTGTTCATTGGTCGCCAGATCACGCAGCACAAGACGGTGTCTCCTGAAACCTCGGAGATGATCGACTCGGAAGTGCGCGCGCTGATCGACCGCTGCTATGTGCGTGCGAAGCAGATCCTGCTCGACAACACCGAGATCCTGCATTCGATGGCCGAAGCATTGATGAAGTACGAGACCATCGACGCCGTGCAGATCGACGCGCTGATGACCGGTCGCGAGGTTCCGCCACCGACGGACTGGACCGAGGGCGATGGCGGCACGCCGGTTGTCCCGCGCCCCCTGGCACCGGTCGCGCCGAACGCAACGCCCGCGCCGCAGACCTGAACTTCAGGTTGATGCGATAAGAAAACGGCCGGGAAACCGGCCGTTTTCATTTGTGTTTTTGTTGGGGGTGTAGTGCCTCTGGTGGGTCTGCGGGCTTCTGGTGGGTTGCGAGCTTTCTGTTGGTGTGCGGGCTTTTGGTGGGTCTGCGGGCTTTTGGTGGGTCTGCGGGCTTTTGGTGGGTCTGCG
>JANPJV010000113.1:0-26212 GCA_031425695.1 Rhodanobacteraceae bacterium | reverse complement strand
CCCGGGCCGCCGCCCAGGTCAACCACGACAACGTGGTCACCGTCCACGAGGCCGACGAGCGGGACGGCGTGCCGTACATCGCCATGATGTTGCGCCCGCGTAGCGCTCGACCAGCGCGGGCATGCGGGTCGGGCGCTACTTGACATGGTCCTGCGATAGAGAGCGTCAAGTAGCGCCCGATTGACCCATCGCCATCGATCGAGATTGCGCGGGCGCAACATGACCTACGTGGAGCGTCGCGAAAGAGCGTCAAGTAGCGCCCGATTGACCCATCGCCATCGATCAAGATTGCGCGGGCGCAACATGACCTACGTAGAGCCTCGCGAATGAGCGTCACGTAGCGCCCAATTGACCATCGCCATCGATCGAGATTGCGCGGGCGCAACATGGCCTACGTGGAGCCCAACGCACGACAGCCCGTTACGGCGTGGTCTCGTCCGCGCTCACCGCGAGCGTACGGTTGTGGCGGACGGTCTTGACGCTGCGGGCGTTGACTTCGACGTCGGTGACTTTGATGAAGTCGTCGCTGATGCTGCCGTCGACGCGCACTTCCTGGCCGACGTACATGAGCTGCTGCTGGGTGTTGGTCGTGTAGACCAGCACGGGCTTGCCTTCGACCTCGAGCCAGAAAGCCCTTTTCGACTGCATCCCGGTGACCTTGCCCTCGAGCGTGACGGGCGCGCCCGGCAGGTACTCGGCGGCAACGGCGGGAGCGCCGGCGAACGCGAGGACGACGAGGGCGGCGAGGGTGCGGACTTGCATGTCTTTGGCTCCTGAGGGTTTTCGAGTCGCCGCTGCTGCGGCGTGGATCCCATGCTCCAGAGCCTTGCCCCCAAAAATTGCGAACCAGTTGTCGTTTGGGCAGGTCTCGTCCGCGTGAACTCGAAGGAAGTGCGGACTGGTGGGCACTTTCGCGCTTGGGCGAAGCTGCTCGTATGAGTTCGGACCTTGGTGGGTCCGGACCCACGCAAGCCAACGCTCAAGCGGTCAACACAAGGACGCACCAAAGGAGAAGCGCACAAAACGCACAAAAGGTTCTTTCGTCGGGAACATCGCTTGAAGTGGGCCATTCCATTCTTGTGTCCCTTTGTGCGCTTCTCGTTTTGTGCGTTTCTGTGTACGCGCTCTTGATGTCCTCGCAGAGCCGGACCTGCCTTGAACCGGCCGATCCGCGCCTCCACAACGGAGGCCTGCCTCCTCGGTGACTCCCATGTCCGCCCCTGTTGCCACCCCACCGCCGGCCGCCACCGTGCGCCGCGTGCTGGCCGAGTTATTGCCCTATATCTCCCGCCATCGCGGCCGCATCGCGCTGGTGCTGGTCTTGCTCGCGATCGCCAAGCTGGCGAATCTCGGGGTGCCGATCAGCTTCAAGGCAATCGTGGATGCACTGGACCCGCGCCAGCAGGTGATTGCGGTGCCGGCGATGCTGCTGGCTGGCTACGGTCTGCTGCGGTTGCTGTCGGCGGTCGCGGGCGAACTGCGCGTGATCCTGTTCGCGAAGGTGCATATCGGCGCGCGCCGCCGCGCGGCCTTGGACAGCTTCCGGCATCTGCACAACCTCGGCCTGCGCTTTCACCTCGAGCGCCGCACCGGTGGCCTGGCGCGGGTGATCGAGCGTGGCACCGGCGCCATCGAGGACTTTCTCTACTATTGCGTGATCGTGATCGCGCCGACGCTGTTCGAGATCGCGATCGCGACCGTCTGGGTGCTCGTCTCCTATCCCGGCAGCTTTGCCGCGACCATGCTGGCGACGCTGGTCGCCTACGTCGCGGTGACCATCTACGTGACCGAGTGGCGCACGCGTTTCTACCGTCGCATGATCGAGGCCGGCAACGAGTCGGCGGCGCTCAGCGCCGACAGCCTGCTCAACTACGAGACGGTCAAGTATTTCGCCAACGAGGACTACGAGGCGAAGCGCTTCGATACCCAGCTGGGCCACTGGCAGGCCGCTGCCGAAAAGAGCTGGTTCACGCTCGGCGTGCTCAACGCGGCGCAGGCGATCGTAATCGCGACCGGCCTTACCATCCTGATGATGCTGGCCGCGCGTGAAGTCAGTGCCGGGCGCATGAGCGTCGGTGACCTGGTGCTGGTCAACACCCTGCTGATCCAGCTGTTCGTGCCCCTCAACATCCTCGGCATGATGTACCGCGACATCAAGCAGGCGCTGTCGGACATGGGCCGCATGTTCGACCTGCTCGGCGTCGAGCGCGAGATCGTCGACCGGCCGCAGGCAGGCGCGCTGGCCGTGAGCGGCGGCAGCATCCGTTTCGAGAATGTCGGCTTCGCCTACGATGCCCGCCGCCCGATCCTTATCGACGTCAGCTTCGAGGTGCCGCCCGGGCACACGGTTGCGGTCGTCGGCGCGAGTGGTGCCGGCAAGAGCACGCTCGCGCGCCTGCTGTACCGCTTCTACGAGGTCGGCAGCGGCTCCATTCGCATCGATGGCCAGGACTTGCGGGACGTGACGCAGCACTCACTGCGCCGTGCGATCGGCATCGTGCCGCAGGACACCGTGCTGTTCAACGACACCCTGTACGCGAACATCGCCTACGGCCGCCCCGAAGCGAGCACCGAAGAGGTCTACGCCGCCGCGCGCGCGGCCCAGATCCACGGCTTCATCGAGGGCCTGCCCGACGGCTACCAGACCACCGTCGGCGAGCGTGGGCTCAAGCTCTCCGGCGGCGAGAAACAGCGGGTCGCGATTGCCCGCACCCTGCTCAAGAATCCGCCGATCCTGCTCTTCGACGAAGCCACCAGCGCACTCGACACCGCCACCGAGCGCGAGATCCAGGCGCAGCTGGACGCCATCGCCCGCGAGCGCACCACCCTGGTCATCGCCCACCGCCTGTCCACCGTCGTCGCCGCCAACCAGATCCTGGTCATGGACGCTGGCCGCATCGTCGAACGCGGCCACCACGACGACCTCCTCGCACAGGGCGGGGTGTACGCGAAGTTGTGGGCGTTGCAGCAGGCGGAAGCCGAGGCCTAGGGTTTCGGTTGTGGGTTTCGGTTTCGGAAAAGCCAATGCGCTGTTTCCGAAACCGACAACCGAAACCGACAACCGATCTAATCCCCCACGCCCAGCCGCTTCCGCTCCAGCCGCCGCAAGAACTCCGCCATCACCCGCTTGTACAGGTCCTCGCCGAGGTAGGCATCTTCGATGCCCCAATCGATGTTGGGGTTGTCGTTGACCTCGATGATCACGCAGCGGTCGCCGACCTGTTTCAAATCGACGCCGTAGAGGCCGTCGCCGATCGGCTGGGTGGCGCGCAGGGCGAGCTTGATGACGTCGCTGGGGACTTCGCGCACCGGCAGGGTCTTGAAGTGTCCCGTGCGGGCTTCGCCCTTGGCGGCGTGGTTGTAGATCTGCCAGTGGCCGCGTGACATGAAGTACTGGCAGGCGAAGAGCGGCTCGCGGTTGAGGACGCCGATGCGCCAGTCGAAATCCGTGGGCATGTATTCCTGCGCGAGCACCAGCGCCGTCTGCGCGAACAACTCGTCGGAAGCGCGCTTCAAGCCCTCGAGGTCGCTGACCTTGACCACGCCGCGGCTGAAAGAGCCGTCCGGCACTTTCAGCACCAGCGGCAGACCGAGCAATTCGACGATCTCGGAGACCTTCTTCGGTTCGTCGCGATAGAGGATCTCGGTGCGCGGGGTCGGCAGCTTGCGACTCTTGAGCAGGTCCGAGAGATAGATCTTGTTGGTGCAGCGCAGGATCGAGGTCGGATCATCGATCACCACCATGTCTTCCTTCTCCGCCTTGTTGGCGAAGCGGTAGGTGTGGTGGTCGAGCGCGGTGGTCTCGCGAATGAACAGCGCGTCGTACTCGGCCAGGTGCGAGTAATCGATGCGCGTGATCGGATCGACCTCGATGCCGAGCTCCTTGCCGGCGGCGACGAAGGCCTTGAGCGCTTTCTTGTTCGATGGCGGCCATTGCTCGGCCGGGTCCTGCAACATGGCGATGTCATAGCGGAATTTCTTCGGCGTGCGCTTGCTGCGCCAAAGCTTCTTGGAGAAGCGCTCGAGCGCTGCGGCAAAGGCGTCTTCCTGCTCATCGGTGAGTGTGTGCAGGCTGGCCGGCTTGATTGCATTGATCTGCCAGACGCGGTCGCGCTCGAATTCCAGGCGTAGGATCGGACACGGGAAGGCCTCGAAGACCTGCCGAGCAAGTTCCTTGAGCGGCTCCGAGCTGGTCTCGCCGAAATAGACGAGGATGCCGAAATCGGTGGTGTCGCGGCTCTCCGGCGGCAGGAACTTGGCCAGGTTCTGGTTCAGGTCCTCGATGTTGAGGCCGTACAGCGAACGCCGCCGCAGGTCATTGATCGCGCGTACGGACGGAATCACCTTGTGCCCGCGTGCCTCCGCGAGCAGGGACACGTAATAGCCCGTGCCGAGGTACTTGTAGCTGCGGCACAGGTTGATGACCTGCGTGCGCTCCTCGTCCGTACGGATCGCCTCCTTGAGGTATTCCTTGGCGGTGACGACATTGTCGGACGGGTAGTAGCTGCCCCAATCCGAAGCTTTCTCGACCACGATGACGAGACGACTCATGGCTACCTGGGCTGGTGCGCGTGGGCACAGAAAATGCGCCGCACGACAAAGGGTTCGGGCGGAAAGAGGTTGGATTCCAGTGCGCCGCGCGTCGTCAGCTCGAGACTCGAAGCTGCCAGCGGATGCCGCGCAAGTGCATAGTCTGGCACAGGGCCAGCCAGGCGATTCGCCTATGAGTGAGGGACGATTCAGGCGTGCAGGCAAAACGCCGCCAAGACGCCGCCAGGCGCATCCGGCCAGCGAGCGCGGCTTGAGCGCGGGCGTGCGCCTGCGGCGCGCTGCGCGCACCGATCTGGCGGCTCTCAGCGCGCTCGAAGGACAGGTTTTTGACGGTGACCGGTTGTCGCCCCGCCAATTCGCCTACCACCTCGAAAACCCGAGCAGCGACCTGATCGTCGCGCAGGGTGGCGGCGTGCTGTTCGGCTACGCATTGCTGTTCCGCCGGCGCGGCAGCGAACGCGCACGCATCTACTCGATTGCCGTGAGCGACGCCGCCCGCGGCCAGGGCCTCGGCGTGCGCCTGCTGCGCCGCCTTGAATCCACTGCGCGCGCCCACGGCGCCAGGGAAATGCGCCTCGAGGTGCGCCAGGACAATGCCGCCGCCCTCGGCTTGTACGAACGCGCCGGATATCGGCGCTTCGGTGAGTACGCGGGGTATTACGAGGATGGCGCGGATGCGTGGCGGTTGGAGAAGCGGTTGCGAGGGGCGCGCAGAAGGTAAGGCGGCATCGCTCGTCGTAGGTCATGTTGCGCCCGCGGACCGCTGCTGGATGCCATCAGGTGAATCGGGCGCTACTTGACAGGCTCGGAGCGGTGACGCAAAGAGCTGTCAAGTAGCGCCCGACACACGTGGTTTCCCGATTCGCGACGACGCGGGCGCAACATGACCTACGTCCGACGTGAATGAAATTTGCGCAGGCACAACGGGACCGACGTGGCCCCCACGCCGCCAACGAAAAAAGGCGCTTGCGCGCCTTTTTTCTTGTTACTGCCGCCAGGAATCAGCGGAAATCGTACGTCCAGCCCGCCGCCCAGTTGTCGTCGGTGCTGCGGAACGCGCCGATGAAGTTGGTCGGCTCGAAGAACAGGTCCGGGGCGCCGGTCGCGCCGAGCTTCAGCATGTCATTGGACGGGAAGGGTGAGGTGCCGGCCAACGGGTTGGCACCCACGCGGTTGTTGTTGCCGGCGCTGAACCAGGCGCTGACCAGGTACGGATCGGCAGCCGCGTCCTCGAAGTTGACCGTGTTGGAGAAGTACATCTCGCGCATGGACAACTCGGTGCCCGGCGACTGCGGCGTGCCGGCATTCAGGTAGGTGGCGTTGTCGTTGAAGTTGAGGCCTTCGGCATTGAAGCCGGTGACCAGGCCCTTGGAGTAGATCGCGCCCGAGCCGCGGCGCAGGCGGATGCCTTCGTTGCCAGAGCTGCCGGCACCGATCAGGGTGAAGTTGGTGATCGCCGGGCGGGTGCGCGGCTGGGCGTCGAACGCGGTCGGATTGTTGTCCGATTCGATGCCGTTGGAGTCGGAGCCAACGGTACCGATCGCCGCCACCTGGCGGACGTACGCGTTCTGGATGCGGCCCTGGTAGCCGAGATCGAAATCAAGGCTGTCGTCTTCGGCGCCGAGCACGATCAGGTTCTTGTGGTTCACGGTGCCGCCGAACCATTCGATGCCGTCATCGCGACCGCCGTAGATCTGCACGTTGTTGATGACCGTGCCGCTACCGACACCGAGCAGGGTGAGCGCGTTCAGCTCTTCGTTCGGGCGCACTTCCTGGCCCGCGTAGCGGATCTGCACGAACTCGAGAATGCCGCTGCTCTCGCCCAGGTTGCTGCCACCGAACTGCTGGCTGGCAACCGCTTCGAACACGCACGGGCTGCCATCGACCGAGCTGTTGCACTGCGAATTGCCGGCAATCACGAGGCCAGCCCAGGAGCCATTGGTCGGCGTCGGGCCGGTGAAGATAATCGGCGCGTCATGACGACCCTGCGCGATCAGCGTCGAGCCAGGCTGCACGGCGAGGTAGCTCAAGGTTGCGCCGCTGCCGGTGATGAACGTGCCCGGCTCGATGGTCAGCGTGCCCGGGCCGGTGTTGCGGCCAGTGCCGACGCGGGTCGGACCGTCAATCAGGTAGGTCGCCGCATTGGTCAGGCGCACCTCACCGGTGACCGGCGAGTTGATCTTGCAGGTACGGGCCGCGCTGGCGACCGCCGAGGTGCCGGTCGGGCAGGCAGTGAACGGCTGCACGTAGGCGCATTTTTCCGGCACCGCGCCGGGGCGCGAGAAGGTGTAATTGGTGACCGGCAGGGTCACGCCAGCAGCCGGCGCGAAGCTGATGCGCAGGTCAGAGCACGAGTTGAATGTCACCGATGCGGTGCCAAGCTGGGTGTTGGACGGCGTGCTGAACGGCGCGCCGAAGCTGCCGCCGGCAAAGCGCAGCACCGGCATGTTGGCGAAGCTGAACTCGCCTTCGTTGACGGTGGTCTGCGTGGTCAACCAGAGCGGGTTGCCCTGCGTGTCGTAGCTGAAGATCGCCACGAACAGGGTGCCGGAGCCCGGGCCGGAGGGAATGTAGTCGACCAGCGCGCCGCGGCCGGCCTCGGCCGCGTTGTACCAAGCGCCTTCGAGGTTGTCGTTGACGATCAGCGCAGCCTGCGCCTGGGCGCCAAGTACCAGCGCGAGCGCGCCGGCGAGCAGCGACGGTTGGAGACGGGAGAAGTGCATGGGAACCTCGCAAGCAGCAGAAGAAGGGGAGTCGGGACTGGATCGGTCCAGTGACACGTCATCTTGCGAGGGCTTTGTGACCGTTGGTTGACGGTACCGAGTCGGTTTGACGACGACTTCAGGCTGCGGTGCGAACCCACCACAGCAGTGCGCGCAAACGATGTTGGTTTTGCTCTTGTAGGTCATGTTGTCCGCGTCAGCGGACTACTTGACATGGATTTGGCGGCAAGCGCCAAGAGCTCGCTTCGCGAGCAACAGACCGCCCTGGTGGTCTCGCCAGATTGCAGTCATGTAGTCCGCTGACGCGGACTACATGACCTACAGAAGCGCCGGCCGATCGCCCTCGCCTAGAACTTCCACTCCACACCCAGCTGCAGCTCCCGCCCCTTGCGGTACTCGCGGGTAGTGCCGGCGCCCTGGGTGAACTCGACCTTCGGGTCGAGGAGATTGCGGGCGCGGGCTTTGAGGACCCAGCCCTGCCACGGCAGCGCGTGCTTGTAGACGAAGTCGAGCTGGTTGAAGGCCTGCTCATAAATGTCTGGTGCGCCGCGAATGCCGACGTTGGAAATGCGGCTGCCGAAACGGTTGTAGACGAGACTGGCCTCCCGACCCGAATCGGGATTCACATAGCCGATCTGCAAATTCGTCACGTACGGCGACTGGCCCTGGAGCGGACGGTTGCGGGTGGTCTGGATCGCTGCCGCTGAACCGAGCTCCACCTCCGATTCGATCTTGGTGTAGTTCGCTGACACATACCAGTTGGGCCAGTTCATCGCCGGCAGCCAGGACGGATTGGCCCAGGCGCGGTCTTCGAGCACCGAGAGCGACTTGTAGACATCGAATTCGATGCCGTAGTTCGTTGCCTTGTCGACATTGATATAGCTCAGCAGCTCACCGGTACCGGGCACCAGGATGCGCTCGATCGGCTTGTCGAAATCCTTGTAGAACAAAGCTGCCGAGAAGGTCTCGGTCTCGGAGAAATAGGTTTCCCAGCGCAGGTCGTAGTTGGTGATCTTGGTGGTCACGAGCTCCGGATTGCCGATCGTCTCGGTGTCGAGAATCGGATCGGTGAACGGCGCCAGCGACAGCTCGCGGAAATCGGGTCGCGACAGGGTTTCGCTGTAAGCGAAGCGGAACTGGTCATCCATGCTGCGGAACCAGGTGACGGTGACGGCCGGCAGCACATCGTCCTCGTCGAGATCGGCAATCGCCGGCTCGGCGCCGGCCTGGGTCGGATCAACCGTGCTGACGAGCTGCCGGTTCTTTTCATGGCGCGCGCCGACGGCGACGCGCAGCAAATCCTGGTAGTTGAGATCGATGCCGGCGTAGATCGCATCGAGATCCTGTTCGGCGGTATAGAAATCGGTATCGCGGCCGGTCTGGTCGAATACGAAGCCGCCTGGGCCGATGTTGGCTGGCACGAAAATCGTATCGGGCGTGCCGGCCAGGATGGCCGGGTCACGCGAGAGCGGACCGACTGAGCGGTAGACGAAGCGCAAGATGCCGGACTCACGCTCGCGCTTGAGGCTGCTCACGCCACCGAGCAGGGTCAGCTCGGCGCTGTCGTTGATCGTCCACGGGTAGCGCACGCCGACGCTGAATTCGTCGGAGTCATCGTCGAGCTCGCTGTAGTCGGTGCTGTTGCTGTCGGCGCGCGACGAGAACAGGAAGTTGCCGGAGTTGTTGTCCTGGTCATAGCGATACTGCCGCCGTGCCGGTGCATCGCGGCCCGAACGCGCGCTGGTGTACTGCCAGTCGACGCTGAGGAAGCTCAGGTCCGCGAAGGTGTGGCTGCCACTCAGCTGCTGCGCCAGCAGGAAGTTCTCCTCCCATTCGAGCTGGTAAAAGCGCGAGACATCGCCTGGATCCTCGGCGTAGCCTTCAGTGAAGCGCGCCTCGTCGCTGGTCTGGCGGACCAGCGTCGTGGTCATTTTCAAGCGGTGGTTGAGACCAAACTCAACGCCGAGATTCAACAACGCCGACAGCTCGGTCTGCTGCTCGGTGCGCTGGCGCTCGAGCTCGGAGCCGAGTACCAGCGTATTGGCGCCTTCGACGCGGAAGATGCGCCGGGTCTCATCGGTGTTGTCCCACTCGTTCTGGTAGCGCAGGGAGGACAGGAAGCCGAAGCGGATATCGCCGGCCTCCCAGACGTTTCCGATCAGCGCGCTGCCGCCGAGATTGGGCGGCAGCTCATCGCGCTCCTGGTCGAAGCCGAGCTGCGCAAAAGATTCGCCGAAAGCCTCGTACTCGGCGGGGGTGACACCGCCTGGATTGAAGGTCGAGCGCGGGCGCAGGCGGCCATCTGCGGCGATGCGGTCGGCGATCGCGCCGGGCAAGTCGCGCGCGCCGCCTTCGAATCCGGTCCAGTCCTGGTCGTCGCCGCGGTAGGTCAAACCTTCCTCGAAAGTGCTGTCGTCGTTGTACGCACCCGTCAGCGAGAACTTGGCGATGAATTCCTGCGGGACGCCACGGGTGCGCAACTGGATGGTGCCGCCGCCGAATTCGCCCGGCATTTCCGGCGAATAGGTCTTCTGGATCGCAATGCTCTCCAGGATCTCGGCGGGAAACAGGTCGAGCGGCACCACGCGCCGGGTTGGGTCCGGCGACGGAATCTGTGCGCCGTTGAGCAGGGTGGAGGAGTAACGCTCGCCCAGCCCGCGGACGTAGACGAATTTGTTGTCGACCAGGGTCAGCCCGGTCACGCGCTTGAGCGCGCCCGCCGCGTCCGAATCGCCGCTGCGCGCAATCTGCTCGGCGCCAATCACCTCGGTCACGTTCGCGGAGCTGCGCTTTTCTTCGACGATCGTATCGCGCGCGCCCTCGGCAAACCCCTGCTCGGCGGTCACCTCGACGCTGTCCATCATCTCGGCGTCTTCGTCGGGCGGCGGCATCTCGTCGGCGGGAGCGGCAGGCGATACCGGGGCTGGCGGCGCTGGCGCGGGCTCCGCCTTTGCCTTACGTGAGTCCGGACCTTGTTCGGACGCTTCTGACGCGTCCTGCGCCGGTGCCGACAGCGCAACCGCGAGCAACAGGGCCAGCAAGGACTTTTTGGGAAGCGGGCGGGACGGGGCACGACGGCGTGGAGCGGACATGAGCGACAGGTAACCCGGAAGCCTGGGAATTCAGGCGATCAGCGCAGTATGAGAAGGGTGTGTGACAGCTTTTTGACGCTGTCATCAACGCGGCGGAGTCTTTACTCCTTGCTCGTGGGTCCGGACCGTGTCCGGAGGCTCTTGCCCGCCGGGCCAGGAAAGCGTTCGGACAAGGTCCGAACCCACGCAAAGCTCCTCGATGAACACCCCGCCCTCATGGGCTGCTCCACGCCAACCAGTTATCCTCGCGCTCTTTTCTGCTTTGAACCCACGCCGTGAAAGAGCATCTGCAAACCCTGGTGGCGCAAGCCCTCAAATCACTGGCGCTCGAGCGCGCGGTCGTGTTGCCTGAACCGGTCGAGGTCGCGATCGAGAACACGCGCGACAAGGCGCATGGGGATTTTGCGACCAATGCGGCGATGGCCTTCGCGAAGGTATTCGGCGGCAAGCCGCGGGATCTCGCGACGGCGCTGGTGGCGGCGCTGCCGAGCTCGATGCACGTCGACGCGGTCGAAATTGCCGGCCCGGGATTCATCAACTTCCGATTGGGTCGCCGTTACCTGCACGAGAACCTGCGCGAGATCCTCAACCGGGGTGAAAGCTTCGGCCGCGTCCTGACGCAGGCGGCGGAGCCCATCACGGTCGAGTACGTGAGCGCGAATCCAACCGGGCCGCTGCATGTCGGCCACGGCCGCGGCGCTGCGTTCGGCGCCAGCCTGACCAATGTGCTCGAAGCCTGCGGCTACACGGTGCAACGCGAGTACTACGTCAATGACAACGGCCGCCAGATGGACATCCTCGCGGCCAGCGTCTGGCTGCGTTATCTCGGCCTCGCCGGCGTCGACATCCGCTTCCCCGACAACGGCTACAAGAGCGAGGACTACATCTACGCGATCGCGCGGCAGCTGGTCGGCTCGCACGGGATGCATTTCCGTCGCGACGGCGAGGCGATTACCGCCGACCTGCCGCTCGACGAAAGCCAGGGTGGCGACAAGGAAGCGCACATCGACGCGATCGTCGCGCGCTGCAAGGCGTTGCTCGGTCCGGAGGACTACCGGGTCGTGTTCGATGCCGGGCTGAACGCGATTCTCGACGACATCCGTGAGGATCTTGGGCAGTTCGATGTCCACTACGACGGCTGGTTCAGCGAACGCTCGCTGGCGACCTCGGGCGCGATCGACCGCGCCGTGACGCGGCTCAAAGAGCTTGGCCACATGTACGAAGAGAAGGGCGCGCTGTGGTTTCGCGCGACCACCTTCGGCGACGAGAAGGACCGTGTCGTCATCCGCGAGAACGGCGCGGCGACGTATTTCGCGTCGGATATCGCGTACCTGCTGAACAAGTTCGACCGTGGCTTCGCACGCGCCATCTACATCTTCGGCGCCGATCACCACGGCTATATCGCGCGGCTCCGGGCGGCGGCGCAGGGACTTGGACTCGATCCGGAGAAACTCGAAATCCTGCTGGTGCAGTTTGCGATCCTGTTCCGCGGCCCGGAGCGGGTGCAGATGAGCACGCGCTCGGGCCAGTTCGTGACCTTGCGCGAGCTGCGCGAGGAAGTCGGCAGCGATGCCTGTCGCTTCTTCTACGTCATGCGTAGCAACGACCAGCATCTCGACTTCGATCTCGAGCTTGCCAAAAGCGCCTCACGCGACAATCCGGTGTTCTATGTCCACTACGCCCATGCCCGCATCTGCAGCGTGCTGCGCCAGCTTGCCGAGCGCGCGCTCGCCCACGACCAGGCTGCGGGTGATGCCGCGCTCGAGCGGCTCGAGGATCCCTATGAGCTGGCACTGCTGCAGCAGTTGCAGCAATACCCGGAGACCGTCACGAAGGCCGGTGCCGACCGTGCGCCGCACCGCATTGCGAACTACCTGCGCGAGCTCGCCGCCAGCCTTCACAGTTACTACGACGGCTCGCAGATCAAGATCCTCGGTGACGACGCGGAGCTTCGCAATGCGCGCCTGAACCTCTTGCTGGGCGTCCGCCAGGTGCTCGCCAATGGGCTTAAACTGATTGGTGTTTCTGCGCCGGAAAAGATGTGATGTCACAAGTTCGCGGAAAACAGGCGGTACGCGGTGGCGGCAAGCCTCCCTTGCCGTGGTGGGTGTGGGTGATCGCCGGGTTTGCAGCCGGCGTGGCACTGTCGATGTTCTTCATCCTGCGCGACGGCATGCCGAGCGGGCCACGCCCGAACCCGGATGCGAAACCGGCCAATGAAGGCGAGAAGCCGCTGGTCGAGCTCGCTGCCGGCGACAGCCGCAACCGCGAAGCCGATCCCAAGCGTCCGCGCTATGACTTCTATTCGGTGCTCCCGGAAATGGAAACGGTCATTCCTGACGCGGAACTGGCCGTGCAATCACAGCGCCCGCCTGAACCGGCGCCTGGGAACACGCGGCTGTTCCTGCAGGTCGGCAGTTTCGGCAACTCCGGCGACGCCGAGGCCCTCAAGGCGCGCCTCGCGCTGATCGGGACCCAGGCCCAGGTCGTGCCCGTCAACATCAATGGCAAGAGCTGGCACCGCGTCCGCATCGGCCCCTACACCGACGCCCGCGCCCTCGAAGCCGCCAAACGCGAACTCGCGGGGGCCAACTACGAGGCGATTGCGTTGCGCGAGACGGGGCGCTGATCTTGTTCTTGTGGGTCCGGACCTTGTCCGGACGCTTTGGATTGCCCGAAAAGCGTTCGGACAAGGTCCGAACCCACGTGTGCCACGCATCACCTGAAAGCTCCCGCCCCCTGCGACGGTCTACGCTGCGTACACCGCTTTCGCGCGTAGCTGCGCGACACTGATCGCAGGAGTGTGAGATGAATCGCCGTGGTTTCTTGACAGCCGGGTCGGCCCTGGCACTTACCGGAGGTACGTTCATGGCGTTTTTCGGCAGGGATTCGGTTGCCAAGTCGACCGAGAAGTTCGAGTTCGAGCTCACCGACGCCGAGTGGCGGGCGAAGCTGTCGCCGGCTGCGTACGCCGTACTGCGCAACGAATCGACCGAACGCGCGGGCTCCTCGCCGCTCGACCACGAGAAGCGCCCGGGCGTCTTTCACTGCGCCGGCTGCGACCTGCCGCTGTTCGACATGACGACCAAGTTCAACTCCGGGACCGGCTGGCCGAGCTTCTATGAGCCGCTGACCAACGCGGTGGCCACGCGCGAAGACAAGAGCCTGTTCAGCACCCGCACCGAAGTCCACTGCCGCCGCTGCGGCGGCCACCTGGGGCACGTCTTCCCCGACGGCCCACCGCCGACTGGCCTGCGCTACTGCATGAATGGCGTCTCCCTGCGCTTCGAACCGGCCGGGTGAGGTAGGTCATGTTGCTCGCGGGCGCGCAGCGCCTGGCGAGCTACTTGACAGCAAAGCGTCAAGTAGCCCGCTGCCCGCTTCGCGTGCGCGGACAACATGACCTACGACCGATCTTCGCTCTTCACCTTGCGAATCCCGCCCCGGGCCCCACGTCTGGGCCATGGATATTCGATCGTTGCCGGATGAATCTTTTACCGCCGAGGCGCTGAAGCGTGATCGGCGGCGGTTGGAGACGGCGCTATTCTGGGGCGCGGTCTTCGTGGGGATGTTGTGGCTGGTGGCGCTGGCGGAGTGGACGGCCGGGGTGCGCTTCGGCTGGCTTGGCCTGGCGCCGCGCGAGGCCTTCGGGCTGGTCGGGGTTTTCGGCGCGCCGCTCGTGCATGGGTCGCTCGGCCACCTGATGGCCAACAGCTTTCCCACCTTCGTGCTGATCACGCTCGGCATGTATGCCGTTCCGCGCGCCACCTTCAAGGCGGTGCCGCTGATCTGGGTCTTGAGCGGCCTGCTGGTCTGGGTGTTCGGGCGCGAGTCGATCCACATTGGCGCCAGCGGCGTCACCCACGGCCTGATGAGCTTCTTGTTCGTGCTCGGCGTGCTGCGCCGCGACCGCGTCGCCATCGCGGTGGCGATGGTCGTGTTCTTCCTCTACGGCAGCATGATTTATGGCTTCCTGCCGACCGAGGCGGGCATCAGCTTCGAGTATCACGGCGGCGGGCTGGTCGCCGGCATGGTCGCGGCAGCACTTTATCGCAAGCTCGATCCGGCCCCGCCGGCGCGTCTCTACAGCTGGGAGCAGGAGCCGGAAGAGGAAGAACTGGCGCAATACGACGATCCGCTCGAGCCGCCCTCGCCGATCGAGGTCAAGCCGATCTGGGACGGGCCGACGCCGGAGTCACGCGGGGTGTTGATCAAGTTTCCGGTGGAGCGCAGGCAGGATTCGCCCGAAAGCCGGACGCTGCATTGAGCTTTCGTAGGTCATGTTGCTCGCGAAGCGAGCTACTAGACGGTGAGGTGCAGGACGTCAAGTAGACCGCTCTCGCGGTCAACATGACCTACAAAACCGAACGACCGACCGCTAGGCGACGCTCTTGCGCGCCACCGCTACGTCCGACTTCGCCTTCGCACGCGGCTTGGCCGTCGCGGTCTTCTTCTTCGTCCCAACCGCGCTCTTCTTTTTGGCGGCCGGCTTTTTCTTGGCGACCGCCTTCTTCGCGGGCTTCTCGCTCGCCGAGGCAACCGCCTTCTTCGGGGCTTTCTCGGCCTTTGGTGCTTTCTCTTTCTTGGCGAATTTCCCGCCAGCCTTCTTGCCGAAACGTTTGACCGGTCTGGCCGTGGCGGCCTCGAGGGCGGCCACGCAGTCGGCTTCAGTCAGGGATTCCGGCTCGACATCCTTGGCGATGCGGCCGTTCTTCACCCCGTCGGTGATGTACGGACCGTACTTGCCGCGCAGGATCTGGATCGTGCCGTCCTTGAACGTGGCGATGATCTTGTTGGCGGCGGCTTCGAGCTTGAGGCGCACGATCTCGAGCGCACGGTCGAGGCTGATCTCCATCAGGTTTTCGCCCGCCGGGATCGAGGCGTACATCGAACCCGCTTTCACGAACGGTCCGAAGCGGCCCATGCCGACCGAGATCTTTTCGCCCGCCTCGTTCTCGCCGAGGCTCCGCGGCAACTTGAACAGCTCGAGCGCCTCGGGCAGCGTGATCGAATCCATCTTCTGGCCGGCCATCAGGCTCGCGAACTTGGGCTTGTCCTCGTCCTCCTTGACGCCGATCTGCACGAACGGCCCGAAGCGGCCGAGGCGGACCGAAATTTCCTTGCCACTGGCCGGATCGATCCCGAGCACGCGGCCCTGGGTCGCTTCCGTGCGCGAGACGGATGCCTCTTTCTCGTCGACCAACTGCTTGAACGGTTCCCAGAACTCACGCAGCAGCGGGACCCAGTCCTTCTCGCCGCGCGCGACCGCATCAAGCTCGTCTTCCAGCCGCGCGGTGAAGTCATAGTCGACGTACTGGGTGAAATGCCCGGACAGGAACTTGGCCACGACGCGGCCGACATCGGTCGGCTGGAAGCGGCGTTGTTCGAGGGTCACGTACTCGCGTGCGAGCAGCACTTGGATGATGCTGGCGTAGGTCGACGGGCGCCCGATCCCGTGTTCCTCGAGCGCCTTGACCAGGCTGGCTTCGGAGAACCGCGGCGGTGGCTCGGTGAAATGCTGTTCGGAGCGCAGCTCGATGAGGTCGACGAGTTGGCCAACGACCATCGCCGGCAGCTTCGGGCCCTGCTCATCGTCTTCGTTCTTGGCGTCGCGGCCTTCCTCGTAGACCGCCAGGAAGCCCGGCTCGACGACGGTGGTGCCGCTGGCGCGCAGGGTGTCGCCCGGGTTGGCTTCGAGATCCACGCTGACCGTGTTCAGCAGCGCCGGCTTCATCTGGCACGCGACCGTGCGCTTCCAGATCAGTTCGTACAGCTTGAGCTGGTCAGGCGTCAGGTACTGCGCGATCGAGGCCGGCGTGCGCCAGGCCGAGGTCGGGCGGATCGCTTCATGTGCTTCCTGAGCGTTCTTGGATTTGCTCTTGTAGACCTGCGGCGCGGCCGGCAATTTATCGGCGCCGTATTCGCGCACGATGACCTGGCGGATCTCTTCGACCGCGTCGACCGAGAGCGACACGGAATCGGTACGCATATAGGTGATGAGGCCGATCTGGCCGCCTTCGCCCACGTCCACGCCTTCGTACAGCCCCTGCGCGATGCGCATGCTGCGCTGCGTGCCGAAGCCGAGCTTGCGCGCCGCTTCCTGCTGCAGGGTCGAGGTGATGAACGGCGGCGCGGCGCGGCGCTGACGATCCTTGCGCTGGATGTCGGCGACCTTGAGCGCGCCCGCCGGCTTGTGCTTGCGCGCGCCGGCGAGGATGCGCTCGCGGGCGACATCGGCTTTCGGCGCGTCATTGATGTCGAACTGGTCGAGGCGCTGGCCGCCGAGCTGCGTCAGCTTCGCGGTGAAGCCCGAGGTGGCCATGCAATCGGCCTCGATCGACCAGTATTCGCGAGGGATGAAGCGTTCAATCTCTTCCTCGCGCTCCGAGATCATGCGCAGCGCAGGGCTCTGCACGCGTCCGGCGGACAGGCCACGCTGGACCTTCTTCCACAGCAGCGGCGAGAGGTTGAAGCCGACCAGGTAGTCGAGCGCGCGGCGCGCCTGTTGCGCATTGATGAGGTCGAGCGAGAGCGCGCGCGGGTGCGCAATCGCTTCCTTGATCGCTTTCGGCGTGATCTCGGCAAAGGTCACCCGATGGATGGCGCGGTCGCCGAGCAGCTTCTTCTGGCGCAGGATCTCGTAGACGTGCCAGGAGATCGCTTCCCCCTCGCGGTCCAAGTCGGTGGCGAGGTAGATGGCGTCCGCCGCCTTCGCCGCCTTGGCGATCGCATCGACATGCTTGGAATTGCGATCGATGACCTCGTAGGCCATCTCGAAGTCATTTTCGACATCGACCGAGCCGTCCTTGCTGGGCAGATCGCGCACGTGACCGTACGAGGCCATCACCGTGAAGTCCTTGCCGAGGACCTTGTTGATGGTCTTTACCTTCGCCGGTGACTCGACGATCAGAAGATTCTTGGCCATGCGTTTGCGGGCGATACCGGCGGAACAAAAGGGGGCGGATGTTAACTGCAATCCGATGAAGATGTTGCTTCAGGTCGAAACAGCGGGTTGCTCGGGCTCACGCCGCCTGCTAGGCGCGGGGAATAGCATCGTTAGGTCCCTCGCTCACATAGAAGAAAAGCATGTTCGAACTTTCGCTGCCCTGGTGGGAATTCATTGCGCGTGCGGCGACCATCTACATCGCTCTGCTGGCGTTCGTGCGCTTGTCTGGCAAGCGTTCAGTCGGCGAGTTCACGCCATTCGATTTCGTGGTGCTGATCCTGCTGAGCGAATCTGCGCAAGGCGCGCTGACCGGCGGCGATGAATCGATCCCCGGCGCGATTCTTCTGGTCGCCACGCTGGTGGGATTGAACTATCTGGTCGGAGCGCTCAGCGCCCGCTTTCAGTCGGTCGACAAATTGGTCGAAGGTGAACCGGTGGTGCTCGTACGCCATGGCAGAATCCTGCACGGCGCGCTCAAGCGCGAGAATGTCCCGATGTCCGACCTCGAGGAATCATTTCGCATGAACGGGCTGATCGACGCCAGCACCGTCGAGCTCGCCATGCTGGAGACCAACGGCGAGATCACGGTGGTCCAGCGCAAATCGACGGAGAAGTCTTAAGTTCTTGCTAGGCGCAGGAGAGCGTCAAGTAGCGCCCGTGCGGGCGCAACATGACCCACGTGACGAGTGAGATCTGGTAGGTCATGTTGCCCGCGCCAGCGGGCTACTTAACGGCTGTAGCGCGTTGAACGACATGCCGTCTGCCGCAGCCTCACGCCCACTCAGTCAACCCTTCGCGCTCATAGAGAGTCTTGAAGCTCGGGCGTGCCTTCATGCGCGCCGCGAGTGCGGCGAGGGCGGGCCAGCGGTCGGCAGGCTTGGGCATATTGCGCGACCAGCGCATCAGCATGGTCGCGAGGAAATCGACCGCCGTGAGCTGCTCGCCACAAATGTGCGGTCCATGCATCGCGAGGTGTCGGTCGAGGCGATCGTAGACGGCCTCGATGCGCTCGCGCGCCAAGGCTTTGGCGGCATCGACGTGCTCGGCGCCGGCCGCCTCCTGGGGGTAGAACCAGATGCGAAAGGCCGGTTGCAGCGTGTTGGCGAGATGCAGCGTCCACTGCAGATGCCAGCTGCGCTCGCGGGTGCCCCGGGCCGGCTCGAGCCCCGCTTCTGGATGGCGCTCGGCGAGCAAGAGCGACAGCGCGGCGCATTCGGCAACCGGATTACCGTCGACGATGAGCGTCGGCACCACCCCGTTGGGATTCAGCGCCAGGTAGTCGGCCGACTTGTGCGCACGATTTTCGAGATCGACGCGCTCCAGCGAGTGCTCGACGCCGAGCTCGATCAGCAGCCAGTGGACGACCAGGCTGGCTGATCCGGGTGAGTAATAGAGCGTGTACATGCGCGCGGCCGTTGATCCCAAGGACTCTCGATAATAGGTTTGCCGCGACCTATGCGCGCTGATTTTGTTAAGCAAAGGTGGCCGGCGCTGGCCTTTCCACCTACACGGTTTTCCCACTCGCTACACTCCACGCCCCCTGGTTCCAGCTGGACTCCTGATGCCGAACAAGTTGCTTGCCATGACCCTCCTGGCCGCTATCGCGGGCCCACTCGTCGCCAAGGACTTGCCAGCCAGCTGGGCAAAATCCGTGAAGCCAGTCGCTGGCGTCGATCTGCGACAGTTCGGCCCGCTCGACCTCGTCAAGGTGCGCAGCGAAGACGAAATCATGACCGCCGCCGGGCAGCCGCTGCGTTTCGCGGTGCCACATGCGGTCAAGATGAGCCCGGCCAACAGCGGTACGCTCGAGTCGGCGAAGGATGGCACCGCCATCTGGCGCCAGCGCGTCAGTGCCAGCGGGGCGCTGTCGTTGAACCTCGGCTTTACCCGCTTCAAGATGGCCCCGGGCGAGACGCTGTGGATCTATACGCCGGATCGCAAGCAGGTGATCGGGCCGCTCACCGAGAAGGACAACGATGCGCACGGCGAGTACTGGTCGCCGGTGCTGCTCGGCGATGAGCTGATCATCGAGCTGGCGAGCGCGGCCGGTGCGCAACCGAAATCGACCGTGGAACTGACCCGGATCAACCAGGGTTACCGTTTTTTTGGCGCTCACCAGTTCGGCAAGAGCGATGCAGGCGACGCCGGCAGCTGCGCCAGCGTGCCCAAGCCCGGCACCCCACTGGCCAAGATGCTCGGCGAAAGTGGTTACGAAAAATCCGGCAGCTGCAACATGGACGTCGAGTGTCTGAATGCCAATGATCCCTGGCGCGAAACCGTCAAGGCCGTCGGCCCCTACACGCGTGGCGGCACGCAGACCTGTTCCGGCGCGCTGATCAACAACACCGCGCAGGACCGCAGGATGCTGTTCATGACCGCGGACCACTGCGGGATTTCCGCCGCCAACGCCGCCACGGTGGTGGTGTACTGGAACTACGAGTCACCCACCTGCCGCACCCCGGGCAGCGCTGCCAGTGGCGGCGCACAGGCAGGGTATCCAGCTGACCGGGCGAATTCAGGCGCGTTCTTTCGCTCCGAATTTGCTGCATCGGATTTCACGATTCTCGAGCTCGACGACGCGCCGCCCGCAACCGCGCGCCTGAGCTGGATGGGCTGGGATCGCACCAGCGCGGACGCGCAGTGCACGCCGTCGAGCCTGTGCGCGGGCATTCACCACCCGGCGGTCGATGAAAAGCGCATCACCTTCGTCGAGCAGAACATGGCGACAACCAGCTACAGCGGCACGGCTTCCCCCGGCAATGGCACCCATATCTGGGTGCACTGGGACCCGACGCCGGTGTTCCCGCCGAATCCTGCGACCACGATTCCGCCGCAAGTGACCGAGGGTGGCTCGTCCGGCTCGCCGCTGTTCAACGCCAATCGGCAGTTCATTGGCCAGTTGCATGGCGGTCCGTCCGCATGTGGGTCGACCGGTGACAGTCTTTCCGACTACTACGGGCGGCTGTCAATCTCCTGGGAAGGCGGTGGCACGACGGCCACGCGGGCGCGCGACTGGCTCGATCCGCTGGGCACGGCGCCGACCACGCTGGGCGAGCTCGGGCAAACCGAAGGCTTCGCGAACGGCTTCGAGTAGTTGTCGGACCAGTGGCGCGACCGCGAGGCCGCGCCACATTTCGGCGCGCCGGGCTGGGTGCTCGGCGCGCGTTCCCGCCAGTGACACTGTTGTTGTGCTAGAAAGCGCGGTTCTTCCTATCGGAGTCCGCCATGCACAGAACCTTGATCGCCACCGCGTTGTCCCTGCTGCTGGCCGGCTGTGGTCCCACTGACGCGCCCAAGTCCGTCGATCCCGTTTCGACCGCACCGGTCGCCGCTGCCGAGCCGGCGCCAGCACCGGTCCCGTCGGCAGCAGCAGTTGCGCCCGCGGATGACTTTGCTGCCAAGCTCGAAAGCACGCTCGCCGGCGCCCATCGCAGCGAGGCCAACCGCGCCCGTGACGCCTTCCGCCATCCAAAAGAAACCCTGACCTTCTTCGGGCTCGCCCCGGGAATGACCGTCGTGGAGATCACCCCGGGCGGCGGTTGGTACACCGAAGTGCTGGCGCCGCTGCTCAAGGGCCAGGGCAACTACGTCGCCGCGATCATCGACCCGACGACCGTCGCCAGCGAGGGTGCGCGCAATTACTACACCAAGTCGAACACGAGCTTCCGCGAGAAGATCGCGGCGGACGCAGCGCTCTATGACGGCGCGCAGGTGGTCGAATTCAATCCGGCGGCACCAGTGCTCGGCCCTGAGGGCAGCGCCGATCTCGTGGTGACCTTCCGCAATGTGCATAACTGGGTGGGCTCGGACTCGGTGCAGCCGATGTTCGATGGCTTCTTCAAGGTGCTGAAGCCGGGCGGCGTGCTCGGCGTGGTCGAGCATCGCGCCAAGGCTGATGACACCCGCGCGATCAAGGAGCTGGCCGACACCGGCTATTTCCCGGAAGCGCTGGTGATCGAGCACGCGACCAAGGCCGGCTTTCAGCTGGTCGAAAAGAGCGAAATCAACGCCAACCCGCTCGACACCAAGGATCACCCGAACGGCGTCTGGTCACTGCCGCCGAGCTCGCAGATGGACAATACCCCGGAGGCCGACCACGCCAAATACAAGGCCATTGGCGAATCGGACCGGATGACCCTGAAGTTCGTCAAGCCGACGGCGCCAGCGGCGGGGTGATGTGCGGCTTCACACGTGGGTTCGGACCTTATCCGAACGCTTTTTGCTGAGGTTGGGGGAAGAGCGTCCGGACAAGGTCCGGACCCACGTGAAGCTGGATTCCTACCCCAGCGCCTGGTCCAGGTCGGCAATCAGGTCGTCCGCGTGTTCTAGCCCAATCGAAGCGCGCAACAAGGTCGGCGGCGTCGGGGTTCCGGCGCCCTCGACCGACTCGCGGTGCTCGATCAAGCTCTCGTAGCCACCCAGGCTGGTCGCGTTGACGAACAGCTTGAGCGCCTTGGCAACGCGCAGTGCGTCGGCGCGCTGGCCGGCTACCTCGAAGCTCAGCACGCCGCCGTACCCACCACTCATCTCGCGCGCCGCGATGGCGTGCTGCGGGTGGCTTTCCAGGCCGGGGTAATGCACCGCGCTCACGCGCGGATGCTGCGCGAGAAAGCGCGCGACCGTGAGCGCATTGCGGCAATGCCAGTCGAGCCGCGGCCCGAGCGAGCGCAAGCCGCGCAGGATCAGCCACGAGGCGAACGGCGAGGCGACTGCGCCGAGGATCTTGCGGGTTTCCCGGATGCGCGTGCAGAGCTCGCGTGGGTCCGGACCTTGTCCGGACGCTCCTTCCGCAAACACGAGCGCCCCGCCCATCACATCACTGTGGCCGCCGAGATACTTGGTGGTCGAGTGCAGGACCACGTCGGCGCCCAGGGACAGCGGGCGCAGCAGCATCGGCGTCGCGAAGGTTGCATCGACAATGAGCAGCGCGCCAGCGGCGCGGGCGATTTCGCTGAGCGCGACCACCGAACTGACCTTCAGCCGCGGGTTTGACGGCGTTTCGGTCCACAGGCAGCAGGTGTTGCTGCGCACGGCCGCGCGCACCGCGTCCGGGTTGCTCATGTCGACCAGGTCAAAGCTCAAGGACCAGCGGGCGAACCAGCTCTCCGCGAGCTTGCGGAACGCGAAGTAGGTGTCGTCCGCCATCAGTACATGGCCACCCGCGGGCAGGTTCTGCAGCAGCGCCGCACCGGCCGCCATGCCCGAGGCAAAGGCCAGCGCAGAGCTTCCGCCATCCAGCGCGGCGAGCGCCTCCTCCAGCCGATCCTGGGTGGGGTTGGCGTAACGGCCATAGAGATAGCCGGTGATCTCCGTGGAATCAGCCGGGTGCTCGAATGTCGTCGACAGATGGATCGGCGGCGCGACCGCACCGGTTTCCGGATCGACCTTGCCGGCCGCGTGGACGGCGGTGGTTTGCAGGTGCATTTGGGGTTCTCGCGATGGGGCGGGTTCGGGCGACGATACTATTTGGAGTGCGGCGGCTTGGGTGGGCCTGCGCTATGCGCGGACGCTTTTGCCTGGGGACTGAAAAGAGTCCGCGCGCAGCGCAGACCCACCAAGAGCGCCGGACTCGAAATGACGGCGCCGCAATGTCTATGCTGACCGGCATGACCCCACTCCGTCTCTTCATCACCGCCACCGACACCGACGCCGGCAAGACCTTCGTCACCGCCGGGCTCACCCGGGCGCTGCGCGCGGTCGGGCGCGATGCGGTCGCGATGAAGCCGGTCGCCAGTGGCTTCGAAGCTGGCATCAACGCCGATCTGGCGGAGCTCGCGGCTGCAGCCAGCCACACGCTGTCCGCGCAAGACCTCAATCAGTACGGTTTCGAGCCGGCCATCGCGCCCCATCGCGCTGCCGAATTGGCCGGCGAGGCCATCGAGCTGGCACCGATCCTTCTCGCCTGGCAGCGCGTCAGCGCCGGTCATGCCGACGTGCTGGTCGAGGGCGTCGGCGGCTTTGCCGTGCCGTTGGGGCCGCGACTCATGCAGGCGGACCTCATGCGGGATCTCGGACTGCCGGTGTTGCTGGTGGTCGGCGTGCGCCTCGGCTGCATCAATCACGCGCTGCTGAGCGCCCAGGCGATCCGGGCAGCCGGGCTCGAGCTGGTTGGCTGGGTCGCCAACACGATCGATCCGGCAATGAGCGAAGCCGCCGCGAGCATCGCAGCCATTGCGGCACGGATCGAGGCGCCGTTGCTGGGCCGCCTGCGGCATGGCGCGAATGCGGCGGAATTCGCGCTTGTCGCGGAGTCGCTGTTGCTGGGGAACCGCATCGCAATGCCGTAGTCCAAGCGCTTTCCATGCGAGCATCGCGCGCCTAATGCATCCGATCCGAATAACTGAGCTGTCCTTGCAGCCCGCGCCGACGCGTGCGGGCCAGCCGTGCGTGCTCAGCGTCGAGTTCGACGTCGAAGCGCTGATCCTGTTCGAGGTCGATCTCGCCATCGAGCTTTTCGATGCGGCCGGCGCGCGCCACTACGTTCGGCACGCACATGAGGACGGCGCGAGCGCGGCCTGGCTGCCGCGCGGACGCTACCGCTGGCGGCTGACCTCACCCGAGGGCGCGCTGCCGAGTAGCAGCGGTCGTATCGATGCGACGCTGTTGTATCGCGATGGGCCGCATGCGCAGCGCACGCCGCCCCTGGCGCTGGGATTCACCAACGCGGAAATCGGCAACGGCCTGGCCAGCGCGCGCTACACGCTCGATGGCGATCCCGACCCGAATACGCTGTCCTGGCGCCGCGGCCACAGCGACTGGTTCTTCCGCCATTTCGACCACGCCGGGCCGACCATCGGCAGCTACTTCTGCAAGGACTCGCCCCTGCTGCGCGGGCGCATTCTCGACATGGGTTGCGGGGACGGCATCACCGATCTCAGCCTGTACCTGCGCTACCAGCCCGAGCGCCTGGTCGGCGTCGATCCTTTTCGGGGCTATGAGCGACTCGCGGAGATCTGCGCGCAGCAGCATCTGCCGCTCGACCCGTGGCCGGCGAACCTCGAATTCCTGCCCGCCGACGGCAACCACCTGCCGTTTCCGGACGACAGCTTCGACGTGGTCGTTTCCTGGGGCTCGGTCGAGCACATTGTCGGCGGCTACAAGCAGGCCCTGCGCGAGATCAAGCGGGTGTTGCGACCGGATGGCCTTTTCTTCGTGCATCCGGGCCTCTACTACTCGAACTTCGGCCACCACCTCGGCGAGTTCTCCGACGAGCCGTTCTTCCACTTGAAGCGCGCCCCGGAGGCCCTGCGCGAATTCGTGCTGTCGACTCCGCCGCGCTACATGGACCGCGCCGGCGAATTTGCCACCAACGCGCAGTACTGGCAGTGGTACACCGAGCTCAACCCGATCACCGTCAGCAGCTTCGAGCAGGAGCTGCGCGCGCTCGACTTCGAACCCTGGCGTGTCGCCCTGCGCACCGAGCCCATCATCGAATACACCGCCGAGCTCCTGAAATACCCGCTCCAGGACCTCTCTACCGCCGAGCTCTACATGAGCTGCTGGAATCGCAAGATCCCGCGGCCGACGGGGGTTTGAGACGCCTTCGTAGGTCAAGTTGCCCGCGCAGCGGGCTACTTGACGGCTCTTGAGCGCCGCGCGAAGAGCGTCAAGTAGCCCGCTGCGCGGGCAACATGACCTACGTAAAGCGCGTCAATCCGTCGTCTCGCGAACTCGCTTTGTCCCAAGCAGACTCACCGCGGTCGAGCCCAGCACGACCACGATCGCGCCGATCCAGCCCCAGGTCCCGATGCGCTCGGGCGCCAGGAGCTGGGGGAAGAAGGCGGCGAAAGCCGAGACGCAGGCGACCGTCAGCAAAGGGGTCAAGGCGAGAATCGCGCTGACGCGGGAGGCTTCCCAGTGGGCGAGCGCTTCGGCGAAGGCACCGTAGGCGGCGATGGTGTTGACCGCGCAGAAGACGATCGCGAACCAGTGCAGCGTATCGATGCCGGCCAGGCGCGCGGGTGAGGCCAGGGGCAGGAGCACGATGCTGGCGACGACATAGATCACCAGCATCACTGCCTGCGAATCGAGCCGCTGCAGGAGTTGTTTCTGCGCGAGTGCATAGATGGCCCAGCTCGCCGCCGCCGCGCCGATCAGCCAGGCGCCGGTTGCGTAGGTCGAGGCCTGCGGGGCGCGCGCACGCTGCTCGATGAAGAACAGTCCGAGACCGGTCGCCACCGCCAGGTAGCCGACGTACTGCGCGGCATTGAGGCGCTCCTTGAACACCACCACGCCACCCACGGCCATCAGCACCGGGGCCAGCTGGATCAGCAGCTGCGCGTTTGCCGGCGTGGTGTGATCGAGGCCAAGCAGGTAGCCGAGATAATTTCCGATCAGACCGATGGCTGCGAGCGCCAGCAACGCGTAGTGGACCTTGCCCAACCCACGAAACTGTCCCAGCTGGCCGCGCCAGGCCATGAACCCGCCCAGCGCCAAGGCCGCAAAGAGAAAGCGGAACCAGGTCAGCGTAAAGGCATCCACCACCTCCAGCGACAGCTTGAGCGCGACCGGCAAGGTCGCCCAGCACAACGCCGTCGCAACCGCGAGGCCAAGGCCCAGCCGCCAGCGACCGGAAGGAGAGTGGAGAGCCATTGAGCTGGTGTTGGTTGTTGGTGTTGGTGTTGGTAAGAGCGGGGTGGGCTGTTGGTGGGTCTGCGCTGTGCGCGGACTCATCGATGCTGAATGGACGAAAAGCGCTCCCAAAGCATGGGAGACGGGAGTGCTCGTCGCGCGGCGAAAACCACGTTTTCGCCCCGCGGGCCGTCACTGAACCCCGGCGCGGGTTTTACGCCCGAGAAAAAGCGGCGGACAAATAAAATGCCAATTGACGCCCATGCCCCCCCCACACGTTGGCGGAGTGCCACGTAGGGCCCAAACGCCCGGAGCCCCGCGCAGCGGGG
>JANPJV010000112.1:0-4358 GCA_031425695.1 Rhodanobacteraceae bacterium | reverse complement strand
CCTTCCAGCAGGCAATGCCCGCCGGCCAGCAACGCCGTCAGCAACTGCTCCACTACCGCCTCTTGCCCAACGATCACCTGCGCGATGGTCGTGCGCAGAGTGGTCAGCTGGGCGAATCGGGCGTTGAGGTCGGCTTCGGTGAAGTGAGTCATGCGTTCGCTCTCGTAGGTCATGTTGCCCGCGTAGCGGGCTACTTGACGCTTCTGCCATGGTCGGAAAGGTGTCAAGTACCCCGCTGGCGCGGGCAACATGACCTACAAAAACATGTGCGGCGAATCCTCACCCGCTCAGCGCATACACCACGATATTCACCGCGAACTTGGTGTTGTCCTCGGCGAGGAAGCGTTTGTTGCGCCAGTCGTAATCCCACTCGCAACCGTAGTCCTTGTTGCTGTAGAGGACCCCGAGGCGGCCGTTGATCTCGATGCCCTTGAGGTACTCGTGGACGATGTCGTCGCCCCAGCCGTTGAGCTCGAAGCCGGTAGCGGGCGGGCCGTCGAATTCGAAGAAGCTTTTATAGATCGCATGATTCCTCGCCAGCTTCTGCAAGGCTTGAGCGCCGAAGATGCGCGCCATCTCTGCCTCGAACGAGGTCGCGAACAGGCCGTCGATGTCGTGGTTGCAATCGTCGACGAAAACGAAGCCGCCATTGCGCACATAGCGCTCGAACATCGCCCGCTCATCGTCGTTGAACTCGACCAGCTTGTGCCCCGCCAGGAAACAGAACGGCGCCTCCAGCACCCGCGGATCGCTCAACGCCAGCACATGCTCCTTGGGGTCCACCCGCAGGCTGGTGTAGTCGATCAACGACGTGATCAGGTTCGCCGGCATCCGCTGATCCACATCCCAATCCCCCGACTCATACATCAGCCGCGTGAACCAGAAATCGTAGTCAGGCGGGGTAGCTGCGCGCGCGGGCCGGCCAACGGCGATCACCGCCGCACCCGCCGCCAGGAACCTGAGGAATTCACTGCGGGTCATTGCCGTCGCTGTCGATCGAAGAGTGAAAGCCTTGACGCAAATGAACGCTAAGGGAGCAAAGGGGACGCAAAAAAAGCGCCCGCCGATTCGAGGGGATTTTCGCGCGATGAGAAGGCCTAAAGCCCGACGAATCCGCTCTCCTTAGCGTCCCTTTGCTCCCTTTTGCGTTCCTTTGCGTCGAAAATCATCTGTTCAAGATGAGCGTCAAACCGCGTCCGAGAGCGACGTGAATGTGAAGTCCCGGATCTTCATCGGGGGGATCATCATGATGAAGGGGGATTCGTCGCCGGAGAGGCGTTCGGGAATGCCCAGCTCTTCGACGTTGTTGAGCATGATCACGGGCGACTCGTTGAAGCGGAAGTTCTTGATCGGGTACTTGATCTCGCCGTCTTCGATGTAGAAGGTGCCGTCGCGGGTGAGGCCCGTGAGCAGGACCGTCTGCGGGTCGACCATGCGGATGTACCAGGTGCGCGTGACCAGAATGCCTTTCTTGGTGCTCTTGACGAGGTCAGCCGTGGTCTTGTCGCCACCCGCCATGATCAGGTTGCCCGGCAGGCCGCTCGCTTTCTTCTTGTTCTTTTTCGCCCAATAGCGTGAGTACTGCAGATAGGCGACCTTGCCCTTGTCGATGATCGGCATCTTCTCGCGCGGCAGGCCTTCGGCGTCCCAGGGCACCACCGGAGCGTCCTTGTCCCAGGGATCGGCGTGGATGGAAACGCGCGGGTCGAAGATCTGCTCACCGAACTTCGTCCCGCCACCTTTCTTGGCGAGAAAGCTGCGGCCCTCGTCTGCCTGTCGTGCATCGAAGCCGAACATCATGAAGGAGATCAGACCCGCAGCCGCGGCCGGCTCGAGGATGACCGTGTACTTGCCGGGCTCGAGCGCCTTGGCATCGGCCGAATCCTTGGCCTTCTTGATCGCGGTCTGGATGTCCTTGCCGGGCTCGAATTTGCTGGCATCGGCGAGGTTCCGCGCCACCCAGCCCGAGCCCTTGCCGTCCTCGGTGCGCACCGTGCACGTGTAGTTGAGGTTGGTTGACTTCTGGTAGCCGAAGTTACCCTTGCTGTTGGCGAAGGCGAAGAAGGTCTCGTTGTTGGCGAGGAATCCTGCCGCGACCAGCTTGTCTTTGCGACTCGGGTCGATCGAGTCGGCGGCTACCTGCGCGCGGAATGCCGGCGTGATGTCGGCGGTCTCGGCGAAATGCGTCGGGCTCGACTGGTAGGTCTGCTTTTCCAGCGCCGGCATGAACTCGTCGTTCTCCGGGGCGAGACGCGCCAGTTCCTCAGCGCGGCGGACCACGCGTTCGAGCGACTCGTCGTCGAAGGCATTGATGGTGGCGATGCCGACGCGCTTGCCGAAGGCGACCTGCACGCCGAGGTTGCAGTCACTGACGATGCCGCTGGTCGATACATTGTTGAGCGCAAAGCGGACGTTGCCGTCGATGGTGCCAGTCAGATTGGCGCTGCACTCGTCGGCGGTGGACAGCTTGATGACCTTGTCCAGGATCGCCTTGGCTTCCTGCTCGGAATAGATGCTCATTTTTGATTGATCCTGTTCGCTCAGCCGAGGCTGCGGGCGGTACTGATGACGTTGACGCCGTTGAAGCGGGCCGTGCTGGCGCCGTGCGAAACCGCCGAGACCTGCGAAGGTTGCCCCTTGCCGTCGAAGAAGGAACCGCCAAGACGGTAATCGCTCTCGTCGCAGATGGCCACGCAGGAATTCCAGAACTCCGGCGTGCGGATCTGGTAGGCGACGTCTTCGAGCATCTGCCCGACCTTGCCATCCTTGATCTCGTAGAAGAGCTGGCCGCCGAACTGGGCGTTGTAGCGCTGCTGGTCGATCGAGAAGGAGCCGGCACCGATGATGTAGATGCCGTTCTCGACGTCCTTGACCATCTCCGCCGGGGTGAGCTTGTCCTTGCCGGCTTTCAGCGAGACGTTGGCCATGCGCTGGAACTGCACGCTCGACCAGGAATCGGCAAAGCAGCAGCCGTGGGATTCTTCCTCGCCGAGGATGTGCACCTGGTCGCGGATGGCCTGGTAGTTGACCAGCGTGCCGTCCTTGATCAAGTCCCAGCTCTTGGCCTTGACGCCTTCGTCGTCATAGCCGACCGCGCCCAGGCTGCCCACCTGCGTCTTGTCGGCGACGATGGTGACCTTGTCGCTGCCGTACTTGAATTTTTCCTTGAGCTTGTCCAAGGTCGCGAAGCTGGTGCCGGCGTAATTCGCTTCGTAGCCGAGCACGCGATCGAGCTCGAGCGGATGGCCAACCGACTCATGGGTCGTCAGCCACATATGGGTCGGGTCGAGCACCAGATCGTACGTGCCCGGCTTGACCGCTGGCGCTTTCAGCTTCTGCTTGGCCTGCTCGGCCGCGGCGACCGCGTCACCGAGCATGTCGTAGCGGTTGTCGTAGACGGTGACTCCGCCCGGCAGGGTGATGCCGCCCTTGCCGTCGAGGTACTCGTAGCCCATGCCGACCGGCGAGGACAGGCCGCCGCGCGTGCGGAACTTGCCACTCTTGGCATCGATCGCGGTGACGTTGAAAGGCGCCCACAGGCGATGCACGTCCTGGTCGATGTAGGAGCCGTCGGTCGAGGCGAAATACTTCTGCTCGTTGACCAGGAACATCATCGAGTTGATGTAGTTCGCGCCGGCTTTCATCGCCGCGGCGTTGACGCTCATCAGCAAGTCGACCTTTTCCTTGATCGGAATTTCCATCGCGTTCTTTTCGATCGGCGTCTTCCACGACACCTCGCCGACGCCCTTGACGGCTGCCAGGCGAACCGGCTCGGTCTGCGCCTTGGAATTGGCCTTCGCGATCTCGACCGCCTGTTGCGCAGCCTTGGTGACACCAGCCGCCGACAGGTCGCTGGTCGCGGCAAAGCCCCAGGTGCCGTTGGCCACCACGCGAATGCCGACACCAGTCGACTCGGTGTTGACTACGTTCTGAACCTTGTCCTCGCGGGTGATCACGATCTGCTGCAGGTAGCGGCCGATGCGCACGTCGCAGTAGCTCGCGCCGGCGGTCGTCGACGCTTCCAGCGCGAGGTCCGCCAGGACCTTCTTGCGGCCGATATCAACGGTGCCTACCAGGGCCTCGGCGGCGATCAGGCGGCCGGGCAGGGGAATCATGAGACTGCCCATGCCGAACCCGGCCACAGTCAGGAAATTGCGTCTTTGCATGGTGTTGCTCCACGAAGTGCCATCGCGGCTCTCGTCGGGACGAGCGTGCGGCGGGCAAGGATGAGGATCTGCGCGCGCATGCTCTGCCTGTGGGTCAGTGCGCGTCATGTGCGACAAGGCAGGGGTGGGTGCAGCGGTGTTGATTGTTGATGATTTTGGTGGGTCTGCGCTGCGCGCGGCCGCTTTTCCCGG
>JANPJV010000111.1:0-22827 GCA_031425695.1 Rhodanobacteraceae bacterium | reverse complement strand
GGGTGAGCAGGCCCGCTTGTCGTAGGTCTTGTTGTCCCCGCACGCGGACTACTTGACGGCTTCCTGGCTGCGAATGGCGTCAAGTAGCCCGCTGGCGCGGGCAACATGACCTACGCTGCAAAGGACGCCGAACCTGAACGGTCACCTGACATCGCCCTTGCAATGAACCTCGCCTGCACTCGGGTTGCAGTCTGATGGCGGTGTTTTTTTGATGCCGACGGTCTTATGCGCTTGGTTCTGATTACTTCCCTCCTGTTGCTTGCATCCGTGGCACAGTCGGCCCCGGTGGACTGGAAAGCCATCGAGGCGGATGTCGCCGAGCTCACCGCGGAGGCAGTCGACGCGCGCAAGGCCGGTGGCATGGGCATTGCCGTGATCGAGGATGGCGAGGTGCGTTTTCTGCACACCAGCGGCCTGGCGGACCGGGAGCGCGAGGCTGCGTTCGGGGTCGATACCGTCGTGCCGGTTGGTGAGCTCACCCGGCTGGCGATGGTCGCGATGAGCCTGCGCCTGGTCGAGGCGGGCAAGCTCGACCTCGATGCGAAAGTGACGAGCCTGCTGCCCGATCTCAAGTTCCGGGGGCGCACGCAAAAGCTCGGTTCGCTGCGGGTTCGCGATCTCATCACCGGGCACAGTGGGCTGGTTGCCAATCGCCTGCACGGCATGTTCCGCAAGCCCGGCGAGCCGCTGACCGCCGACCCCTTGGGCACGCCGCTGCAGGTCGTGGCTGACCCGGGCACCATGATGAGTGCCTCCAACCTGGGCTATATCGTGCTCGGCCGGGTGCTGGAGCGTGCGAGTGGCACCAGCATCGATGAGCTCTTGCAGCAGCAGCTGCGCCACCCGCTGGGCCTCGACCACACTGCCTTCGGGCTGCGTGACGGCATGTCGTCAGCCCATCGCAAAGGCAAGACCGAAAGCGCGCTGATCGCGCGCGACCGGACTGCGATCGGCCTCAGCATGTCGCTGAGTGACCTTGGCAAGCTGATTGCTGCGCTGATGCCGAGCGCATCTGGAGACTGGCTGAGCGAGGCTTCGCGCAAGCGCATGCTGGAGGTGCAGAACACCGGGATCGCGCTCGATGTGGGCAACAAGATCGGGCTCGGCTGGGGGCTCAGCGACAGCATTCGGCCGGGTGTCGGCCGGGTTGCGATCCTCACGTCCACCTTTCCGAACTTCAACGCCGAAGTGCGCCTGCTACCGGCGCACGGGATTGCAGTGATTGCCATCAGCAACTGGCGCGAATCGGACGAGGAGCTCGGCGAGATCGCGGTCGCGACGGTCGATGCCATCCTGGGCGCCAAGGCCGGAATTGCCGCGCGCGATCTCAAGCGGTTGCTGCCCGACAGCGTGCCACTTCCCGCCGGCGCCAGCGCCGACAGCTTTGCCGCGCGCTATGCGACGCCGATTGGGTTGATGGAGCTGGAGCCGAAAAAAGAGAACTTCGACCTGCGCTATCTCGGCTTCGACTTCCGTGCCGATCGGCGCGCTGACGGCTGGTACAGCCTGCGCTTCCGCCTGCTCGGCGTCATCCCGATGAAGTTCGAAGTGTTCTCGCGGGTGCTCATCCGTCCGGCGCTGCTGGCCGGGCACCATGTGCTCCTGGGCTATGCCGACGGCAACTATTTCCTGTTCGGTTCGACCTTCGCGCCGATCAGCGACCCGGCGGCGATTGCGGAGCTCATCGGTGAATACCGCGCCGTCAACCCCGACGCGCTCGCGCGCCAGATGGAAATCACCGGCGCAGTCGTGACGCACGAAGACCAGATGCTGACGCTCGACTACGAGCTTCCCTTCGTCGTCACCGTGCGCCCGCGCATCGCCCTGTTGCCGGTGGATGCGACGCGACTGGTCATGGCCGGCTTCGGCCCCAGCCTTGGCGAGGAAGTCGACATCGAACGCAAGGACGGCAAGATCCGGCTGCACATCTCGGGGTATGTGCTGGAGAAGATCGCGGGCGAGTGACCGACTAGGTGTTCCCCTCTCCCATGCTTTTGGGGAGAGGGGCAGGGGAGAGGGCGCTTTAAAATGCGGCGTGCGATATCAAAGGCCGCCCTCTCCCCCAACCCCTCTCCCAAGAAGCATGGGAGAGGGGAGCCATGTTCAATCGCAGCTCTCGCGCAACCGCAGCCCCTTGGCGACATCGCCCCAGTCGAAGGCGGAGACCGCGCGGTCGTCGTGGACGGCGTAGAAGACGCCTTTGGGGAAAGCGGCGGAGGACTGCATGCGCATGTGGATGCCGTCGGTGTTTTGCGTGCCGCTGCCGGCGAAGCTGCCGAGCGATTGCAGGGTCTGGCGGTCGAAGACCTGGAAGACGTTGCCGCTCGCGTGCTGGTCGGTGGCGAGCCAGTAGCCACTGCCGTCTTCGCACGCGTACAGGGCAATGCCTTCGGCCTGGCCGCGGAACAACTCCTTGCCGATGTCTTTCCCGGTATAGCGGCCCTGCATGTCGTAGACGCGCAGGGCGGTGCCGGTGGGCAGGTGTTCTTCGGCAATCAGCATGCGATCGTGCGTGGGATCGCCATGGATCGACTCGACCCAGCGCAGGGCGCCGGCCTGCGAGGTGTCGCCGATGGCGCGCACGTGGCTCGCAGTGGCTTCGCCCCCGGCGAGCGTGAGCGTGAACAGGTGGACGCGGTCATCCAGCTCCGCAATCGGCGGCGGCACGCCATCGGGTTTCTGATAGGAATCAGTGACATACAGCTCATAACCCGATCCCTGGCGGCGCACCCACAGGCCATAGGCCACTTTCAGCTCGGCCTCGCCGATGACGGCGAGCGGCTTGAAAGACGGTAACTCGAATACCTGTACGCGGTGGTTGTCGCGCTCGACCACCAGCAGCAGATCGTCGATCACAACAATGCCATTCGGCCGCTTGAACTCGCCGGGTGCCTGGCCGCTCTTGCCCACACGCTTCAGATGCTCGCCGGTATCGGCGTCGAAGACGACCAGGTTGTCGACGTCCTTGGCAGTCGCGATCAGCCAGGTCTTGCCATTCGGCGCGCGCCAGGTCGCCACCGAATCCATGTTGTCCGTCGGCGACGGCGTCGTCGTGTAACGCTCGACCACCCGCACCGGGCCGCTCGCAGCCGCCACCCTTTCCGGCGGCGCCGTGGCGCAGGAACCAAGCGCGAAAACGATCGCAGGGAGGGTGAGAACGCAGCGGGCAAGGGCGATTTTCATGGCCCGATGCTATCGGAAGCCGCACGCGTGCATACAACGCCAAGCAACAGCTCTATCCACAGATTACACAGATGAAAAACAGATGACGCAGATGAAAGCAAACGCAGGCGAGCTTCAATCCGTCTCTGCTTTCATCTGTGTAATCCGCTTTACATCCATGTAATCTGTGGATGCTTTGAGGTTGATCTTGCTCGTCTTTTGTCTTTGATCTTCACTCGAACCCGTTCGCGAACATCAGATTCGCCGCGCCGCTCTTGGTGATCACCAGCAGCGTCGCCGTGTAGCTGGCAACATCGGCCAGGCTGAGCGCGTTGCCGGCGATCGGGACGGCGGTCGCGACCTGGGCGTAGCCGGTCGCTGACAGGCGATACGCGCTGTAGCTGACAGCATTCGCGCCAGTGACGGTGAGGTTGATCGTGCGCGCGGCCGTGTCGCGGTTGAACACCAGCACGAACAGCTTGCCGGCGGTCTGGTCGACGGCGTAGGCGCCGACGGCGTCGGAGACGCTGGAGCTGGCGGGGATGCTGTCCCCCACGACGCGGCTGTTCGCGCCGTCAAAATCCAGGTACATGCGGAAGGCGTGCTCGGACAGCGTGCCCACGTCCGGCGCAACCCAGCGCGCGGCGTAGTCGACACCCTCGCGGCCGAAGATGGCGAGCAGCTCGGCCTGCGCAAGCGCGCCGGTGATACCGTTGTCGGGACCCCATTTGTACTCGGTGAGCGCGAGCTTTACGCCGGGGCAGCGCGCATCGATCGCAGCGCGCGCTCGCGGCAGGAAGTTCGGGATCGGATACGCAGTCTCACCCATCCAGGATTCGCTCACCCAGTTCGGGTCGTACATTTCCTTGAGCGAGCGCATGCGCCGCGCCTGCATATCGGCTTGCTCGCCGGCAACCGGATTATTGTCGAGGCCGGCAAGGCCGACGTTCTGGCCGTTGACGTACTGCGGGTAGTAATGCAGGTCGAGATAGTCGACCAGGCGCACGCCACCAGGGCCCGGTTCGGCGCAGATGCGCTGCAGATACCATTCGACGAAAGGAATGCCCCCGTGAGCGGCGCGGTCCGGACCATCGAAGCAGCCGTTCGGAAGCGCAGCGTCGGCCGCGCTGGTCCAGAAATCGCACCAGCCCCAGGTCACCGGCCCGAAGACTTTCGCGTCCGGCTCGATTGCCTTGATCGCGAGGGCACGGTCGCGTCCACGCTGCCAGACTTCGTCGTAGGTGGCTGGAGCCGGATGTACGTCGCGATGGGTCGAGTCCCACAGCATGGGCTCGTTGTCGAGCGAGAACAGGCGCACGCCGGTTGTCGCGGCGGTCCCGTGGCGTGCGCGCAGGTGCGTCACCCAGTCGCCCGCATAGCTCGGCGGCGCGGCCTTGGAGGTGTCGAGCACGTTGTTCCCTACGATCTTGCCGCCTTGGCAAAAAGCACCGCCGACGCATAGCCCGTTGCCGGAATCGGCAGTGCACCAGAACGGCGGATTCGGCGCATAAAAGCGGCATTCGTCCAGCGTCTGCGCGCCATACGCCGCCTGCGAAAAGCTCCACAGTTTGGTGCGCGAATCCTTGGCTACCCAGCCGATGGTCGGAATCGTCAGCATCGGTTCTCCACCGGATGCCTTGGTCGAAACGACGAAGCGATTCGCGCTCGAATCATTGGGCAGCACGCCGCTGTCGCTCGCGGCGATGTTCTGGAAGAAATAGTCGTTGGCGGTGTTGTCGACGTCGAACTGCCAGTTGTAACGGCTGGTGCGATTGCCGCCCCAGCGGCGCGTCGGATAGCGCAAATCCTGATGCTGCGCGTTACTCCCGAAGTTCACGCCGTAGATCATGGGGTCGATTGCTCGACGCGTTCCGGCGACATTGATGCTGACCGCGACTGGCCCGGGAGGCGGCGGCGTGGTGCCCTCGATTACGATGTCGTCGACGTAGACCACGCCCTGGTCAAGATTGGTGCCGGCTTGCAGGATGATGCCGTTGAAATTTCCAGTCGGCGCGCCGGCACCCGAGAACGACAGGAAAGCCTCGCGCCAGGTGCCTGCGGCGAGGCTGCCGCCAGTCACGATCAAGTTGAGATTGCGCGTGTGGACGACGGTATTGCCGAGCTGGAAGTTCACCGTGATCAGCTGGTTGCCAGTCGTACCACCATGCACCCAGAAGCGCAGCCCATCAAAGTTCGCGAAGCTGCGTACGGTATTCCCGGAGAAAAAATACAGCCCCTGGAACTGATCCGGTTCGAAGGAGATCGAATTTGCGGGCGAGTGCACCGGGCTGGTATTGGCGAGGTTCCGGACGGCCCAGCCGTAGTCCTCGAACCCCGGCCCGAGCGCATTGTCGTAGACCACCACATTTTGCGCGCCGAGTGGCGCGGCGAAGAGTGCGGCGAACAGCAGGGCAGACCATCGCAGCGACACGGCAAAACCTCGATTGAAGGTATATGCAGACTAAGGTGCGGCGTCCGGTCGTGAACCGGAATTGGGTCACAGGGGGTGACGTGCGAAATGCTTTGGTAGGTCATGTTGCTCGCGCAGCGAGCTACTTGACGGCGGAGAGCGTCAAGTAGCCCGCTGACGCGGGCAACATGACCTACGTAAAGGCTTCACAGCCCGTCCAGAAACCGCGAGATCACCGGCGCGAAGCGGGGGATGTCGACCAGGAAGGCGTCGTGGCCCTGGATGGAGGGCAGCGACTGGAAGTCGACGCGGGCGCCGGTGGTGGCGAGGGCTTCGGCGATCTCTTCCTGTTGTTCGACCGGGAACAGGATGTCGCTGGCGACGCCGATGACCAGCGCCTGCTCGACCGCCATCTGCCGGCAGCCGGCTTCGACGCTGCCGCCGTAGTCGGCGAGGTCGAACCAGTCCATGGCCCGCGAGAGATACAGGTAGCTGGCGGGGTCGAAGCCGCCGGCCCAGCGGCGCGCGTGGGCGTCGAGGTATGACTCGATCTGGAATTCGCTCGCGAACGGATCGGCATCGCGTGTCGCAAGGCGCCCGCGACCGAAGCGTTCGCGCCATTCCTGTGGCGAGCGGTAGGTGGCGACACCTAGCTTGCGGGCGAGGCCCATGCCGCTGGCGACGTCCATCGATTGCTCGTAGTTGCCGTCGTTCCAGCCGGGATCGGCGCGCACGATCTGCCGTTGCAGGGAGCGCAGCGCGATGGCGAACGCGCCCGAACGCGCGGCGCAGGACATCACCACGAGGTTGGGGCACAGCGCGGGGTGCCGCAGCGCCATCGCCAGCGTGGTCATGCCACCCATGCTCGGGCCCATGACCGCAAGCAGGCGGTCGATGCCCAGATGCATGGCGACCTGCGCGGCGCCGTCGGCGATGTCCTCGATTGTGATCGCGGGAAAACGCAGCCGGTACGGCTTGCCGTCCTCAGGATGCGGTGAGGCCGGGCCGGTCGAGCCCTTGCAACTGCCGAGCGAGTTGACGCAGATGACGAAATAGCGATCGGTATCGAGCGTGCGCCCGCGCCCGATCATCGGTTCCCACCAACCCGGGCTGCGATCCAGCGGCCCCGACGCCGCATGCGCGCTCGGGCTCATGCCGGTCACGATGAGGATGGCGTTGTCGCGCGCCGCGTTGAGCGTACCCCAGGTCTCGAACGCAATCACCGCGCCCACGAGTTCGCCACCGCGCAGCGGACGAAAGGGTGAGGGCAGGGCAGCGTACAGCGTCGCGCCAGTCATGCGCCGATCTTGGGGGCGAGGGAGCGCGATGATAGCCGCCCCTGTAAGGTCGGGTACGGAACTCCGCGGTATCCGTGCGGATGTGTTTTTTTGACGCAAAGGAACGCTAAGGGAGCAAAGGAACGCAAAAGAAGCCAAGGAACGCAAAAGAAGCCAAGAAGCGTATTGAACGTGCTTGCTCTTTTTGCGTCCCTTTGCTCGCTATTCCTTTGCGTTCCTTTGCGTCAAAAATCAGGTCTTCCGGGCGGGCCACGCGGACGATGATTGCGACATCGGAGCACCCCTTCCACTTGACCTTCCGTATGCTCGCCGCGGAGTGCGATGGGCGGGAGGGCAGATGAGCGAAGACGAGCGCTACGACCGCAAATCACGACAATTGCGCCTGCTTTCCGAAGCGCTCGCAAGCGGTCGGCTGGCGCCGGTCAAGCGCATGTTGGATACGCTCACGCCGGGCGAGATCGCCAGCGTGCTCGAGTCGCTGCCGCCGGTGAAGCGGCGCGTGGTCTGGGGCCTCGTGGATCCCGAGGACGACGGCGAGGTGCTGGTCCATGTCGCCGAAGAGGTTCGTGACGGCCTGCTCGCCGACATGGACAACGAAGAGCTGATCTCGGCGCTCAACTCACTCGAGATCGACGATCTGGCCGATCTCGTCGACGACCTGCCGCAACAGTTGATCGAAGAGCTGCTGCGCGGCATGGATCGCGATCATCGCGATCGCCTGGAACAGGTGCTGTCCTACCCCGAGGACAGTGCCGGTCGTTTGATGAACACCGATGTGGTCACCGTGCGCGCCGACGTCGCCGTCGACGTCGTGCTGCGCTTCCTGCGCATGCGGGGCGAGCTGCCGGAGCACACTGACCACCTGTTCGTGCTCAACCGCAATGGCCGCTACATGGGCCGCCTGGCGCTGACGGCGCTGGTCACCTCGTCACCGGACAGTACCGTCGCCGAGATCGTCGATGACTCGCTACCCGCGATCCGGGCAACGGCGTCGGTCGACAGCGTCGCCGAGGAGTTCGAGAACCATCGGCATGTGTCGGCGCCGGTGGTCGATGCGGACAATCGCCTGGTTGGGCGGATCACCGTCGACGACGTCATCGACCTCGTCCGTGACCGCGCCCAGCACGATCTCATGTCGATGGCCGGTCTCGACGAGGAGGCCGATATGTTCGCGCCCATCGCCGCCGCCAGCCGCCGCCGCGCCATGTGGCTCGGCATCAACCTGCTGACGGCGTTCCTCGCCGCCTGGGTGATTGGCAATTTCGAGGCCACGCTGGAACAGATCGTCGCGCTGGCCGTGCTGATGCCGGTCGTCGCCAGCATGGGCGGCGTCGCCGGCACGCAGACGCTGACCCTGATCGTGCGCGGCCTCGCGCTCGGCCAGGTGAGCTGGAACAACGCCCGCGACCTGCTCATCCGCGAGGTCGCGATCGGCTTCATCAATGGGCTCCTGTGGGCGCTGGTCGTAGCGATCGTCGCCTGGCTCTGGTTCGGCGACATCCGCATCGCCGGCGTCATTGCCGCCGCCATCGTGATCAACTTGCTTGCCGCCGCGCTGGGCGGCGTCATGATCCCGCTGCTCCTCAAACGCTTCAACATCGACCCCGCCCTGGCCGGCGGCGTCGTGCTCACCACCGTCACCGACGTGGTGGGCTTCCTGGCGTTTTTGGGGTTGGGGACGATGTTCTTGCTGTGACGCGGCGGGTAATAGCAAGAGCGTTTATCCACAGATTTCGCAGATTTCCGCGGATTAGAAGCGGACGAAGCGAATTCGGGATTGCTGTCTTCCTTCGCTCTTAATCTGCGAAATCTGCGAAATCTGTGGATAAAAGCTCTTGTCTTTCACCCCAACTTCGGCCCCAGCAGCGCCAGCAGCTCTACGCCCTTGCCATCCTCGACACGGAGGACGCCGGGGCCGAGGTTGATTTTGGAGAGGCGGGCGGCGAACTCGGGGTCGGGGCCGGGGAGGACGCCGAAGGCGCGGTTGCGGCCGTCGAGCTTGGCGAGGTAAGTCCCGGCGTCGGCCAGGCCGATGACCAACTGGTGGTCGGGATTGCTGATGCCGGGCGAGGTATTCCAGGGCCACGGGGCGAAGCCGAGCGAGGCGCTGATCTGGATCATCTCGCCGGAAGGCAGGCGCACTGCTTCTGCGGCGATGGCGACCAGCACGCGTTGGGCGAGGATGCTGGCGCCGGCGGCGTCGATGCCGCGGGCAATGATCAGGAACTCCTCGCCGCCCCAGCGCATCGCTGCGTCGTTCGCACGCAACATGCGGCGCATGCGCTGGGCGATCTCCACCAGCACGGCGTCGCCCGCTTCGTGGCCGTAGTGATCATTGATCTGCTTGAAGTGGTCGAGGTCGAACAGGAAGAACACCATCTGCTCGGGTGCCGTCTGGTGGCGGCGTTCCGCGTGCAGGTCCGGCAACGCCGGCAGGCTGCCGGGCAGGTCCAGGAACAGCTTGAGGTAGCGACGGTTGCGCAAGCCAGTCAGGGTGTCCGACAGCGCAGTATCGGCGAGCTCGCGATTGACCGCTTCTAGCTGCCGCGCCTGTGCTTCCAGTTGCGCTTGCTGGCGTTCGATCTCGGCCTGGCGCTGCTCAAGCGCGGCACGGCTCTCGAGCAGTGCCTGGAAGGCGAGCTCGCGCTGGCGGGCGTTGTGGAAGGCGCGGCCGTGGTAGCGGATGCGCGCGGCCAGCTCGAGCGCGGTGGGAAGCTTGACCACATAGTCGTTGGCGCCACAACGAAAGCACTCGACTTTCGTTTCGGCTTCCTCGGCGGCCGACAGCATCACCACCGGCACTTCGGTCAGCTGTGGATGGGCGCGATAACGCTTGAGCAGCGCCAGGCCGTCGAGTCCGTCCATGACCAGGTCCTGCAGGATCACGGCGGGGTCAAAGGCGAGCGCCTCGTCGACGGCCTTGGTCGGGTCTGAGACCGTGCGAATCTCGAACTCTTTTTCGCCGCCGAGCATGCGGATCAACGCTGCCAGGATCACCGGCTGGTCATCCACCATCAGGATTCGAATACTCATCGGGCGTGACTCGTGAATTGCCGCGCCAGCGTAGCGCCGATGGCCGCGAGGGGCAGTGTCTGCATCGCCGCGCCCATTTCGATGGCCGCGCGTGGCATTCCGAAGACGGTGGAGGTCGCCTCGTCCTGGGCCACGGTGAACCACCCGGCCTTGCGCAATTGCATCAGGCCTGCCGCGCCGTCGCTGCCCATGCCAGTCAGCAAGGCAGCGGCGCCGACGCGTGCTTGTCCAGCCAGGCTGCCGAACAGCATATCCACGCTCGGAACGTGCAGATCGCCCTTGCGCGGCGCGAGATAGCTGATTTGTCCCGATGGCTGCAGCACCAGGTGGCCCTGGGAGGAGCCGACATAGATTCTCCCGGCCTCGACCAGGTCGCCGCGCCGGGCGAGTTGAACGGGAAGCAGCGTGTGGGTTGCGAGCCACTCGACCAGCCCGTCTGAAAATTCGCCATCGATGTGCTGTACCAGCAGCACCGCCGCATGCAATCCGGCCGGCAAACCAGCCAGCACGCGCGCGAGTGCCAGCGGGCCGCCGGTGGAGGCACCGAGCGCGAGGATGGGAGCGTGCGTGCCCGTGCCGCGCGCCGGTGGCGCTGCGTTGGCGACGTGCCTCGGGGTGGCGATCGTGCCGACCAGCGACTGCACGCGCTGGATGCGGCTCAACAGGCGCGCGCTTCCATTGAGATTTCCGTCTGCCGTCAACGTTGGCGGCATCACATGGCCGAGGGCGCCCGCGCTCAGCGCCTCGTAGACACCTTCGCAGCCTTCGTCGGCAGCAAGGATGAGGTAGCTCGGCGGTGGCGGCTGGCCGGGTGCGGCCTTGACCACTTCGGCCGCGAACCCGGCATCGAGCAACAGCAGTTCAGCCGGATCGCGGCGCTGCAATTTGCGCAGTTCGGCAGCGTCGGCAACCATCCAGAGCAGCTCGAAATCGCTGCCGGCCAGAGCGCGCCGGACCGCTTCGCGGGTGAGCCGGTCGTTGTGGGCAACGGCAATCTTCATGCGTCACCCGCGCCGGCCGGGCCGAGCAGTTGATGGATCAGCTTGATGAAGCTGTCGTCCTGGAAATCGGCCTTGGTGAGATAGCTGTCCGCACGCGCCTCGAGGCCACGGCGGCGGTCCTCGGCGCGGTCGCGATAGGAGACGATCACCACCGGCAAGGCGCGCAAGCGCGGATCTTGCTTGATCGAGCGGGTGAGCTCGATGCCATCCATGCGCGGCATGTCGACATCGGTCACCAGCAGGTCGAAGTCCTCGTCGCGCAGCCGCGTCCACGCATCCATGCCATCGACGGCCACCTCGACGTCGAAGCCCTGGCTGGCGAGGAGCTGGCGCTCGAGCTCGCGGACGGAGATCGAATCGTCGGCAACCAGCACGCGCTTGGCGCGCACCGTCTGTTCCGTTTTTTCCTCGAGCTTGCGCATGCCGGCGCGCTCGCGCGACAGCGTGCTGCGCATCAGGTCGTCGACGTCGAGCAGTACCACCGCGGTCCCGTCGGGGAGCATCGCCACCGCCGCCACGTCGGAGACCCGGCCGAGACGCGTATCCAGCGCGCGCGTGGCCAGGTCAAACTCCCCGAGCAGTTCCTCGACGACGAAGCCGGCAAGGCGCCCCTGGTGCTCGATCACCACCACGTCGACGCGATCGGCCGCAGTGCGCGTGTGGCCGAGGTCGAGCAGCTCGGCGAGCGGCACCAGCCCGATGTTGCGTCCCTGTTGCGGCAGGTACTGCAGGCCGTCGCGGGATTCGATCTGCGCGTGGGCGACGCGCAGCACACGATGGATACGCAGGGAAGGGAAGGCATAGACCTCGTCGGCGATGCGCACGGCCAGCGCCCGCGTGACCGCACGCGAGATCGGTACCAGCAGGTGGAAAGTGGTGCCCTGGCCGCTGCGCGTGGTCAGGCGCACGCTGCCGTCCAAGCGCTCGATGCTTTCGCGAACCACGTCCAGGCCAACACCGCGACCCGAGACTTCCGTGACCTCGGTGCGCGTGCTGAAACCGGGCGCGAACAGATGTTCCTTGAGCGCCTGCTCACTCAAGACTGCAGCCGCCTGCGGGGTGACGCGGCCCGCCTCGACCAGTCGGCGGCGCACGCTTTCGAGGTCGATGCCCATGCCGTCGTCGCTGATATCGATTGCCAGCATCCCGGCGCGATGGGTGGCCCAGATGCGCAGCTGGCCGTCCTCAGGCTTGCCCGCGGCGCGCCGATCGGCCACGTTTTCGATGCCGTGGTCGAGCGCATTGCGCAGCAAGTGCGTGAGCGTCGCATCCAGGCGGTCGAGCACGTCGCGATCGACTTCGAGGCCCTCACCGACGATGGTCAGGCGCGCGCGCTTGCCGAGCTGGCGGGCGAGATCGCGCACCATGCGCGGGTAGCCGAGCACCAGGTCGCGGAAGGGACGCAGGCGCGTCATCGACGCCGCCTGGTAGATACGCTCGTTGAGGTCGAAGGCTTCGCGCGAATACTCCGCGAATTCGTCGATCCAGCTCAAGGTCTGGTGGCGCGTGTCCGCCAGGTGCCGGCGCAGGTCGGCGAGGGCGGCCCCGACGGGCAGCGTGCTCGGCGGTGCACCGAGGCGATGGTGCAGGTCATCGAGCAAGCGCCCGAGCTGCGACACCGATCGGCGCAGGCGCTGCTGGCGCTCGGCAAAGGGTCGCAGGCGGTGCGCGCCGACGACGCCGGATCCGGCGAGCGCGATCAGGCGGCCAACCAGGCTGGCCTTGATGCGCAGGACTGGATCGCTGTCTTCCGCGGCGATGTAGGCGGGTTGTGCGGGCGCCGGTGTCGCCGCAGAGGGCGCCGGTGCATTGCGCTCGTCGAAGCTGATCAGCGCCGTGTGGCGCGCGACCAGCTCGGGCGTGGCCCCGGCGCGCGCAAGCTCCCGCAGCAGGTCGACCACGCCGAGGCAGAACTCGATCAGCGCTTCGCTGACCGGCTGGCCGCTGCGCTGCGCCGCGAGCAGGCGATCTTCGAGGGCGTGGGCCAGCGCAACCGCGGGCTCCAGGCGCACGGCGCGCGCCGCGCCTTTGATCGAATGCGCGGAGCGCATGATCGGCGCGATCAGCTCCAGTCGTTCCGGCTCCTGCTCGAGCCGCAGCAGCCGTTGACCGAGCTGGGCGCACTGGTTTTCGACTTCCTGGCGGAACAATCCCATCAACGGGTTGCTGTCGACTTCGGGCGCAGGCGCACGCTGCTGGCCGGCTTCGGAGAGTTGCACGCTCAAGGTTCCGGCGCGCCCGCTATTGCGATCGAGCCAGCCTTCGGCCTCGCCCACCGGTACTTCGACGAACTCGCCGATGAGCTCGAGCGCCGAATCGACGGAGCTCTTGCCGAGCGCCGCCGCACCGCCGTCGCGAACGATCTGCTGCATGGCGGCGCCGAGGCTGGAAAATGCCGGACGCGCCAATACCGACATCGCGCCGGTCAGCGCCTGGCTGCGCTTGACCCAGCGCGCCGCCGCTTCATCGGCCTGGTCGGCGCTTTGCGCCTGGCGCACGCAGTCATGCAGCTGCCCCAGCACCGCGCGGATCTCCGACTGCAAGAGCTCGATGAGGGCGCTCATCCGTACAGCGCCTCTTCCATCGCCTGGATCAAGGCGCCTTCCTGGATCAGCGCAAGCCGACCCTGCTCGAAAGCCACCACGCCGGCCATGCAGGTGGCCAGCGTGGCCGGCAGGGTCGACGGCACTTCTTCGATCTCGCTGGCGGCGATCGCGCGCAGGCCGAGCACCTCGTTGGCGCGAAATGCGATCGGAGCGGCTTGTGGAGGTGTCAACAGAATCAGGCGCGAACGGTCGCCGCTGACCTCGCTGCGCTGTCCGAGCTGCAGCACCTCGATCAAGGCCACGCACAGGTGCAGCTCGCCGCGCACGGCAACCAGCCCTTCCATGCGCCCGCTGACGCGGTGCGCGACCCGTCGCGGTGAGCGCGTGACCGCGACTTCTGCAATGCGCTCGCAGCCGAGGCCCAGCCACTGACTGCCGAGCCGGAAGATCAGCACACTCGAGCTCACCTGCGCTTCCCGCTCGGTGAAAGCGCTCGACAGCGGTGGCAGCGGCTCGACCTCGCGGCGCAGCAAGCCGCGCGCAGCTTCGCGGAAAACCGCGCAATTGCGGCAATGGATTTCGTCGACCAGGAGCGGGCAGCTCTGGTCGCCACCGTACACGCCGATCTTGCGCCAGCATTGCGGCATCGGTGCGATCACGGCGCTCACGGCGTGCCCAGCCGGCGGAGGCGCGAGCGCAGCTGGTTCGCCTCGTCGGCACGGCCACGGCGTTCGGCCAGTGCCGCCCGATGTTCGATCGCATCGCGGTGGTTGCGATCGAGATAACTCACCCGCACGAAGGCGGCTTCAGCCGCGTCCCAATCTTCCCGCGCGGTCTCGATGACGCCGTGCAGGAACCAGGCGTCCGCCCATTCCGGATGCTGCTCGAGCAGCAGCTTGCAGAGCTTGCCGGCCTCGTCCAAAACTCCGACGTCAGCTGCTCGACGGGCGCGCTCGAGCTGGTCTTCACGGGTTTCGGCGGCGGGCTTCGGTGCGGGCTTGGGAACTGCTGGACGGCGTGGTGGCGGCGGTGCCGGAGCCGGAACCGGGGTGCGCGCACGGATTGGCACGCCCTCTTCGCCACGTCCCGGACGCGCCTGCGGGGAATAGCTCAAGGGCCCGTACCCAGCGAGCGGTTGCAGGCGCGCATCGATCGCCGACAACACCTCGGCCTGCCCGGCGAGGATCAGGCCGGGCGGGTCGAGCACCGTCATGAGTTGCGAGATGACCTGGCGCCGGCTGTCGAGGTCGAGGTAGATCAAAAGGTTGCGGCAGAAAATCACGTCGAAGCGCTCGTCGGCCTCGAACAGGCCGGAATGCAGCGCATTGCCGACCCGGAAGCGCACACCGCGCCGCAGCGCAGGCGCGACTTCCAGCACATCCCCGGTCCAGTGGAACCAGTTCGGGTCCGCCTCGCGCCCACGCACGGCATTGCGGCCATAGCGGCCCGCGCGCGCCTTGTCGATCAACCGCGCCGAGACGTCGATGCCGAGCACGCTGATCGAGTCGAGCGAGTAGCCGGCCGCCAGCATCGCTGCCACGATCGAATACGCTTCCTCGCCACTCGCGCAGGGCAGGCTGAGCACGCGGATCGGGCGCCGTGGCCCAAGCTCCGTGCGCATGAAGCGCAGCATGTCTTCGAACTGTTCGGGAACGCGGAACAGCCACGTTTCCGGAATCACCATCAAATCGACGAAGCGCTGCCAGTCGCGATCGGAGCTGTCGACCAGCTGCAGCAGGCTGGTCGCATCGCCGCATCCGAACGTGGCACAAGCTTCGTCGATCGCATGGTCGAGGGTGGTGGTGCCGATCGACTCGCGATCCAGCCCCAGGCGCCGATGCAGGCGGTCGATCAGCGCGTGCCGGCTCATGCGGGTGGCTCGGCATCGGCTACGAACAAATCCGCCAGTGCCTGCGGCAAGAGTTCTGCCGGCTCGACCAGCTGCGGCAGCCCAGGCTGATCGGAGAGGTGATCGCCGAGCCACGCGTGCTCCGGCAGCCGCAGCCCTCGCGCCGTGTCGACGCTGTCGATGAGCTCGCTGACATCCTCGGCCATCAACCCGACCATGCGCCTCGCCCCTTCTGCTCCGAGCGCGACCACGATGATGCGCGTACCGAGCTGCCGCGCCGCCGGCTTGCCGCTGACCAGCAGGCACAGGTCCACCACCGGCGTCAGCGTCCCCCGAAACGGCAACAAGCCCACCACTGCCGCCGGCGCCAGCGTCGGCTCCCGCAGCGGCATCCGCGGCAACACCTCGACGATATGCCGCACCGCCAGCGCGAGCTCAGCATTCCCGGCGCGGAAAACCAGCGTCAGCATCGGTGGCCGTTATCCTGGAAAAGCACCGAAGCCGAAGCAAGAACATTTATCCACAGATTTCGCAGATTTACGCAGATTGGAGCGAAGCGATTCAGACCGAAGCGAGCGTCGTCTTGCTGGCGTCCTGGCGTTGGGCCAATTGCCAGTGCGTTGCTCTTAATCTGCGGAAATCTGCGAAATCTGTGGATAAATGCTCTGGCCGCGGCTTTTGCTCCTGTCTCCACCGCTCAGCTCCCCAAATTGAACTTGGCGATTTCCTGTTTGAGGACGGTGACGGCGTCGCGGAGGCTTTCGGTGGCGGCGTTGAACTCGCGTAGGGAGACGGAGGTCTGGCGGGCGCCGTCGGCCATCTGGCCCATGGCTTCGCCGATCTGCCGCGCACCTTGCGACTGGCTGCGCATGCCGTGGTTGACGGTGTCGAAGCGCTCGGAGAGGGTCTTGACCTGGCTGATGATCTGGCCGAACTGGCCGCCGACGCGATCGACGGTGCCGACGCCGCTACGGACCTGCTCGGAAAAGCGGTCGATTTCCATCACGCCGGCCGAGACTGCGGTCTGCATCTGCTTGACCATCTGTTCGATGTCGAGCGTCGCGACCGCCGTCTGGTCAGCGAGGCGGCGGATCTCGCGCGCGAGGACGAGGAAGCCGAGGCCCTGTTCACCCGCCTTTTCGGCCTCGATCGCGGCATTGATCGAGAGCAGGTTGGTCTGGTCGGCGACCTTCGAAATGGTAGTGACGACGCCAGTAATTTCGGCTGCCTCTTCGCGGATCGCGGCCAGGCGCGCGGCCATGGCGTTCGCGGCCTGGGCGAGCTTGTCCATGGTCTCGTCGAGATGCGCCAGGCCAGACTGGCCCTGCTCGGCAAGATCGGCGGTCTGCCCGGATACCGCGTTCAAGCCTTCCATCGTGGCCAGCAACTCCTGGCTGGTGGCGGCGATCTCCTTGACCGCAGCGGCAATCTGATTGGTCGACGCGCCGAAGCCCTGCACCGTCGCCTCTTGCTGGCGGCTGGTCGCAGCAAACTCGGTTGCCGTGCTCATCAGCTCGACCGAGGCCTGTTTCACCCGCGTGACCAGCGTGCGCAGGCTCTGCGTCATGCTGTTGATCGCGGTCAACAGGCGGCCGGTCTCGTCGTTGTCGTCGCTGCTCGGCACGGTGGTCGTGAGGTCACCGCGGGCGATGCTGTCGGCGACGTCCGAGACCAAGCCGACACGATCGCTGAGCGTGGTCGCCGCACGCCGCGCGAACCAGGCCATCACCACGACCACGATGACGATGCCGAGCGCGAGCAAGGTCAGGGTGCGGATCTGGTCCGCGATCACTTCTTCGGCCCGCGCCTCGTTCGCGCCGTTCTGCGCTTCTGCGAGCTTGACCACTTCGACGATGGCGAAACGGTGGGCGTCGTAGCGCTGGCGCATCGGCAACAACACCGCGCGCGCTGCAGCCTTGTCGCCGGCACGGATGGCCGGGATGTATTGATCATCGCGCAAGCGGAAAAACTCCATCGCCGCGCGATAGGAGGTCACCGTCATCAGGTCGCCCATGGTGCCATCGAGCGTCCGCTTCCAGAATTCCTGGCGATTTTCGTACTCGATCCGCAGCTCGTTGCCGCGCTCGACCAGGCGATTGATCTCGGTGGGATCAGTTTCCTCGAGCAACTGCAGCGTCAGCAGATACGGTTCGATGATGTACTGCGGCGGCGGCAGGATGTCCGCGATCAGCACGTTGCCGAGAATGATCTCCTCGTAGATCTGGCCCTTGACGCGCACCTCGTCCAGCGTGCGCCAGGCAACGATCGCGAAACCGGAGAACAGGATGAGAAAGATCGCGACGAAATAGGACAGCCGCGAAGCCAGCTTGGACCCGCCACGTACCATGGATATCCCCCGTTATCTGCGATCGATCATAGCCTGCGCGGGGGACGTGGCAAGCGCTTGTCAGTACACGTGTTTGCCCGGTTTTGGTGCGTGCGCGGGACGCAGTAGGTGCGCATTTGATTTGGGTGGGTCTGCGCTGCGCGCGGACTCTTTTGATCTCGTGGGCGTAAGTCAAAAGAGTCCGCGCATAGCGCAGACCCACCAAGGGCAGGGCCCAGCCCCTACCTCAGCCCAGTCTCGTTGCGCGCGATCACCAGGCGCTGGATCTCGCTGGTGCCTTCATAGATCTCGGTGATCTTGGCATCGCGGAAGTAGCGCTCGAGCGGCATCTCCTTCGAATAGCCCATGCCGCCGTGGATCTGCACAGCCTGGTGGGTGATGAACATTGCGGTTTCCGAAGCGAACAGCTTCGCGACCGACGCTTCGGTCGAGAAGCGGGCGCCGCTTTCCTGCGCGAGTTGCTTGGCGTGCGCGGCGCGCAGGGTGAGCAGCCAGGCGGCGTCGAGCCGGCACTTCATGTCCGCGATCTTGGCCTGGATCATCTGGAATGAGCCGATCGACTGGCCGAAGGCCTTGCGCTCGCGGGCGTAGGCCAGGCTGGCTTCATAGGCGGCACGCGCCAGCCCCACGGCCTGCGAGGCGATGCCGATGCGACCGGCATCGAGCACGCCCATCGAAATCTTGAAGCCGTCGCCTTCCTTGCCGATGCGGTCTTCGACCGGAATGCGGTAATCGGTGAACTCGATCTCGCAGGTCGCCGAGGCGCGGATGCCGAGCTTGGGCTCGGTCTTGCCGCGAAAGAAGCCCTCGCGCTCGCCATCGACCATGAAGGCCGAGATGCCCTTCGAGCCCTTCGAGGGATCGGTCATCGCGAACAGCATGAAATAACGCGCGACCGGGCCCGACGTGATCCAGCTCTTCTTGCCGTTGACCACATAGTGCGAACCATCCGCCGAGAGCACCGCGCGTGTGCGCATCGCCGCCGCGTCCGAGCCCGATTGCGGCTCGGTCAAGGCAAACGCACCAATCGCTGCGCCGCTGGCAATTGGCGTCACGTAGGCATGCTTCTGCGCCTCGGTGCCGTACTTGAGCAGGCCATTGCAGTACAGCGTGTTGTTGACGCTCACGATCGTCGAGTGCGCGCAATCGGCCGCCGCGATCTCGATCATCGCCAGCACATAGCTGATCGCATCCATGCCGGCGCCGCCGTACTCCGCCGGCACCTCGATGCCCATCAGCCCGAGCTCACCCATCTTGCGGATGTTCTCCAGCGGGAACTCCCCGCTCTTGTCGTATTCCGCCGCCACCGGCGCGATCTCATCCAGCGCGAACTTGCGCGCCACGCTCTGCAGCATCAGTTGGTCATCATTGAAGCGAAAATCCATGGTGGCGGCTCCGGTGGCAAAAGTGATTGGAGGATGCTAACGGTTCTGGCGGGAGCCAGTTGTCGGTTGTCGGTTTCGGTTTCGGATTTCTCGTACGAGCCTCAGCAGCCTCCTCCGACACCGACTACCGACTACCGACATCGCTCTTCGCGTGTCGCATGATGTACGGCCCATATACTCAGCAATTCCTCCTTGTCGGATGCCTGGAATGTCATTGCGCATTTGGTGGTCTGCGATCCTGGTCGGCGCACTTGCGGGTTGCGCCAGCGCTCCACCGCAGGACAAGAGCGAACCGATCGTGGTGCCACCGCCGACCGCCGGCAGCCAGCGCGGGAATCTCATCAGCGATGGCATTCCCGATGCCCCGGAGGAATTGCGCAACAGCCTGCGGCGCTACCAGAACACCCGGCCGTCGAGCTTCCTGGGCTGGTTGCCGGATGACACCGGCGCGTTGATTTCAGTGCGTTTCGGTGACGTGCCGCAGCTCGCCAAGGTGACGCAACTGGAAGGCATGCGCACCCAGCTGACGTTCTTCGACGAGCCGGTCACCACCGCGGAAGTCAGCCCCAACCGCGAGGTGAATGGCGCGATCTTCGCCAAGGACCGCGGTGGTGACGAGTACTTCCAGCTGCACTTCCTCAGCTTTGCCGATGGCAGCACGCGCTTGCTCACCGATGGCAAGTCGCGCAATGAAGGCGCCGTGTTCGCGCACGATGGCCGACGCTTTGCCTACTCGAGCACGCAGCGCACCAGTCGCGATTTCGACATCTGGATCGGTGATCTCGGCGCCGACGCACCGCACCGGCTCGCCCTGCAGAAGGGCGGCACCTGGTATCCGCTCGATTTCTCGGCGGATGGCTCGCGCCTGCTGGTGATGGAATGGATCTCGGCGCTGGATGCGCGCATTCACGAACTCGAGATCGCGACCGGGGCGCTCAAGCGGATCAGTGTGGGGCGCGGCTTCAGTTCCGACCGCTTTGCCCGCTACGAGCCGGACGGCCGCCACGTCCTGGTGCTTTCCGATGCGCTCGGCGAGTTCAGCGGCCTGGTTCGCGTGGACCTCGCCAGTGGTGTCGCCTTGCGCCAGCTCCCGAAGCTGCCTTGGGATGTCGAGGAATTTGACCTCAGCGCGGATGGCAACTATCTCGCGCTGTTGCGCAACGTCGATGGCAGCAGCACCATCACCATCCACGATCGCAACAAGGACCTGGCCGAAACCGCGTCGATCGCGCTCGAGAATGGCGTCGTCGGACATTGCGAGTTCAACCATGCCGGCACGGAAATCGGCTTTGCGGTGAGCGGTCCGCAGATCCCGGGCGACGTGTTCTCGCGCCGGCTCGCGTCGGGCCTGCTGTCGCGCTGGACCCGCGGCGAAACCGGCGGTATCGATCCCAACACCTTCGTCATGCCGACCCTGTTTCGCTACGGTGCGCATGACCCCGATGCCGCCGCGATGAATTTGCCGCGGCAGATTCCGGCGCATCTCTACCAGCCGGCCGGGGCGGGCCCGTTCCCGGTGCTGGTCATGATCCACGGCGGACCCGAGGCACAGGCACGCCCAAGCTTTTCCGAATTCATCCAGTTCATGGTGCGCGAGCGCGGCGTTGCCGTGATCGTGCCGAACGTCCGCGGCTCGACTGGCTATGGCAAGACCTATCTGGGCCTCGATGACGGCGAGCGTCGCGAGGATTCGGTCAAGGACATCGGCTCGCTGCTCGGCTGGATCGGCACGCAATCGCAGCTCGACGCGTCCCGGGTGGCGGTCTACGGCGGCAGCTACGGCGGCTTCATGGTGCTGGCGTCCCTGGTCAACTATTCAGAATCGCTGCGTGCCGGCGTGGACATCGTCGGCATCAGCAGCTTCGTCACCTTTCTCGAAAACACCAACCCCTATCGCGTCGACCAGCGGCGGCCCGAATATGGCGACGAGCGTGATCCCAAGATGCGCGAATTCTTGACCCGCATCTCGCCGTTGACCCAGGTCGACAAGATCAATCGGCCGTTGCTGATCATCCAGGGCGCGAATGATCCGCGCGTGCCACGTAGCGAAGCCGAGCAGATCCTCAGCGCCGTGCGTGGCAAGGGGCAGACCGCCTGGTACCTGCTGGCGCTCGACGAGGGTCATGGTTTCCGCAAGAAGGGCAACAAGGACCGCATGGGCGAAGTCGTCGTGCAATTCCTCGATCAGCATTTGTTGGGGACGCAGTCTGAAAAACCTACTGCGCAGGCCGATAGCTGCGTTGCTCCGTGCTCGGAATCCTCATGAACTTGATGTTCACTGCGGTTCCTGCGCGCGGTGCGCCTTGCTCCCGGCCCGCTCGCTACCTTTTTTCAAACTGCGTGGCGGCCCCGTGATCGAACCCACGGCACTGAGTGCAGTCGAGGCGATCGACGCGCTCGGAGCCGGGCGCTTCTCCGCGTTGAGCTTGACGCAGGCATACCTCGAGCGCATCGCCGCCGGCGGGGAATGCCGCGCCTGGGTGCACGTCGACAGCGCAGGCGCACTGGAAGCCGCCCACGCCAGTGACCAGCGCCGCGCACGCGGCGAGGCCTACCATCCGCTCGATGGCGTGCCGATCGGGGTCTCCGACAACATCGAAGTCGCCGGCATGCCATTGACCGCCGGCATGGCAACGCGGCGGCGGCGCATCGCTCAGGAGGATGCGCACTGCATCGCCAAGCTCAAGCGTACCGGCGCGGTGATCCTTGGCAAGCTCAACCTCGACGAGGCCGGCTTCGGCGGCAGTGGCGACAACCCGCACTTCGGTGGCTGCCGCCATCCGCTCGACGCGACCCTCGCCAGCGGCGGCGCCGCCTCGGGCGCTGCGTACGCCGTAGCCGCGCAGATGTGCGCGCTGGCGATCGCCACCGACAGCCTGGCGTCGATGCGCGTACCGGCCGCCCTGTGCGGGGTTGTCGCGTTCAAGCCAAGCCACTCGCGCGTGTCCCAGCGCGGCTTGGTCACCGTTTCGCACCGGCTCGACCAAGCTGGGCCGGTGGCCCGCAGCGCGGCGGACCTCAGTGTCATCTTCCAGCAGATTTCCGGCGTCGATGCGCTGGATGCGCACTCGCGGACCGTCCCGCTCGCCCACATCGAGCACGAGCCGCGCTTGCTGCGCATCGGGGTGATCGGCGACCTGGCCGCGCTCGGCGTCGCCGACCCGATCAGCGAACTCTTCGCCGAGGTATGCGAGCGTTTGCGCGAACTGCTTCCACAGCAAGAGACCATCGGCTTCAACGACTACGATTTCGCCCACAAACGCCGCGCCGCGAACCTGCTGTGCAGCGCTGAAATGAACCTCACCCACGCCGATGACCTGGCAACGCAAGCCGATGGGTTTTCGCCCGGGCTGCGCGAGATCCTCGCCATTGCCGCGCACGCGAACGCCGTCGAGCTCGCCGTCGCCGAACAACGCCTGGACATCGCCCGCCTGAAATCCCGCCGAGTCTTCGCCCAGGTCGACGTCCTGCTCGCGCCAACCACCCCGACCACCGCATTCCCGTTCGGCTCACCGCCCCCCGAGCACGCCGCCGACCTCGCCAGCTTCGCCAACTTCGCCGGCCTCCCAGCCCTGACCCTGCCCATGGGCAAGGCCGCCGGCCTCCCCGCCGGCCTCCAACTCATCGGCCCTCGCGGCGCCGACCTGCAACTGCTCGCGCTGGCGGAACGGATCGAGCGGGTGTTGGGATTGGCACAATCGCACCCGATACGTAGGCCGTAGTGCCGCGTAGCGGCTCTGTGGCAATCCATCGCGGGAAGGCGCCGCAGAGCGCGCGCTAAAGCCGCGCGCACAGC
>JANPJV010000110.1:0-20793 GCA_031425695.1 Rhodanobacteraceae bacterium | reverse complement strand
CCGATCCCATCCCGAACTCGGAAGTGAAACGCGCCAGCGCCAATGGTAGTGTGCATCCGCATGCGAGAGTAGGTCATCGCCAAGCACCTTATGTAGCAAACAACGCCCAGCCCTCCAAAGGCTGGGCGTTGTGCTTTGGGGGGTTTTGAGCTGAAGGAGCGGACGCTGCTTTGACAAAGGCAATTGAGCGCGCAAGCGCCGCGTGTTGCTTACAGGGCGATACCCGGCGTCGCCTGTTGCGAAAATCACGCTTCGACCGAGCTGTCGACACCACCCTAAGAAGCGCGCCCGCGTAAGCAAGATACTCGGCAGAAGTCTTTGCCCGATCGGCTTGTGCGGCCCCCTGCGATGGTGTTCATTCCCGAACAGACGGCCCGTGAAGCGTACGCGGTATCGAACAGTCGGTCGCAATGCTCGGTGCAGTCACGCATTGGGCCCTCCTCTAAAGCTTGTTTATTCAACGAGTTGCACTCCAAGGATGGAGCTGGCACGCGGATTGCAAACCCGCACACATGGATATCGCCCGCCCCGAGCTCAAAATCAAACGTCAGCGCCGACGCTTCATCCTGGCTGCTGCTGGCATCGTACTTCTTACCACCGCCGGCTTTGCCATCAGCAGATTGGAACCGGCCGCGCCGGCAGTTGAACGCGCCTCGGTTTGGATAGATACGGTCAAGCGGGGCGACCTGCTACGCGAAGTGCGTGGGCCGGGTCAGTTGGTGCCCAAGGAAATCCGCTGGATTTCCGCGGATGCCAGCTCGCGCGTCGAGCGCATCCTGGTCAAGCCGGGTGCGCGCGTCGAACCTGAGACGGTGATTCTCGAGCTGCGGAACCCCGAGATTGACGATCAGGTCCTCGCGGCTCAGGCTGCGCTCGCGGCCGCAAGGGCTGACCTTGAGGCGCGCAAGACTCAGTTGCAGAGCTTGGTCCTCGACCAGCAGTCGCAGATCGCCACGGTCAATGCCGACTACGAAGGTGCCAAACTGCAGGCTGAGGCCGAAGGGGAGCTCAACCGCCGCGGCATCGTCTCCTCGCTCCAGTTCAAGCAGACGCAATTGCGCGCTGAGCAACTCAAGGTGCGCATTGGCATCGAGCACCAGCGGCTGACGATGCAACAGAACAATCTGAGCGCGCAGCTCGCTGCCGATGGCGCACGCCTGGATCAGCTCAAGAATACGTTCGAGCTACGCCAGCGCCAGGCCGAAGAGCTCAGCGTCAAGGCCGGCATGTCCGGCATCCTCCAGGTGATCGCGGTCGAGGAAGGCCAGCAGGTCGCGCCCGGTACCAACCTCGCCCGCGTGGCCCAGCCAGAAGTGCTGCGTGCCGAGCTGCGTGTGCCGGAAACCCAAGCGAAAGACATCAAGCTCGAACAGACCGTGCGCGTCGATACGCGCAACGGCATCGTGCCCGGGAAAGTCGTGCGGATCGATCCGGCCGTGCTCAACGGAACAGTACAAGTCGACGTCGACCTCGAAGGTGCGCTCCCACCAGGCGCGCGTCCCGACCTTAGCGTCGATGGAACCATCGAGATCGAGAAGTTGCAGAACGTGCTGTTTGTCGGGCGCCCGGCCTTCGGGCAGGCCGAGAGCTCAACCACCTTGTTCCGCCTCGACCCGGAAGGTGACATTGCCCGCCGTGTGCCAATCGACCTCGGCCGCGCATCGGTCAGCCTGATCGAGGTGGCCCGCGGCTTGAGCGAGGGCGACCGGGTCATTCTCTCGGACACATCTGCTTACGAGCAGCACGAACGCTTGCGTCTTCGTTGAACGCAAAACATTACCAAGAGGTTAATCATGAATGCGAGCCCCGCGCTCATCTCCCTGCGTGACGTCGGCAAGGTCTATCTCACCGAGGACGTGGAAACTCACGCCCTGAGCGGTATCCATCTCGATATCCACAAGGGTGAATACATCTCGATATCCGGTCCGTCCGGTTGCGGAAAATCGACCTTGCTGGCCATCCTCGGCTTGCTCGATACGCCGACCAGTGGCAGCTACGACATCAACACGCGGCCGGTCGGCGCGATCGGCGCCAATGAGCGCGCGCGTATCCGCAACAAGGAAATTGGCTTCATCTTCCAGGCCTTCAACTTGATCGGTGACCTCACCGTTTTCGAAAACGTCGAGCTGCCACTGACGTATCGCGCCGGATTGAACAAGGCCGAGCGCCGCAAGAAAGCGCAGGAAGCGCTGGATCGCGTCGGCATGGCGCATCGCCTGAAGCATTATCCCTCGCAGCTATCCGGCGGCCAGCAGCAGCGCGTCGCAGTCGCGCGAGCACTGGTCGGGGATCCTTCCATCCTGCTGGCGGACGAGCCGACCGGAAACCTGGATTCGAAGAATGGCGAGGCGGTGATGCTGCTGCTCGACCAGCTGCACCAGGCAGGCGCGACCATCTGCGTGGTGACGCATGACCCGCGCTACGCCGATTTCGCCGACCGCAAGGTGTTCATGTTCGACGGCCGCGTGGTCGACGAAGAAACCATGCATCGACTGCGTCACGAAGAAGACTCGCGCATCCGCCGCGCCGCCGTCGGCGCATAAGGACCCCCCGATGAGCCTGTCCGCTTCCGATCTGCGCCAGAGCGTTCGCGCCCTGCTGAATCAGCCGATGAACAGCATCCTGATCGTGCTGGTGCTCGCGTTGGGCATGGCCGGGGTGATCGCCATGCTCTCGATCATCAAGAGCATGGTCGGGGATCCGCTGCCTTATGCGAACGCCGAGACGGTGGTGAATATCGGCTGGCGTGATCGCAGCAATCCAGACGACACTGAAATCAACGGCCTCTCCGGGAATCACTTTCTCGAATGGGAACGGCAGATCGCGGGCAAGGCGAAGGTCGCCGGTGCCGGCATGGGAACGATCAACATCACCGACAAGGGCACTGCCGAACGCTACAACGGTGCCTTTGTCACCCAGAAGCTCTTCAGCCTGCTCGGCGTGGCGCCGGTACTCGGTCGTGATTTCACCGCCGAGGACGATGCGCCTGGCGCGCCGCTCACGGTAATCATTTCGCACAACACCTGGCGGCAGCGATTCGGCAGTGACCCAGGCGTCGTCGGCGAGGCGATCCGCGCCAATGCACAGCCCGCAACCATCATTGGCGTCATGCCGGAGAACTTCAATTTCCCGCAGCGCGAGGACATTTGGATGGCGGCGCGCATCGAGCCGGGAACCGCCGACGCAGAAGACCGCTATCTCGAAGTTTTCGCCCAGCCGGCCACAGGCGCGAACGCATCGGCTCTGGCCGAGAGCCTGGAAAGCTGGATGGTCGACAAACAGGCAACCGACCCGACGCGCTGGAAACAGGCTGAGATTGGTTGGCAGACCATGGGCCGCATGTACGCCAATGGTGAAACCCTGCTGCTGTTGAACCTGATGCTGGCGACTTGCGTCCTGGTGCTGCTGGTGGCCTGCGCCAATGCAGCCAACCTGATGCTGGCGCGCACGTTGGCAAGCAGCCGCGACTTGGCGCTGCGTCTCACCCTCGGTGCGAGCCGTTGGCGTGTCTCGATGTTGCTGCTCGCGCAAAGCCTGGCGTTGACGCTGGTCGCAGTCGCGCTCGCGATTCCTCTGGCGCAGTTCGGAATCGACAGCGTGCTGACGGGCTTTTCGGGCTCCGACGACGGTCCGCCGCCGTGGATGGATTTCAGCATCGATGTGAAGATGGTGCTGTTTGCCGGGGGCGTTGCGATCATCACTGCGCTCTTCGTGGGAATGCTCCCCGTGATGCGGCTGCGCACCGACAAGCTCAGTTCCGCCCTGCGGGACGGCGGGCGCTCCGTCGCGGGTGGTGGGCTCGGCAAGCTGAGCCGTTTCCTGGTGGTGGGCGAGCTCGCGATGGCCTGCATCGTGCTGCTGGCGACGGTGGTCATGGTGCGCGGGGTCGACCGTATCGGACAATTCGATCTCGGGATCGAGCCCGCAAACCTGCTCACGGCGCGCGTGGCATTGTTCCCGGAAGCCTATCCGACCGATGCCGATACCCTGGCGTTCACCGATCGGCTCACGGCCAAGCTGCGCGAAAGCCCGGAGGTAGTGGACGCGACTGCTGCGACCACCTTGCCGGGTCTGATGGCGTCCGACGAGAGCATGTTGCCTGAAGGCTTCGAGGTCGGGGAAGCGGGTCCGCCACGCACGCGCCAGGGTTCAGTCGATCCGAGCTTTGCTGCGACCTACGGTGTCGAGCTTCGATCCGGACGCTTCTTCGAATCCCGCGATACGGCGACCAGTGCCCCGGTGATCGTGATTGACCAGGTATTTGCCGATCAGATTTTTCCGAAGGAAGATCCCATCGGTCGCCGCGTCAAGATTCCGGCCGACGGCGAAGGCTCACGCTGGCACACGGTGATCGGCGTGACCGAGACCTTGCAGCTCGAAGATGTCGGCGACGAGGTGATGCCGGTATCGCTAACCGCGCTGACCCAGCATCCGGCGCGCTTCGTGAGCATTGCAGTGCGCACGCGCGGCGAGCCCGGAGCCTTCAAGACGCAGTTCCTGAGTACCTTGCGGCAAATTGATGCGGATACGCCAGCCTACTGGCTGCGCACGTACGATGAAGTGATCGCTAACTCGATGGCGGGCGAGCGCGTCTTGTCGTCGATGTTCTCGGCCTTTGGTTCGATCGCGCTGTTGCTCGCCGCCGCCGGGCTGTACGGCCTGATCGCCCAGTTGGTCGGGCAACGCACTCGGGAGATCGGGGTGCAACGCGCGCTGGGAGCATCCAGCGTCGACGTGCTGGGCGGCTTGCTCAAGAGCACGTTCTGGCAGATTGCCCTGGGGCTGGTCATCGGTATCGGCGTCGCTGTGCCGTTCGCGGAGATGGTCGCAAGCGCGGCCAACTTCCTCGAGACCGGAGTCGAGTTCAGCGCCATCGCGATGCTTGCCGGGACTTTGCTGATCGTCGCTGCGGCAGCAACCCTGCTGCCTGCCCGACGCGCGCTGGCGGTCGATCCATTGGTCGCGCTCCGTCATGAATGAATCTACCGCGCAGAGCGCGCACAGAGAAGTGAGCAAGCCAATGATCCGTCTAGAAAAGCTCGAGAAATCCGTACCGGCCGGCAGTGCCCGGCTGTGGCTGTTGCGGCACATCGATCTCACGATCGCGGCGGGCGAATTCGTCGCCGTGACCGGCCCCTCCGGCGCCGGCAAGTCGACCATGCTGTCGATTCTCGGGCTCATGGACAGTGAGTTCGGCGGTCGCTACTTCCTCGACGACAAGCCGGTGCACGAGCTCAACGCCAAGCAGCGTCAGAACCTGCAGCGCGAGGCGATCGGCTTCATCTTCCAGAACTACCATCTGCTCGACGACCTCACGGTTGCCGAGAATCTCGAGTTGCCGTTGAGCTATCGCAATGTGGCGACCGCCGAGCGCAAGGCCCGCGTCGCCGACGTCCTCGACCGCTTCCAGATCGTCGGCAAGAAAGACCTCTATCCCAAGCAGCTTTCCGGTGGACAGCAGCAGCTGGTGGCGGTCGCGCGCGCCACCATCACGCGCCCGAAACTGCTGCTCGCCGACGAGCCCACCGGCGCCCTTCACTCAAGCCAGGGCGAGCTCATCATGAATCTGTTGAGCGAGCTCAACCGCGAGGGCGCAACGATCATCATGGTCACCCACAATCCCGAGAATGCGCGCCGCGCCACGCGGCAGATCAAGCTCCTGGATGGTTGGATGGAAGGGCAGGCCGCAGCGGCCTGAGCGCCACGGATAGGCAGTTAACGAGGTGGCGCAACCGGTACATGGTGCGGACTTACAGCCGTCTAGCCGTCCGTATTGTGCAAGCTCAGGAAAGCACGGGTATGATCCGCGGCCCTTCATCCTGATCAGCCCTGCTGAGGATCCCTTCTTCGATGAGCGCCTACCTGTTCACCTCTGAATCCGTTTCTGAAGGCCATCCGGACAAACTGGCCGACCAGATCTCGGACGCCGTGCTCGATGCGATCCTGGCCCAGGACAAGAACGCCCGCGTTGCCTGCGAGACCATGGTGAAGACCGGTGTCGCCATCATCGCCGGTGAGATCACCACGAGCGCGTGGGTGGACCTGGAAGCGCTGACGCGCAAGGTCATCGTCGATGTGGGCTACAACAGCTCGGACGTCGGTTTCGATGGCGCCACCTGCGGCATCCTCAACCTGATTGGCAAGCAGTCCCCGGACATTGCCCAGGGCGTCGATCGCAAGAGCCCGGAAGAGCAGGGCGCGGGCGACCAGGGCCTGATGTTCGGCTATGCCTGCGACGAGACTCCCGACCTGATGCCGGCGCCGATCTACTACGCCCACCGCATGGTCGAGCAGCAGGCCAAGGTCCGCAAGAAGAAGAACTCCCAGGCTTCCTGGCTGCGCCCGGATGCCAAGAGCCAGGTGACCTTGCGCTACGTCGATGGCGAGATTTCGGGGATCGATGCCGTGGTGCTGTCGACCCAGCATCACCCGGACGTCAAGCACAAGGATCTCAAAGAAGCCGTCATGGAGCTGATCATCAAGCCGGTACTGCCGAGCAAGTTGATCGACAAGAGCACCAAGTTCCACATCAATCCGACCGGCAAGTTCGTGATTGGCGGCCCGGTCGGCGATTGCGGCCTCACCGGACGCAAGATCATCGTCGACACCTACGGCGGCATGGCCCGTCATGGCGGCGGCGCGTTCTCGGGCAAGGATCCGTCGAAGGTCGACCGTTCGGCGGCCTACGCGGCGCGCTATGTCGCCAAGAACATCGTGGCTGCGGGCCTGGCTGCCAAGTGCGAACTGCAGGTCTCGTACGCCATCGGCGTGGCCGAGCCGACCAGCATTTCAGTCACCACCTTCGGCACCGGGAAGATCGCGGACAACGAAATCGAAAAACTCATCCGCGCGCATTTCGACCTGCGCCCGTACGGCATTACCAAGATGCTCGACCTGATCCACCCGATGTACCAGGGCACGGCAGCGTATGGACATTTCGGCCGCAAGTCGGTCGAAGGCAAGACCGCCGAAGGCGCCAGCTTCAACACCTTCTCCTGGGAGCGAACCGATCGTGCAGAAGCCCTGCGCGAGGCTTCAGGAATCGGCCGCAAGAAGCGCTGAAGCACGACGCAAGCTCAAGAAAACGAAAGGCCCGCGAACGCGGGCCTTTCGTTTACCAGCGATGCAAGCCTGGGTCAGCCGGTGCTGCCCGCAGCTTTCGCCTGTGCCTTTTCACCGCAATATTGCTCGAGCACGCGTTGCGTTTCGGCGATCTGTGCGTCGCGCTCTTCGGTGGTCAGCAGACGACGCTTGCCGCGCTCTTCGATCTCGATCTTCGGGTTGGATTGCAGCATCTTGAGATTGGCGCTGTGGCCCTTGCAGCCGGCACGACGCTGCGCATTGATTTCTGCGCGTTCCTCGTCGGACATCACCTTCGGGTTGACAGCTTGCTGGGCGCTGGCGGCGCCGGCACACAAGACCAGTAACAGGGCGGCGCTGAGTCGAGCGATCACGTTCATCTCCTGGAGCGATGGATGGGCAGCGGTAGATCTTAGCCGCTTAGTGCGCATTGGATAAGCCGCGTGAGCATTCCGTGAGGCGAATTTATGTTGCGCGCCGCGATCATGAGTGATCGATCCTGAACTCGAGCAGCGCTCGCCTCAGTGTCGTGTCAGGCATGTATCCAACGGACAGGTGCGGGAGGCGCTGTTCGGCGTGCCCGCGCAACCTGCATGGGCGAGAATCGCGGGCTCGCGAATTCGTAGAGGCGCAGCCATGGCATCCGCACGCAACGCATTGGTCACCGGTTCCACCAGTGGCATCGGCCTCGCAATAGCGCGCGCTTTCGCCGCGCAGGGAATGAATCTCACGATCAACGGCTTCGGCGATGTTGCCGAGATCGAGCGCATCCGCATGGCGCTGGCCGACGAGTTCAAGGTCGAAGTCCGCTACTCGGGCGCCGACATGCGCGTCGGCGAGGAGATCGCCAGCATGGTGGCTGGCGCCGTGGATGCCTTTGGCAGCGTCGACGTGCTGGTCAACAACGCCGGCATCCAGCACGTCAGCCCGATCGAGGATTTCCCGGTCGACAAGTGGGACCAGATCATCGCGATCAACCTGAGCGCAGCTTTCCACGCCACGCGCGCCGCCATTCCCGGAATGAAGGCACGACGCTGGGGCCGCATCATCAACACTGCCTCCGCCCATGCGCTGGTGGCATCACCCTTCAAGAGCGCCTACGTGGCCGCCAAGCACGGTATCGCGGGCTTCACCAAATCGATCGCCCTGGAAGTCGCGAGCTTCGGCATCACCGTCAACTCGATCTGCCCCGGCTACGTGTGGACACCGCTCGTCGAAAAACAGATCCCCGACACCATGCGTGCACGTGGCCTGACCGAGGAACAGGTCAAGCGCGACGTCATGCTCGCCGCCCAACCCACCAAGGAATTCGTCACCGTCGACCAGGTCGCCGCCCTTGCCGTCTTCCTCTGCTCTGACGCCGCCTCGCAGATGACCGGCAGCAACATCGCCATGGACGGCGGGTGGACTGCGCAGTAGCTCTGTCGGGGTAAGAGCGAAAGGCTTATCCACAGATTACATAGATGAAGAGCGGATTCCCTCAGATTAAAGCCAGAGGTCTTTGATCACAGAAGCGAAAGCATTTTTATCCACAGATTTCGCAGATTTCCGCAGATTAAAAGCGAAACGCGATGGCAAAACTAATGCTCCCCTCTCCCGTGCTATTAGGGAACCTCTGAAAAAGTCAGAGGTTCCGTGCGGCACATGGATGTGCCGCCATTTTCGATGACGTAAGTTATTGAAAATGAAGCGAAACAAAAATGACACTTTTTGTTGAGCGTGTCTGAAAAGTCCAGGATGGACTTGTTCAGACCTTCCTTAGGGAGAGGAAGTCGGGAGAGAGGGGCCGTTTCTCGCCCAAAGCGCCCACTTCCCAGGCCCCTCCCTACAAGCAGGGAGAGAGGAGCAGTCCAAGCCCGCGACTCTACAAAGCCCAAATCGCGCTCTTAATCTGCGGAAATCTGCGAAATCTGTGGATAAAATTCTCTTGCTTTAATCTGAGGGAATCCGCTCTTCATCTATGTAATCTGCGGATGAGCCTTTGCTCTTCAAACCCTCACGCCCGCAACTCGGCCCGGACGCGATCGAATAGCGCGAGGACGGACGCGGGGGGTTCGCGGTCGAGGCGGCTGACGACGTAGATCGCGATGCAGGCGAAGGCGAAGCCGGGGACCATTTCGTAGAGGCCGAGCCAGGCGTACTGTTTCCAGATGAGCACGGTAAGCGCGCCGGTGAGCATCCCGGCGAGGGCGCCGTTGCGGGTCATGCGGCGCCAGCCGAGGGACAGCAGGACGACCGGGCCGAAGGCCGCGCCGAAGCCGGCCCAGGCGTAGGCCACGAGGTCGAGCACGCGGTTATTCGGATCCCATGCGAGGGCGATTGCGACCAGCGAGATGGCCAGGAGCGCGCTGCGACCGACCCAGATGAGCTCGCGCTGGCCGGCCTGCGGGCGCAGGAAGGGCTTGTAGAAATCCTCGGTGAGCGCGCTCGCGCAGACCAGCAGCTGGCAGCTGAGCGTGCTCATGATCGCGGCGAGGATGGCGGACAGCAGCACGCCCGCGATCCAGGGGTTGAACAACTGCTGGGCGACGACGATGAAGACGCGCTCGGGGTTGGCGACGACCGAGGCGCCGGGCCCCGGGTTGGCGGCGACCCAGGCGATGGCGAAAAAGCCGACGGCCATCGCGCCGAACAGGCACAGGATCATCCAGCTCATGGCGATGCGGCGCGCGGGCTTGATTGCCTGCAGCGAGTCGGCCGCCATGAAGCGCGAAACGATGTGGGGCTGGCCAAAATAGCCGAGCCCCCAGGCCAGCAGGGAAATGATTCCTACGATGGTGGTGCCCTGGAAGAAATCTGCGCGGGCGGGATCGAAGGCGGCAATGCTCGCGAGCGCGGCGCCAGGGCCGCCAACCGCTGAAATGAGGACGATCGGTGCGATCAGCAACGCCAGGATCATCAGCGTCGCCTGCACGGTGTCGGTCCAGCTCACCGCGAGGAAACCGCCGATCAGCGTGTAGGCGATGGTCACGGCAGCGCCGGCCCAGAGTGCCGTCGCATAGGGAATGTTGAAGGTCGCCTCGAACAGGCGCGCACCGGCGACGATGCCCGAAGCCGAGTAGATGGCAAAGAACACCAGGATCACCAGGGCCGAGATCACCCTCAGCAGGCGGCTGCGATCCTCGAACCGATGGGTGAAATAGTCGGGCAGCGTGAGCGCGTTGTTCGCGCGTTCTGTGTAGACCCGCAAGGGGCCGGCCACCAGCGTCCAGTTGAGCCACGAGCCGAGAACCAGGCCGATGGCGATCCAGGATTCGGCCAGTCCGGAAAGAAACAGCGCGCCGGGAAGTCCCATCAGCAGCCAGCCGCTCATGTCCGAGGCGCCGGCCGAAAGTGCCGTCACCCACGGATTCAGACTGCGGCCGCCGAGGATGTAATCGTCGAAGCTGCGCGTACGCCACCAGGCGTAGAGGCCAATCCCGAGCATGCCGATCAGGTAGATCGCGAAGGTGATCAGCATCGGCGCGCTTGCAGTCATGGTCGTCCTGGTTATTGGCAGCGTGGTAAATCGGCGTGCGACGGTGCGTGGCGGCCGCAAAACCGCCGCAGTGTACTCAGCGTTCGAGCACGCCGAGCGCGCGGCTGCGATTCTCGGCGCGCGCCATCTCGAGCGCGGTGCGGCCGTCGTCGCTGCGCGCCGCTGGATCGGCACCGGCGCCGAGCAGCAGCGCCGCCAGCGACGGGTAGTCGCGATGCGCGGCGGAGTGCAGCGCGGTCCAGCCGCCGGCTTGTGCTGCGTTCAAGTTGGCACCAAAGGCGAGCAACAGGTGCATCAGCCGCAGCGCGCGTTCTTCGTCGGCCTGGGCGGAGGCGGCATGCACCGGTGCCACGCGCATCGGATTGGTGGCGGCTGCATCGACGTCGGCGCCGGCGCCGAGCAGCAGCGCAGCGCAGTCGAACCGGCCAAAGAACACCGCCAGCCCGAGCATGGAAAACCCATCCGCCGAATGTCCGCGCGCCGCCATGGGGTCCGCCGCGAGGCGCGCGAGGACCACGCCACGCCGACCGAGCACCAGCGCCTCGGCCAGGTCGAGCTCACCCTTGCGCTCGGCCAGCCATTCGGCCGTTGCCATCTGGCCGCGATAACAGGCGAACACGATCGGCGACACGCCCTGCGCATCGACACTTTTGAGCAGGCCGGGATCAGCGTCCAGTTGCAGTTCGGCGGCGGCCTGGTCGCCGCGACCCAGTGCCTCGAAGAAAAAGGTTTGCGGATCGGACATGAGATCGGTCTCCGGTTGGGGTCCGCTGTTTTCTACACCTTGCCGGGCTCGCCGGGAACAACCGGTGGCGCGGCACAGGGATGTGCCGTCGCTTTGGATGGCGCAATTCATTGATGAAGCGAACAAAAACAACTTTTTTTGTTCAGCGTGTCTGAGAAGCCCATGGATGGATTTGCTCAGACCTTCCATGAGCAGTGGAAGTCGGGATCGCCGGCGCGGGATACTCTCCAGTCCTGCCGGATGGGTGGCGTCGCCACCGGAGACTGCGTGAGCGTAACCATTCCGCCGTTGCGAGTGCTGGTGGTTGACGATGACCCGGACGATCGTTTCCTGATCCTGGACCTCTTCGCACGCCTGGGCTCGGACCAGCCGTATCAAGTCGAGACCGCTTCTTCGTTTGATGAGGCCATCCGGGTACTGGCAGCGCATCGGCACGAAATCGTGCTCACCGACTTCCAGCTCGGCGCCTACACCGGTGCGGACCTGCTCCGCGCGACCGCGGGCGACGCGCAACGCCCGCCGATGATCGTCCTCACCGGACATGGCAGCCCGGAAATCGATCGCCTGTGCCTGGCCGAGGGCGCGGCCGACTACCTGGTCAAGGAGCGCCTCGACGCGATCGGCCTCGAGCGCAGCCTGCGCTACGCGGTCGAACGCCACCGGCTGGGGCGGCAATTGGCCGACCGTGAGCGCGAATACCGCATGCTTTTCGACGCCAGTCCGGTGCCGATGTGGGTGCACGATCCGGAAACCCTGAACATTCTCGAAGTCAACATCGCGGCGATCGAGCAATATGGCTACACCCGCTCGGAGTTCCTCAACCTGCGCCTGACCGATCTGCGCGCGACCGAGGATGTCGAGAGCTTCCTTGAATTCAATCGCAAGCACCGGCCGACTTCGGGACATTTCCAGTCGGGCGTGTGGCGGCATCGGCGCAAGGACGGCGCACCGATCGATGTCGAGATCGTGCGCAGCGACGTGCACCTGGAGAGCGGTGCGGTGCGCATGGTCCTGGCGCTCGATATTTCCGCCAAGCTGCGCGCCGAGACGGCGCTGCGCGCGAGCGAGGCCACCCTGCGCCAGGTGTTGCGCGATATTGCCGACGGGCTGATCGTGGTGGCTGCCGACGGCAGGATCCTGTTTGCCAATCCGGCAGCCTGCCAGATCCTGGGCGAGCCCGAGACGGATCTCGTCGGTCGGCCGGCGTTACCGGCCCTGCTCAATCCGAAACGTGAGCGCGTCGAACTCAAGGACGCCTTCGGGGCGACGCGGATCGTCGATGTGCGCGTCAGTGAAACGCACTGGAACGGCCAGGCCGCGCAGGAGTTGATCCTGCACGACGTCACCGAGCAGCGCGCCAACGAGCGCCAATTGGTGATGCTGCGGCGCGCGGTCGAGTCGGCCAGCGATGGCATCACCATCGTCGACGTTTCACGGAGTGACAATCCGATCATCTATGTCAATCCCGCATTCGAACGCATCACCGGCTACCGGGCGAGTGAGGTGATCGGGCGTAATTGCCGCTTCATGCAAGGTGAGGACCGCGAGCAACCAGCGATCGCGGAGATGTGGCAGGCCTGTTCCGAGCAGCGCAGCTGCGTCGTCTTCGTGCGCAATTACCGCAAGGATGGGAGCCTTTTCTGGAACCGCCTGACACTGTCGCCGGTGCGCAACCATGAAGGTGGACTAACGCACTACATCGGCGTGCAAACGGATGTTACCGAGCAAAAATACCTGGAGGCCGAGCGTAACTATCTGGCGACGCACGATGCCGTGACCGGTTTGCCGCGCTATACCGCGGTTACCGAGGCACGGCTCGAAGTCCTGTTGGGAAATGCCCGCGAGCACGGCACCCGGCTGGTGCTGCTGTTCGTCGATCTCGATGGCTTCAACTCGGTCAATGACACCATGGGCTTCGCTACCGGCGACGCCGCTCTGCGCCAGATCGCCGATCGTTTGCGCGAGCGTGCCGGTGTCGGTGCCGAGGTCATGCGATACGCTGGCGATGAGTTCCTGGTCGCGGTCGAAGAACCCGACATCAATGTCGACCTGTTGCGCCTGGCAAGCTCGTACTGCGAGCGGATTGCCGAGCCGATGCCGATTTCGTCGACGGCAACCCTGTACCTCACTGCCTCGGTGGGTGCGTCATGTTTCCCCGACAGCGGCCAGAGCGTGCTCGAACTGATTCGCCAAGCCGATATCGCTACCAATCGGGCCAAGCGTAGTGGGCGTAATGGCGCTTTCGTGTTCGGCAATGAGCTGCGCGAGACGCTGAGTGATCGCATGGCGCTCGGTGGGCGCATGCGCGATGCGCTCACGCGGGGCGAATTCCTGCTGCATTACCAGCCGCAGGTCGATGCCCAGGACGGCACGGTCGTCGGACTCGAAGCGCTGGTACGCTGGGACTCGCCCGAGTTCGGGCTGCTGCCGCCACGGCGCTTCATTCCGGTCGCCGAAGACAGCGGCATGATCCTGCAGCTCGGCGCCTGGGTGCTGCGCAGCGCTTGCCGCCAGATGCGTCAATGGATGGACGCTGGCCTGACCGGATTCATCGTCAGCGTGAACGTCTCGGCGGCGCAGATGCAACGGCCCACCTTCATCGAGGATGTGCGCAAGATCATCGAGGAGACCGGCATCGTTGCCACCATGCTGGAGCTCGAGCTCACCGAAAGCGTGCTCATGGACAATGCCGAGCGCGCAATCGGGTTGATGCAGGAACTGAAGAAGCTCGGGGTGCGCCTGGCGCTGGATGATTTCGGAGTCGGCTACTCGTCGTTGAGCTATCTGCGGCGGTTTCCGCTGGACAAGCTCAAGATCGACCAGAGCTTCATCAGCGACATTACCCAGGATGGCAACGACGCCGCGCTGGTACGCGCGATCATCGCGATGGGCCATCACCTCGGGATGCGCATCGTTGCCGAAGGGGTCGAGACGGCAGCGCAGTACGGCTACCTCAAGCGCAATCATTGCGACGAATTCCAGGGGTTCTATTTTTCGCGCCCGCTGGCGGCAGTCGACGTCCCCGAAATCCTGCGCCGCCGCTACCTGCTGCCACTCGGCCCCGGGGAAGACGTCGCCGATCGCACGTTGCTGGTGCTCGACGACGAAGAGAACATCCGGCGTTCGTTGCTGCGCCTGCTGCGCCGCGACGGCTATCGCATTCTCGACGCCGGCAACGCCGCTGAGGCGTTTGAACTGCTGGCTACGCATCGCGTGCAGGTCATCCTTTCCGACCAGCGCATGCCCGGCATCAGCGGCACCGAGTTCCTGAGCCAGGTCAAGGAAATGTATCCGGACACGGTGCGCATGGTGCTCAGCGGATTTACTGATCTTTCGAGCGTGACCGAGGCCATCAACCGCGGCGCGATCTATAAATTCCTGACCAAGCCGTGGGACGACGATGCGCTCCGCGCGCAGGTTCTCGAGGCCTTCCGGCGCCAGGAACAACTGCGCGGAGGTGGTTGACAAAAGGTACTTTAGTCGTCACCCGAGCGCCTTGGTCGTCCGCTTCGGTGGGCCAGCGCAAGTTATTGATGTGTAAGGTATTTGTTTACGACGGCCGAATCGCCCCGGGAGTCTCAACAGGGTATTAAGAATTGGAAACATGCCTATCCGCATATAGGCGCGCGTACGGGCATGCGCGCATAGTGGCCCGCACTTATGCATAAGGTTATCTCGTGGCCGCCCGACTCCTGACCATCATCGTGGCTGACGACGATGACGACGATCGCGAAATGACTCGCGACGCCTTCATGGAAAGCCGCATCGCCAATCCGTTGGTGTTCGTCAACGATGGTGTCGAGTTGCTCGACTACCTGCGCGCGGCGGCCGCCGCTGAAGATGCCGACGTCGCGTTGCCGGCGCTGGTGCTCCTGGATCTCAACATGCCTCGGGTCGACGGCCCGCAGGCGCTCATGCAGATCCGCGCCGATCCCAAGCTGCGCCACCTGCCGGTCGTGGTCCTGACCACCTCAAAGTCCGACCAGGACGTGCTGAAGTGCTACCAGGGCGGGGCCAATTCCTTCATCACCAAGCCGGTCAGCTTCCAGGGCCTGGTCGACGTCGTCCGCGCCCTCGACCGCTACTGGTTCAACATCGTCGCGTTGCCGGATTGACGGGTTCGTGCGGAAGTCTCGGACTTCCGCCCAGCTTTGGAGCTGCGATCCCGTCGGCGGAGCAAGAACGTGGTTCTTGCTGCGCCACAGCCAGATCGTCTTGTCGGAAAGTCAATGTGGTTCGACCTGTTCTGGTTCGTGCGGAAGTCTCCGACTTCCGCCCGGCTTCGGAGCTGGGATCCCGTCGGCGGAGCAAGAACGTGGTTCTTGCTGCGCCACAGCCAGATCGTCCTGTCAGAAGGTCAATGAGGTTCGACCTGTTCAGCGAGTACCCGCTTCGGGCTACTGAATTCGCGCTCGCCCGGGACCCGTGCTCAGCGGGACCTGAGTGTTCGGTGGTCGCGCGGCAAAGATCGCGTTTTTGCTCCGGGGACCGGGCCGGCGGACTGAGCGGTAGGGCCTCGGGCCTGCGGCGCCGCTCGAGTTGGAGGCGGCATATTGGTGTGCCGCCATTTTCAACAACGAGTTGTTGAAAATGAAGCGAAACAAAAATGACACTTTATGTTGAGCGTGTTGAAAGGTCCAGGATGGACCTTTTCAAACCAATTAACGAATGTCCTCGTCGTCGCCCATGTCGAGGTCGAGGTCGATTGAGCCGTCGGCGCCGCGCTTGATCTTGGTGAGGCCGGGATGGAGCTCCTCCAAGCGCTTGAGCTCGACTTCCTGACGGGTCAGGCGGCCTTCCTGCATGCGCACGAGGTCAGCGAGGCGCTGGTTTTCCATGATCAGATGGCGTTGCGCGAGCGCCTGCGCGATGGCGGTCTCCAGTTCGTGGTCGTCCCACGGCTTGGCGATGAAGCGAAAGATCTGTACGCGGTTGATCGCGCCGACCAGGGCATGCAGGTCCGCATAGCCGCTCAGGATCAGGCGCGAGATGTTCGGCTGGATCTCGATCAGGCGCGAGAGGAAGGCGACGCCATCCAAGTCGGGCATGCGGTAGTCGGAGATCACCAGGTCGAATGCTATCTCCTGCGCACGCGCCAGTGCTTGCGCCGGGGCCATGAAGGTTTCCACGATGGCCTTGCCGCCGAAGGTCTCGGCCGGGATTGCGTTGATGCAACGACGCAGGCTGCTCAAAATATTCGGCTCGTCGTCGACAAGCATCAATCGCGGCATGGCAAGCTCTTAATGGTGGGCGAAGCCGCCGAGTCTACTCCCTGGATGCACTGCCTCAAGCCCCAAGAGTTGTTGAGGCGGACACCCGCCGCAATGGCAGGAACACACGGAAGGACGTGCCTTTGCCCACTTCGCTGTCGACCTCGAAGCGACCGCTGTGCTTCTGCACGATCCCGTATGACAGCGCGAGGCCGAGGCCGGTGCCCTTGCCAACGGGCTTGGTCGTGAAGAAGGGATCGAAGATGCGTGCGAGCTGGGCCGGCGGAATGCCATGACCATTGTCGGTGACGCTGATGCAGATTTCGTCATCGCCACGGCTGGTTGCGATGGTGATGACGCCCTGCTCAGCGATCGCTTGCCCTGCGTTGACCAGCAGATTCAGGAAGACTTGGTTCAGCTGTGAGGGCATGCATTCGATCGGCGGGATCGGGCCAAATTCCTTGCGCACCTCGGCCTTGTACTTGAGCTCGTTCCAGACGATGTTGAGCGTGCTCTCGAGCCCGCGGTGCACGTCGGCGACCATCCACTCGTCATTCTCGAGCTGCCCGCCGTGGGAGAAATCGCGCAGGTCGAGCACAATTTTCTTGACGCGCTCGATGCCCTCACGCGATTCGATCAGCAGCTGCGGGAGATCCTGCGTCAGGAATTCGTAGTCGACCTGCACCTTCATTTCTTCGACCGGGGTGATCAGTGCACGCAATGGCTCGGGAATCGCTTGGCACAAGCGGTCATAGGCGTTCAGCAGGTTGAGCAGCCCGCGCACATACACCTGCAAGGTGCCGAGGTTGGAATGCACGTAGCCGATCGGGTTGTTGATCTCGTGAGCAACACCGGCGGCGAGCTGGCCGATGGAGGCCATTTTTTCCGACTGCAGCAATTGGGTCTGCGTTTCCTTGAGGCGCGTGTAGGCTTGTTCGAGCTCGATATGGCGATCCTGCAATGACTGCTCACGCCACCATTCACGGCTGACATCGCGCGCGTGGAAGGACAGCCCGCTGGCGCCGTGCGCCGCGTTGCGGAGCATCTGGACTTCCATCACCACGCTGCGCACGCTGCCACCGTCGGCACTATCCTCGCCGGTCAGGTGGTATTCGCCGGACCATTGCCCACGTTCCCCGAGGCGTTGGGTGAGATCGGCGTCGAAGACGACATCTTCCATCGTGCCGACATGACCGCCGCGCGACCAGTACATGCCTTCCATCTTGACGGCAGCTGGGTTTCGATACAGCACTTCGCCGTTGAGCTCGGAGATCCAGATGCCATCGCCCAGAGCCTCGACCGTGGCCAATCGCAAGGCTTCGGATATGGCCGGGAGGTCGGGGCTTAAGGGACCAGCAGCTTCGCTCATATCCGTCGTCGATGATTGCGCCCGACGATGTTCCCATCCCCCGCAGCGTGACGCCAGTCCGCCCATGCATTTCCACCAGCGCGTACGAGTTCACTCATCATGAGAGCCCATTCATCGCTCTATCTCGAAATAGCGATATAATTGTCGCAACGGTCGTCGCCAGGCGGCCGCTCCGCCTGCTGAGGGGCGCTGCAATCGCGACGGTGGTCTGTTTGCGCGAACGGCAACAGGTTCGCGATCACGCTCGGTGGGTTGGTTCCCTTTGCAAGGGCGCCTGTCTCATCTAATGAGGTTTTCCATGAATGCAGTTCTGAAACAAGCCACGCCGGTTGAAATTGCAAAGCCGGATTTCAAGGTGCGTGACCTCTCGCTCGCCGAGTGGGGCCGCAAGGAAATCCAGATGGCCGAGCACGAGATGCCAGGCCTGATGTCGATCCGCGCCAAGTACGCGCCGGGCAAGCCGCTCGCTGGCGTGCGCCTGACCGGATCCTTGCACATGACCGTGGAAACGGCCGTACTGATCGAAACCCTGGTCGCGCTCGGCGCCGACGTGCGTTGGGCCTCCTGCAACATTTTTTCCACCCAGGATTACGCCGCCGCCGCGATTGCCGTCACTGGCACGCCGGTGTTCGCGTGGAAGGGCGAAACACTCGAAGAGTATTGGGACTGCACGCTCGATGCCGTCGTGCATCCGGGTGAGTTGGGTCCGCAGCTGGTGGTCGACGATGGTGGTGACGTCACCCTCCTGATCCACAAGGGCTACCAGATGGAGCTCGGCGACAAGTGGGTCGATTCGGCGAGCGACAGCGAAGAAGAAGCCATCATCAAGAAGCTGCTCAAGCGCACCGCCAAGGAGCGTCCGGGCTTCTGGACTGCAGTCGTCAAGGAATGGCGCGGCGTGTCCGAAGAGACCACGACCGGCGTCAACCGCCTGTACCAGATGAAGGCGCTCGGCCAACTGCTGGTCCCGGCAATCAACGTCAATGACTCGGTCACCAAGAGCAAGTTCGACAACCTGTACGGCTGCCGTGAATCGCTGGCCGATGGCATCAAGCGCGCCACCGATCGCATGATCGCGGGCAAGCTTGCCGTCATCTGCGGCTTCGGCGACGTCGGCAAGGGCTCGGCGCGCAGTCTGCGCGGCTTCGGCGCGCGCGTCGTCGTGACTGAAATCGATCCGATCTGCGCACTGCAGGCGGCGATGGAAGGCTTCGAAGTCGACACCGTCGAGAACACGCTTGGCCGCGCCGACATCTACGTCACCGCGACCGGCAACAAGGATGTCATCACCTTCGAACACATGTCGAAGATGAAAGACCAGGCCATCGTCTGCAACATCGGTCATTTCGACAACGAGATCCAGGTCGAGAAGCTGATCAACGGCGAAGGCGTCACCAAGGTCAACATCAAGCCGCAGGTCGACAAGTACCGCTTTGCCGGTGGCAACGAGATCTACCTGCTGGCCGAAGGCCGCCTGGTGAACCTCGGCTGCGCGACCGGCCACCCGAGCTTCGTCATGAGCAACAGCTTCAGCAACCAGGTGCTCGCGCAGCTCGACCTGTGGGCGAAGAAAGACGAGTACGAGAACGCGGTCTACCAGCTCCCGAAGCATCTCGACGAGGAAGTCGCGCGCCTGCACCTGGAGAAGATCGGCGTGAAGCTGACGCGCCTCTCCGACCAGCAGGCGAGTTACATGGGCATCTCGCAGGACGGCCCGTACAAGCCGGATCACTATCGGTATTAGTTGATTGGTCGGTAACGAGGCCATCCGGCCTCGTACCGACACGCGAAACGAAAAGTGTCATTTTCGTTTCGCTTCATTTTCGGCAACTTCCGTCGCCGAAAATGGACGGCACATCCGTGTGCCGCAATCGCTCCGGACGAAACAAAAAAAGCGGCCGCAGGGCCGCTTTTTTGTCCGTTACTTTTTCTTCGTGGCCTCGACCACCAGTCGCAGCCGTTCCGGCGCGATGCCGATCTCGCAGCGCTGCCCGCTCAGGAACTCGATACGGTCGGACTCGATGCCATCGGCAAAGATCACGCCGCCTTCGTCCATTTCCGATTGCATGACCAGCTTCTGCTCGGCGTCGAGCACTCCGAAGTTGAGCGCCGTGCCGGTAGCGACGCTCGGAAACGGTTCGCGGACCATCCACACGAGTTGACGATCTATTGGCCCCGGCAGGGCGGCCGTGATGGCGCGTTGTTCGCAGATCGAGCGCGTCCAACCGGTAGCGCCGGTGCCGGTGGCGACGATGACGCCGGAGGATGAATGCCGCTCCTCCTGGTTGCCCACGGTCAATCGATACCGCGCGGACTGGTGGCTCATGTGGCCGAGAAAGATCTCGTTGAGCGAGCGCAATTCCTGGCCGTCCTCGCGCCGCGCGAGCCCCATGGTCCTCTCCTCGATGCGGTAATGGCCGCCACGATGAGCCGCGTCGGCGCACGCAAACTTGATGAGCACGTGGGCGACGCTGGCCGCATGCGCGCAGAGCACGCCGTCATAGTGCGCGGGATCCGGATTGATGCCGATCACTGTCTGCCCGCGCAGATACTTGGCGACGTTCGGCACCAGCCCGTCCTGGCCCACGACGCAGATCACGTCATTCGGCGCGAACAGGAAGCGATCGAGCTCGTCGCGATCGACGCGCACCCGCCGTTGATGCGCAGGAATGGCTTGCTGCACCAGTGTCAGTGCCGCCTGGAGCTTGTCGTGTACCGACTGCGACCATGCCAGGTCCTGCCCGCGAGAGCGCAGGTAGAAAGCCGCCTGCCCCCGCGTCCCGAAACGCTCGAGCAGCATTTCCAGCGGCGTGCGCCGGGTGATCAGGAGAATGCGCGGGAGGTCTTGGGACACGAGAGGGATTCCGAAAACCAAGGACGCTCCCCTCTCCCATGTTCTTGGGGAGAGGGG
>JANPJV010000109.1:0-11342 GCA_031425695.1 Rhodanobacteraceae bacterium | reverse complement strand
CAGCGGCCGCGTCCGCCTACGTAGCGCTATCCGCTCCGTCGACCCGGCCGGGCGCCGCGCGCTCGTAGACAGTTCGCAAGAATCGGTGCCGCAAGGCGCGTCGGACCCAGCCTACCTCGCCTGGTGATCCGCGCGCCCGTAGAACGGAACCTCATCTAAAACCAACCTAGCGCGCGGCCCGGGCGCTCGGAGGTAGCGCGGTTCTGTGCGCGCGAGGAATTTGCGTTCGCGAGACCGACGAGCGCGCCAGCGGCCGCGTCCGCCTACGTAGCGCTATCCGCTCCGTCGACCCGGCCGGGCGCCGCGCGCTCGTAGACAGTTCGCAAGAATCGGTGCCGCAAGGCGCGTCGGACCCAGCCTACCTCGGCCTGGTGATCCGCGCGCCCGTAGAACGGAACCTCATCTAAAAACCAACCTAGCGCGCGGCCCGGGCGCTCGGAGGTAGCGCGGTTCTGTGCGCGCGAAGAGCAAATTTCGCGCAACTGGCACTCGCGCCAGCGGCCGCGTCCGCCTACGTAGCGCTCTCCGCTCCGTCGACCCAGCCGGGCGCTGCGCGCTCGTTTGCAGTACGCGAGAACCGATGCCACCCGGCGCGACGGACCCAGCCTACGTCAGCCGTGCGATCCGCGCATCCGTAGCAACCTACATATCAACCAACGCATCCTCAGCCTGCAGACGCTCGAAGTCGGACAGGTCGGCGCTGATGTCGCGGTAGCGGGCGCGCAGGGCCTGGTCGTTGCCGACCAGTGGGGCAATCGCGGTGAGGACCTGGCGGGCTTCGAAATCGCCGTCCATCTGGGCAATGCTCTCGAGCACGGCAGCGACGACCGCGCGGTCGGGCTTGCCGACCTCGAGCAGCGCGACCAGCGTGGTGCGGCGCTCGAAATCGGAATCAAATTCGCGTGTAGCGGCCACGAATTTCAACATCGCTGCCGGCTGGTTGGCGACATGCGGCGCAGCGGCAGTGAGCACCGAGCGGCGCTCGAAATCGGACTCGATTCCGCTGACACCTTCGAGACCGATCGCGAGCAGGCGGGGAGTGAGGTCGCGACGGGCGAACAGGACATCCAGCACCTGGCGGCGCTCGAAGTCCGATTCGATCGCCGCGAGGGCCTTGAGCAACACCGGCGCGCCACTGTCGGTGAGCTTTGGCACCATGGCGACCAGCACCTGGCGGGCCTCGAAATCGCTGCTCATCGTCGCCATTCGCTCGACAATGCGGTCGCGGTGATGCGGGCTCAGGTCTTGCGATTCGATCAGCGACTGCAGCGCAGTACGCAGCTCGAAATCGCTCGCAATCGCAAAGGCGAGCACCAGGGTGCGATCGATTTCGGCGCTGTTGAGCGGCCCGCGCGCGAACAGGCCGGCAAGGTAGCTGCGCCGCGCATGCGCGCCGGCGATGAGCTCGATTTCGTCGAGAACGGCGGCGTTGCCGCCGCGACGATGGATACGCTCAATGCGGCCTTCGACATCGAAGCCGCTGTCGCGCAGGACCTGCGGCAGGATCCGGGCGAGCCAGGCGCGACCGTCGGCGTCCAGCGGCGATTCGTCGCCATCAACGTAATAGCGGGCGCTCACGCCACCATCGGCGGCCTTGTAGATGATCTCGCGCTCGGTGCCGTCGCGATCGTCCTCGATCTCGAACCTCCCGTCCGCGGACAACGACACCACCGCATCCTCGGCAGCGGAAAAGCCCACCTTGCCTTCGGCCCCGACTTCGAGCGTGCCGTCATCATCGCTACTCTTGTAGCTCATCGAGATCTCGCCACCGCTGTCGCTGTGGGAGATCGAGACGTTGCGGTTGTGGTCGGAACTCGACGAACTACTGCTACTGCTGGTGCCAGCTTTCGACGCGCGGGCAGATTGGCCGTCGCCGGCGTAAAGCTCGACGCCCGGCAGTGCGTACAGAACGCCGGCGCACGCAAGCGCAATGGCGCCGCGCAGCAGCGGGCTGGAGGTTGATTGCATGGGGATACCCTCAGTGAGTTGGCTGATGCGACGTCGCAGCAGCGATGGATGGGAAGCAATGGCGGCGGCCAGCGGATGGGTTTCGCTACCGCGGATCGCGCAGGCGGCAAGGCAGCCGGCAAGCGCACGCGGATCGGTGTCGACACCCACAGCCAGCGCGTCACACATGAATTCGGCATGCGCCTCGAGGCGCTGCCGGGCGAGTCGATTGAGCGGCTGAAACCAGAACAGGCGCTCGATCACGCGCGCGACCAGGCGCCACCAGGGATCACGTCGCGCCAGGTGCGCGAGCTCGTGGGCAAGCAGCGCGTAGCGGCGCGCGGATGGCAGGGGCAGCGCCCAATCCGGAATCAGCACGCTGTTGTCCATCAGTGCGAGCGGCGAGCTGCCAGCGCCGGTATAGAGGCGCGGCGCCGGCGCGGGCAGCACATTGGCGATGCGCGCCCCGCTCGCGAGCCAGTCCGGATCGGAGCAGGCCTGCCAGTCACGGCGGCGGCGGCGCATGCGCAGCACGGCAAGGCCAAGGCCGGCCAAGCCGAAGGCAACACCCAGCAGCCACAGCAACAACAATCCTCGCTGTGTCGTCGCGGTCAGCTCGAAGCGCCAACTTGATGCCGCTTTTGGCTCCGGCGTGTTACTCATCGATGTCGATGCAGGGCTGGGTTGAACTCGGGTCTGCACGGCACCGCTCGCGTCAGGCCCGGCCGGCGCCCACACGGCCGACGACTGGATCGAGACCACCGGAATGGCGCTGCTCGACGGGGCACGCGGCAGCTGCACCAGCAGCGAGCTGGCGATCGGCAAGATCAGCGCGCACCGCCACATGGTTTCGAGCCAGGGCGAACAGCTGCCGCGCACCGCGCGCTGTACCAGCCAGGCGCCGCCCAGTAACAGCGTGCTGTGGAGGGCATAGGTGAGCAGCCAGGACAACAACAGCTCAACGACCACCACGGGACACCTCGTCGTTTGCCAGCGCCGAGAGCTCGCTCAAGTCTTCGGGGGAGAGTTGCGTGTGCTCGACCAGATGCGCCGCGAGTGCGCGGGGATCGCCCCCGAACATGCGCTCCAGCAGGTCCGAGACCATCGACCGCCGCACCGCGTCCTCGGTCACGCAGGCGCGGTAAAACAACGCCCTGCCCTCGCGCCGGGATTTGACGACACCGCGTTTCTCCAGCCGGATCAACATGGTGGCCACAGTCGTATGGGCGATGCCGCGGCTTGCCGCGAGCGCTGCCGCGACGTCGGCGGTTGCGGAATCAGGGCGTTCCCAGAGGACGCGCACCAGCTCCATCTGTACCGGGCTCAAGGCGACTGCTTTGGCGGAATTCGGCATTGCATTTCTACAAATGTAGTACGTACTACATTTGTAGTTGAAGCCGGCGCACAGAGGATGTGCCGAAGGTCATGCAGGCGCACCCATTTGGTGGGTCTGCGCTGCGCACGGACTCACGCATTTGGTGGGGCTGCGGTGCGCGTGGACTCACGCATTTGGTGGGTCTGCGCTGCGCACGGACTCACGCATTTGATGGGTCTGCGCTGCGCGCGGACTCTTTTGATGTCACTTAGGTCATGTTGCCCCCGCAGGGGGCTACTTGACGCTTTTGCTGGAAGAGGATGACAAGTAGCCGCTGGCGCGGGCAACATGACCTAGAAAAGCAAGGTCGCTCGCTACGCGCAGAACCCCAGTCAAGCCGCCTGCTGCGGCCGGCCCAGGCTGCTGCGCTCGTACACCACCGGTGTGACGGCCGCAGGAACACTCACCCGATCAGGGAAGCGGACGGTCACGCGAGTGCCCTTGCCCGGCGTGCTTTCATAATCGATCGGCCAACGGTAGCGATCCGACAGGCGCTTGACGATCGCCAAGCCCACGCCATGACCACCACGGCGTCCATGCTGGGCGCGGAAGAAGGGCTGGAAAATCAACTTCAGGTCGTCCGCGGCCATGCCGATGCCGGTGTCTTCGATGGTCACCTCGCCATCGTCGATAGTCACGTGGACGTGGCCGCTGTCGGTGAAACCGACGGCGTTGCGCAGCAGATTACCGATCAGCACGGCAACGACCTTGGAGGGCGCATGCAGCCGAAACTGCGCCCGCTCGATCAGCTTGAGCTTGATGTCGCGCTCACCCACCAGCACTTCGGCGCGCTCGAGCTCTTCGCGGATGACAGAGTTGACGGCGAAGTCGTCCGCCGGGAGGGCATTTTCCGCTTCCCGGGCAATCAGCAGGAACGCCTCGATGAGCGCTTCCATGTCCCGGGCGGAGCTCTGGATGCGCTCGACGTTACGCGTCGCATACGGGTCGAGCACGCTGTCGGAGATCAGTACCTGGCTTGCCATCTTGATGACGGTGAGCGGCGTGCGCAGCTCGTGGCTGGCATCGCGGGTGAAATTGCGCTCGCGCTCGACGAATTCGCTGAGACGGCGCGCATAACTGTGGATCGCCTGCGCCAGGATCAGGCTCTCGCCATCCACCGAGGGTGGCAGGCGATCCGGTGCCAGTGCCTTGAAGTCTGGATCCTTGGAATCCCAGGCGCCTACCTCAGTGACCAGCCAGTCCACTGGTGCGACCGCGTGCTCGATGCGTCCGGCGGCCATGCGCAGGGCGAAGAAAACCGCGACCAGGAAAAGCGCCAGCGGCACAGCCGCGAGCAACAGGGTCGTGCGACTGTCCGGATTCTCGAGCAGGGGTGCGAGGATGATTCCGCTGGCGACAAGCGCCAGCAGCGCTGAACCGGCGACCGCTATCGCCTGTACCACGAAAGCACTTGCGACTTTCGTGCACAGCCCGCTTTTACCCGGCAACCCGGCATTGGCTTTTACTTGGCTCATGCGCTCCGCCACGGCGGCGTCTGATGGAAAACGCGACCATTGTCACCACTGGTGAGTGCTCGGAACGTGCAGGTCGTGCGCTCCTGAAGTACAGGAAGCACCTTGCCCAGCTGACGTTCGTCCGGCCCTCGGCACAGCCCCGGGCGTTCAGAGCAGCGCGTCGCGTTGCGACGCAAGCGCTGCTCGTCGTCCGCCCCTCGGCACAGCCTCGGGCGTTCAGAGCAGCGTGTCGCGTTGCGACGCAAGCGCTGCTCTTCGTCCGGCCCTCGGCATAGCCTCGGGCGTTCAGAGCAGCGCGTCGCGTTGCGACGCAAGCGCTGCTCTTCGTCCGGCCCTCGGCACAGCCTCGGGCGTTCAGAGCAGCGCGTCGCGTTGCGACGCAAGCGCTGCTCTTCACCCAGCTTGCCGGGCACCCGTGCGGGTGCCGAGGTCATCAGGCTGCCGCGCTCTCGGTATCCAGATCAGCAAGGCGGTAGCCAGCGCTGTGAATGGTATGGAGCAGGGTCTTCTCGAACGGTTTGTCAATGACCTTGCGCAGGTTGTACAGGTGACTGCGCAGGGTATCGCTGTCGGGCAGCATGTCGCCCCACACTTCGCGCTCGATGTCGCGCCGCGAAACCACGCGCGGCGATTCGCGCATGAGGATTGTCAGCAGCTTCAGGCCGATCGGCGAGACCTGCAGGTCTTTCCCATTGCGAGTCAGCCGCAGGGTGGCGGTGTCGAGCACCAGTTCCCCTACGCGGAACACTTCCTGGCTCACCTGGCGACGATCGCGACGGATCAACGCACGCACGCGCGCTTCGAGTTCCTTGACCTCGAACGGCTTGACCAGGTAGTCATCAGCGCCGGCATCGAGACCGGTGACCTTGTCTTCGATGGTATCGCGCGCCGTCAGCATCAGCACCGGCGTCGACTTCTTCGCTTCCTGACGCAGCTTGCGGCAGACCTCGATGCCATCGATTCCCGGCAGCATCAGGTCAAGCACGATCACGTCGTAGCTGTTGCTGACCGCAAGGTGCAGGCCGGTCACGCCGTCGGCGGCGTAGTCGACCGAGTAACCACGGCGCTCGAGGAATTCGCCGACCATTTCCGAGATTCCGCGGTTGTCCTCAACCAGAAGAATCAGTCCCGACTGCTCATCACGCTTGTTCATCACTAGGCTCCCTGCCCGACCGCCGGGCGTCTTCACATTTGTGAAGATACGACGCCCAATATTGTGAATATGTGAAGATTCGTGGCTCGCGAAAAATATTTTGCGACGTCGCTGCTACGGCATTTGCACGCGCTGGACTACATCGGTTTGACCACTCCGTCGCGTGTGTGCCAGGAGCGTCAGAGGCGCGACTGCAGGAGGTGACGCCAGTGGCTGAGGGGGTTCGGCCTTGTCCGGCGGGTTTGGGAAGAGCGTCCGGACAAGGTCCGGACCCACGTCGAGCACCGGCGTTTCGGAAGCATCCGGACAAGGTCCTGACGCACGTCAGCACGGCGGTTCGGAAGAGCGTCCGGACAAGGTCCGGACCCACGTCGAGCACCGGCGTTTCGAAGCGCCTGGGCAAGGTCCTGACGCACGTCAGCACGGCGGTTCGGAAGAGCGTCCGGACAAGGTCCGGACCGACAGAAGCTGGCAAAGTCCGGACCCGCTGATGCGGGTCCGGACGGATGCGTCTTACGGCGTCGGGGCAGCGCGGAACTGGGCCGACATGCGCCCGGCAGCGACCGCGTACTCAGCGCGGGTGACTGCTGCCGTCGGGTGGAAGTTGGCGTGCACCACCGGCTGCGGATCGAATGGTCCCTGGGTCAGCGAAAAGCGCGCATTGATCAGCCCGGCGTCGAGTGCCAACTGCACATAGCCGCGCATGTCTGCGGGGATGCTGCCGGCATCCTCGACCGCGATCCGCTGTGAGCCGTAGACGGCCGTGACTTGCCCGCTGAAGGCCTGTGCTTGGCTCTGCAGTGCAAGGCTCTGCACCAGCGAGTAGGCGAGCCCGACGCGGTCGACCCCGCCATTCGGCAAGAAGGCACCGCTCTGTGGGCGGATCACTGGCGCTTGCGTGTGGGCCAGGTCGCGCAGCGAACCGCCGGGGCTTCCGGCCGCGTGCGCGAACGCGTACGCCGGATGGCTGATGCCGATATCACTGAAGCGGCTACCGCCGGCAATCGGCAGGCCCTGGCGCAGGTTGCCGCCCATGGTCAAGTAGTCGGCAAGCTCGCTGCGCGAGAGCACGTTGTTGGGCAGGAAACGCCCGGCGATGCCGTCGGCGAGGCGGAACGCAATGGCGTGCTCGATGGCGCCCTTGGCTGGATGGTTGGCAATATCGTAGAGGCCGCTGAAGCCCTGGCTGATCAAGGTCGAGATCGTGCCATTGACAGTGCCAGCCAACGATAGGCCGTTGGTGGCGCCACCCGGATTCACGCCGACACCCGAGATTGAGCCAATGCCCCGCACCGTGAGCTTCCAGGTCCCAGCCTTGCCGGGCGCGCTGGTCACCACGGTCTCGCCCAGCACCGGCAAGGAGATCGCCGAGCCGAAGCGCTCGCCGTCGGGATCGGTCAGCACCAGCGCAACCGTGTTGGTGGAAACATGCGCCCGCGCCGTCACCCAGGCGACATTGGAAGCGACGTTGAAGCTCAGCTCTTCCACCGGCCCGACCGGGGCATAGTCGAGAGAGAACGGCGTCGACGGACCTCCCGCAACCTGTTGGTTGGCATTGAAAGTGCGTAGCGAATTGACGGTCGCGCCATGGTCGAGCCGCCTGCCGGTCGCCTGCGCGAGCGCTGCATACGCATTGACGTGTCCGGCACCAACTTCCCAGGCGCTGTGCCCAGCCATGTTGGTGGCACTCTTCTGAAGCATCGTGCGTACCTGATCATTGGTCAGGCTGGGATTTGCTTCGAGCATCAGCGCAATGATGCCGGCCACGTGCGGCGTCGCCATCGAGGTGCCGCTGATCATCGTATAGAAGGGCAAATGCTGCGGGGCGATTGCTGCGGCATCGGCATCGCCGCCATTGGCAGCGGCGTTGGTCGCAGAGCGCGTGGAGATCACATCGACGCCGGTCGCGACGACGGTGACCTCGTTCTTCCAAGTCCATGCCCGGCCGTCCGGCGTATTGAAGCTGCCGCCGTCAAAGCGCTTGCCACGCGACGAAAAGCTGGCCAGCGTGCCGCGCTTATCGCCGGCGCCGACGGAAATCACCCACGGTGCCTGCGCATAGGGGTTGTGGGTATCTTCGCCGGGCCCGGCGTTGCCTGCCGCGAACACGACGTTGATGCCGCGCTGGTAGGCGACATAGGACGCGATGTTGACCGGATTGGTCGGGTCGAACGGACCATCACTGCCCCAGGAATTGGAGATCACCCGGATTGGACTGGAGAACGAAAACTGGTTGGTGATGGCGTAATCGAAACCGCCGATCGCATCCAGGATGGCAATTGCAGCGCCGGAGCCATAGCCCACCAGATCGGCGCCCGGCGCCACGCCACGATGCAGGCCAGAAGAGCGCGCGCCGGTGCCGCCGATGGTCCCGGCGCAGTGCGTACCGTGGCCGGAGTTGGTGTCGGTGTTGTGCTGGTTTTCCAGATACGAGACCGGCAGCATCGCGTCCAGCGCATGCAGGTTGGTCAGGCCCTGGACGTTCTCGACGACGTGATCGCCGAAGGCCAGATCCTGGTGGGTCGCATCGATGCCAGAATCATTGACCAGCACGGTGACGCCGAACCCGCTGAAGGGCATCGGCCGACCGAAATCCTGTGGTGCCGCCTCGGCGCGCTCGGCACTCGAGATCTGGCGCGAGCCCTGGTTGAAGTACTGCAAGCTGCGATTGGCATGGATCGAAAGGATCTCACTGCGCTGCGCGAGTGCTTCAATCTGCTGGCGAGTGGCCAGCGCGCCGGCAATGGGCAGGCTGGAGAAGTGCACGCCCTGGTCCAGGCCGAGGGCGCGCAACGCCCCGACCTGCGCACTCGACAGCGGCCCGAGCTGGTTGTAGGTGATCACCACCTGGGTGCGTTCGAGTGGGCTCATCGCGTGCAGGGATTGCGCCAGTTCACTTCCGATGACAGCGGCTTGCGCGCTGCTGCCGATAAAGACGGCCGCGATCGCGAAACCCAACAAGCGGCGACGGGTGCTGCGTTGTCCTGCGTTCATGTTGCTCTCCCTGGTCAGAAACGGCAGCAACGCGTCAACACGCGCCGCCAAGGTGGAGCCAGACTAGGACTTGCCTCACAGAACGGACGATCGGATCAAACCCGGACGCTGAATGGGGGGAATCCTTCATGGATCATCGACTACACCACCGCGTATGATTTTTTACACGCACCAGGGGGGTGGGTCATATGCAAGCGAACGGATGCAAGCGGCTCGGGACGTGGCGCGGCTGGATTGCTGCGTGTGCGCTCATGCTCTCGATTCAACCAGCGGGAGCCGCGGTACAGGTGAGCGTGAGCGGATCGGTGGCCAGTGCCCAGATCGAGCTGCCCGGCGGGGTCGAAGCCGAGTTGATTCTCACTTTCTCGAATGCTCAGAATCTCTCGCCGCAGAGCCTCGGCATCACAGCCGCTCCAATCAGCCTGCTCGATCCGGTCTTGCTGACGCGCCTGCCCTCCTCCTTGACGGGCCTGCTTTCGCAGCTCCCGCTGCTGGTCACGATCGAGCCCCCGGCGAGTGGTGGCCTGGCCTTGAGCGATACCGTGCGCGTGGAACTGCATACCGAGCTGCTCACCTATACATCGAACTCGCCCTATCGGCTGTTCAAGTCGAGTAACAACGGCCCGTTCCTCGACATCACCGACGAGGTTGCGCCCGGCAGCGTGCGCACGCGCGGCACCACGGGTGGTTTTTCGCAGTTTCTGATCGTCGCGGACCTGCGCGCACCCGCCAGCGTGGTCGAGGAGAAACTGCAACGTCTCGAGTCCCGCGTCGCCGAGGTGCCGCTCTCGCACCGCGCTGCGTTGGCGGCACAGCTCACGGATGTCCGCGCCGCGGTCGTAGCCGGCGAACTCGACAGCGCAATTGCCTTGCTGGATGCTTTCCGTGCGAACGTCTCGGAGCTTTCGGGCAGCGTCATTCCGAATGTGTGGAAGGCCGATCGCAGTGTCACCAACGTGGCCGGAGAACTGCTCGCAGGCGCCGCCACCCTGCGCTTCAGCATCGGCACGCTGCGCGGGCACTGATTCGCCTGGGAGCAGAGCAAGATCAACCGCTAAGCATCCACAGATTACATGGATGAAAAGCGGATGACGCAGATTAAGAGCACTCGTAGAGCGGCAACCCACCAGGTTGATGCAGGACGTTCCGCCACATCACGCCATTGGATCGGTGAGCGGGATCGATCTTTAATCAGCTCTTATCCGCTTTCCATCTTTGTAATCTGTGGATGCTTTGAGTTTGATCTATCTTTAAGTCTTCGCTCGCGTTTGCGGTTCTGAGCCCAGCCGATGCCCTTGCGACTCGACCTCTTCCCGCCTGATCGTGCCGCCGTCCGGTTGATCCTGGATGATGGCTCGAAGGCGGTGATCGGGCGGGATATCGATTCGGACGTGCGGGTCGATCATCCCTCCGTTTCGCGCTCGCATGCGCGGCTCGAAAGCGTCGGCGGCAGTTGGACGCTGATCGATCTCGCGAGCAAGAACGGCAGCTTCGTAGATGGCAAACGCACGAGCGAGCCATCGCCGCTGGAAGAGCATGCACAGCTGCGTTTCGGTGATGTGCATGCGGATGCCAAGGTGATCGATCAGGACGAGGTGACGCAATTGCGGCTGCACGCCGCGCGTCGCCGAAAGACGGTGGCCGAGCACAGCATTGCGCTGCACCAGATTGCGGCGAACTCGTTGATCCAGCGCGCGCTGGATTCAATGGTGGAGCTGGTCGAGGCCGATCGTGGGTTCGTGCTACTCCCCGGTCCCGGGGGTCTGCGCGTTTCCGCCTACCGCGGGGTCGATCCTGACGACACTGGAAACGTGCTCTTCTGTGGCAGCCTCACCCAGGTCAACCGTGCGATTGCACTGAAGACTCCGCTGGTGCTCAACTCTGTCGCCAGCGTCCCGCTCGCAACCCGCAGCCAGTCCTTCAGCGGCGGCAACATCGCCAGCCTGCTGGTGTGGCCGCTGGTGCACGGCGGCGAGGTGCTCGCCGCCATCTACGTCGACCATGTCAGCAGCCCGCGCAGCATCGATGAGCTTGACCTGGAACTGCTCGGCGCCTTTACCGAACAGGCCACCCTGTGCCTGGGCGCGGAACGCCGCCGCGCCGCGCTCGAAGGGTTGTCGGGACGGGCCGCGACTGCGGCGGGTCGGTAGTAGCGTTTCGGTTGTCGGTTTCGATGTCGGAGAAACTGGCTGCTGCTGACGCACCGAGGCGCTCCCGTCTCTACTAATGTGGTGTGTCAGAAATAAGTTGAACTAAATCAGCCATCTGCGGTCTATGCTGGATCATCCGCATGAGCTTGACCAATGGCCAGGAACGGGCGCCCGCCGAAGGGTTTGGAACTGACTGATGTTGAGCGAGAAGAGCTGTCGTCGCGGCTCAACATGCGCAAAGGCGCGAA
>JANPJV010000108.1:0-2320 GCA_031425695.1 Rhodanobacteraceae bacterium | reverse complement strand
CGTTGCTCCTCCAAGAGCAGCAAGAGCATCGCGGCCATGGCCGCTCCTCAATAAAGTTGAGGCTCCAACCGTGCGCTAAAAAGCATAGCGCACGCTCAGCCGCACGCTGCGCGGCTGGAAAACGTGGAAGTGGATGTCCTCGATGCCCTCGGCCGGCTCGCCGGCCAGCCTTGAGGCATAGAAGTAATCGACGTCATGGTCGCTACTGTCGAGCGCATTAAGCACGTCGAGATAGACCGCGAAGTCGGTCCATTCGCGGCCCAGGCGCAGATTCACCAGTGTCGATCCATCCGACTCGACGCTGCCGTCCTCGATCAGCGGGTAGGCGCCGAAATGGCGCACGCGCACGGTGCCGAGCCAGCCGCTGTCCGAGCGCGTCGTGATACCGCCGCTTAGCACCAGCGGGATGCTACCCGGGACCTCATCGCCGACCGGGTCGTCGTCCCGAAAACGGGCGCGCGTATAGGAGGCTTCGAATTCGCCACTGAGCGCATCGCTACCGAACCAGTAAATGCCGGCTTCGATGCCCTCACGCCGACTCGGGCGGCTGGCCTCGGTGCCACCGGCATCGCCGACAAACAGCAGCTCCGAATCGAGGCGCAGGCTCCACGCGGCCAGTGTTACCTGGACACGATCGCTGAAATGCACGCGTGCGCCGACCTCGCCGACGACTGAGTCGACCAGGGCATCCACGCGTTCCGCCGGGTCGCCGGTCAGCGGATCGACGCGGATGGTGGTGCCGCGCGCATCGTTCGAGTGGAAGCCCTGGCCATAGCTGGCATAGAGCTCGAGCGGATCGGCTGGCTGGTAAATCAAGCCGAGCTTCAAGGATGTGGCGTCAGCGCTGGCTTGCCCGGAGTTCGCCGCCAGTGAGCGCGCATCGACCTCGAAGTCGAAGCGGTCATGGCGCACGCCGATATGCGTGCGCAGGCGCTCGCTGAAGCGGTACTCGTGCGCCAGGAACAGCCCGAGACTGCCCTCCTCGACGGCATCCTCGCGCACCGTGCCGATGCGCACCCGTTCGCGGGCACGGTAAAGGCCAACGGTGTCGATATCGTCGAGCCGTCCGTCCGCGCCAAGCCGCCAGCGGCTGCGCTCGCTCTCCCATTGCTGAGATAGCTCGAAGCCATAGAGCTGGCGATCGTCGACCTGTTCGAACTGGTCGCCGTTCCCCGGATCGTCCAACAGATAGGTGAAGTTGGAAAAGAGATCGAGCTCGGCGTCGATCCCGTACGCGGAGGCGGAGAACTGGCCCCCGAAGGCCGTGCCGGTCCAGTTTCCGGAAAGGCTGTAGCGCGAGGCTGCACCGCCGACGCTCGTGTCGATCGATCCGAGTTCGGAGATCAGTCCGGATTCCACCGCCCGTTGCGGAATCTGATCAGGCGAATTCCATTGGTTGTCGTAGCCCATGAAAGTGATCGAGGCACGACCCGCGCCAACCTCGCGGCTATAGCGCAGCAGCAGATTGACCTTCTCCACGTCTTCCTCGATATCTGACCACGGCCCATCGAAGCGCTGTACTTCGGCGCCCCAGAGCAAGTCCCCCTGGCCGACACCCGACGACCCAACCGTGACGCCCCGGGCGTAGCCGTACTCGCCGAGGTCGATCTCGATCTGCTTGCGCGCGACGCGATCGGCCAGATGAAAACGGGCCGAGCCCGCCGATGAAAAATCGCCGACATCCGCATAGTAGGTGCCCTTGCGGTAGCTCAGTTCCTCCACCGTCTCGGGAATCAGGAAATTAAGATCGGTCCAGCCCTGGCCGTGTCCGTGGGTGCGCATGTTGACGGGCATGGCATCCACGAAAGTTGCGAAGTCGGTGCCATGGTCAAGATTGAAGCCGCGCAGGAGATATTGGTTGGCCTTGCCGCTCCCGGAGTGCTGCGTCGCGACCAGACCGGGCACGAACTCCAGGAGATCACCGCTGCGCAACAAGGGGCGCGCGGTAAATTCGGTCTGGCCAACGCGACCCTCGGAGGCGGAGATTGCCTCGCCGACGAGATTCTGGCGGCGACCCACGACGGCGATGGAATCGAGTGTTGTGGCCTCCAATTGGTCCGGGGGAGGCTCGTCGGATTCGGTGGCGGCGAAAGTCGGTGAGGCAGCGAGGAGCAGGAGGCAAAACCCGCAGTTGGTTGCCAATTTTGACGCGGAAGTTAGGACAGGCGGACAAACCGCCGTGGGCAGCGAAAAGGGAAACATAGTCTTCTCCGAATGGCGAAACGCCATCGATTCAGGTGCGGCCACGCCATGCGTGTGCCGGGCTCGGATCGGGGGAGGGTGGCAGCGTCGGCCAGCGAGAGCTGCCCGCGCAGCGATG
>JANPJV010000107.1:0-27856 GCA_031425695.1 Rhodanobacteraceae bacterium | reverse complement strand
GTGTGGGGGGTTTTTTTTTTTTTTGGGGGTTTTTTTTTTTTGGCTTTTCTTTTTTTTTACATAAAAAAAAAATCACCCCCAACACTGCCCACACCCACCAGAAGCCAAGCGCTTGAACGCCAACGCCGACGCCCAAGAGCTCGCCCGCTTCGGCGCAATTTCGGAACGCTGGTGGGATCCCGAGGGTCCGTTCCGGCCGTTGCATGATCTCAATCCGGTGCGCCTGGCGTTCATTGCCGATCGGCAACCGCTAGGACACGCGCGGGTGGCCGATATCGGTTGCGGTGGGGGCATCCTGAGCGAGGCGCTCGCGCGCGCCGGCGCCAGCGTGGTCGGGCTGGATCTGGCGGAGGAAGCCGTGGCGGCGGCGCGCGTGCATGCCGCGGCGAGCGGCCTTGCGATCGACTACCAGACGCTCAGCGTCGAAGATTACGCCGCCCAGCACGGCGGCAGTTTCGATGCGGTTGTCTGCATGGAGATGCTCGAGCATGTGCCCGATCCGCGCGCCGTGATCGAGGCCTGTGCGCGCCTGTGCAAACCCGGTGGTCGATTGTTCCTGTCGACCTTGAACCGCACGCCCAAGGCCTTTGCACTCGGCATCGTCGCGGCCGAGTACGTACTCGGGCTGGTGCCGCGCGGCACTCATCGCTACGACCGTTTCCTCAAGCCGTCCGAGCTGCGCCGCGCGCTGATCGAAATCGGCTGCAGCGGCATCGAATTTCGCGGCATGGGGTACGACCCGCTTGCGCGCAGCGCAACGCTGAGTGACGATCTGTCGATCAACTACCTGGTCGCGGCGCAGACCAGCGCCGCATGAGTCACATCCAGGCGGTCCTGTTCGACCTCGACGGCACGCTGATCGACACCGCTGGCGACCTGCTCGGCGCACTCGACGACTTGCGCGCGGAGCTCGGGCTGTCCGCATGCGCAGCGGGCCTGCCACCCGCGGTCGCGGCACGCGGCGGGCGCGGGATCATCAGTCTGGGCTTCCCGGACGATGCGTCGGCTGCAGACCGCTACCTGCCGCGCTACCTCGAGCTCTACCGCCAGCGAATTGCGCGCTTGAGCCGTTCCTATCCGGGCATCGATGCGCTGCTCGCGACGCTGCGCGAGCGTGGAATCGCGATCGGGATCGTCACCAACAAGCCGGAACGGCTAGCGCGCGAACTGCTGGCCGAACTCGGTTGGGATTGCAGGGTTCTGGAGGGCGGCGCTCCCGCGCCGCCGCCCTTTGCCGACTTGGGAAAAGCCGAGCGGCCGCGCGGGAGCGCGGCCCTCCAAGGTATTGCCGCGCTCGTGCTGGTCGGTGGCGACACGCTGCCCGTGCGCAAGCCCGCTCCCGATCCAGTCTGGCTTGCCTGCAAGCTGCTCGACGTGGACCCGGCGCACAGCATCATGGTGGGCGACGATCGCCGTGATATCGCCAGTGGCCGCGCTGCCGGCTGCGCGTTGTCGATCGCGGTGCGCTATGGCTACATCGAGAACCCTGCGGAGTTGCCGACCTGGCAGGCCGATCAGGTCGTCGACTCGCCCGATGCGCTCGCAGAGTTGCTGCTGGCACTGACGCAACCGCAGTGACCGTCAGCGCTGCATTCACCGATTTCTGTGCGTCCTGGTTGGAGCGCGAACCGCAGCTGCTACTGGCCAGCCAATTTGCGGCCGAAGGTATGGAGCGCACGCGTTTCGTGGCCACCCAGGTACTGCTGCGAGAGTTTTGCGAAACCGCGATCGCAGTGTCCGATCCGCAAGTGGCACAGACCAGGCTGGCCTGGTGGCTGGACGAATCGCAGCATTGGGCCGCAGGCTTGCCGCGGCATCCGCTGGCGCAGGCTTTCGAACCGACTGCCGCGGGTGCCCTGCTCGCAGAGCTGGTGAGCGCCACGTCGCGCTGGCTGGAGGCGCCCAGCGCGTCGACGATGGCCGACACTTTGCGGCTGCTCGATCCGATTGCCATTGCGCTGGCCGAGCTCGCGCTTCCCTCTCCAGTGTCCTCAGCGAGAGGAATCGCGGGAGAGGGTGCTGCTGGTATTTCAAGCTGGCGCCTCTGCTTGTTCGCCTGCGCGCTGCGCCTGGCACCCGCCGGTGCCCCCGGCCTCGCGAGCCTGCTGCCGCTCGACCTGCTCGCGCGCCACGGGCGCCGGCGTTCGGACTGGATGGCCGCGCCGCCGGAGCTGCTGTGTTCGTTGATTGCCGACTGCGCGGCTGCCTGTCCGGTGGTCGCCGGCACCGCCGGCTCGCGCCCGTTGCGTGCGCTGGTTGAGATCGAACAGCGCTGGCTCGCCCGCCTCGCCAAGGGCGTCGGCCTCGCAAGGTTGCGGGTCAACCCGGGCGATGCATTTGCCGCGTGGCGCGCGGCGCGGCGTTCGTAGGCCGCTGTGCGCGCGGCTCTTGGCGCGCTCTGCGGCGCTCTTGGCATCACACAAAGGAGCGCCGCAGAGCCCGATCGGATCACCATCAACGTCGTCTCGATGGTGCTGGCCGATCGGGCACAGCGGCCTACGAATCCCCCGCCGGCTGCACATAGCCCCCATGCACCCAGGCGCTGGCGGTGTCATGGTTGAAGCGGAAATCCGGCGCGACGCGTTGGCGCACCAGCTCGGTCCCCGCGTCGTCGAACGCGCTCAGTTCCGCATACGGGCTGTCCTCGTCGGGAATGATGTCGAGGGTTACGCGCACGCGCCCACCCTTGACCGCGACCTTGGTGCTCTTGTGCAGCGCCGCGTGCGCCTGCTGTTCCTGGCGACGCACGAAATCCGAGGCGGTCTTGACCAGGGTCGCGAACGCGAAGGCATCCAGGGGCTTCGGGTTCTTCTTGTCACGGCCCATGGTCCAGGGCCCGACCAGCGCCGGCTCGCTGTGCCCGTCGAGTGTCATCGCAACGGCCCAGCCCTCGTCGTCCTCGTTCTTGATCACTTTTGCAGTCCAGCCATCGTCCGACCACAGGGTCGCCTGCTGGATCGGTGGCGCTGCATTTTCGTCCGCGGTGTCCTGTCCGTTGCCCATGCGCTTCTATCCAGGAAGATCAGCCTGGAAGACTAGGCGTAATCGTTTCAAGCGCGAAGCGAATTGCAGGGCGCGCCGGCCGGATCGTCAATTTCGAGGCTCACGTGGGTGCCCTTGCCGGCGTGCGAATCGATCCCCAGCCGCGCGCCGAGCTTCGCCGCGCGGCTGGCCATGCCGCCCAGTCCGTACTGCCCGTTTTGCGTGCTCTGGGCAAAGCCGACGCCATCGTCGATCACCTCGAACAACAGGCGCTGCCCGTGCCGGCTGGCGCGGATATGGATCAGCTGCGCGCGGGCATGCCGGAGCGCATTGCTGACCGCCTCCTGCAGGATGCGCAGCACGCCGAGCATCGCCTCCGGGCTGAAGCCACGCAGGTCGAGCTGGCGATCGACGTCCCACACCAGCCCGATTCCAGTGCCGCGCAAGAGTGGTTCGATGCGGCCGCGCAGGGCGCCCAGCGCAAGGGCGAGATCGCCGTCATCCTGGCTCAGCGAATCGAGTACCAGGCGCATGTCCACGAGGCCCGCGCGCACCGCCTCGACAATCTCACTGCGGCCGACGTTGGCGTCGTTGGCGAGATAGACCAGTGCGGTGAGCTGGCCGGCCACGCCATCGTGCATGTCCTGCATGATCCGTTGGCGCTCGGCGGTGAGCGCACGTTCGCGATCGGCGACGCGCAACTTGGCGAAGTTCTGCGCGAGCTCGGCTTCGCGGGCGCTGACGGTGGCGGCGAGCTCTTCGGAGTAGCGCGCCATGCGCGCCTGGTTCGCCAATACGCGACGGCCGAGCTCCAAGCAGAAAGCCACCGAGATGCCGAGGCCGGAAATCGGTGCCAGCGCGTACTCCATCGGGCCGAAGCTGCCACGGATTGAATCGTGCAGGCCGCACACGGCGGGCAGCACTGCGGCGGCGAACGTCCATTGCGCCATCGCGCTCGCGCGCTCGCGGTCGAGGTAGCGATACAGGCGCAGCACGACGTAAGGGATGATCAGGATCGACGACCATTTGATGGTGTAGTGCGGGATTGCAATCTGCCAGTAGCCATCAAGCCCGGGCCAGAAGCCGGCAAGCAGCGCGACTGCGGTGCCGGCGGCGAAATAGCCAAGTGCCGCGCGCGTCAGCCAGCGTGGCGGCGTCTCCAGGATCGCAGTGATGAACAGCACCGAAAACGCGATCACACCGAACAGCGAGATATACATCGCGGTAAAGCGCAGCGAGGTCGATACGATCCAATCGGGCGCGAGGTGCCACAGGCTCAAGGTCAGCCAGAACGGCGCCGCGAGCACGAACCACCAGACCACGCGCTCGCGCGAGCCACGCACCAGCAGCGCCAGTGCGAACAACAAAGTGGTCAGCTGCAGCCAGAATGAAGCGCGCACCAGGTCGTCGGTGAGCCAGCGCAGGCGTCGATGCGAACGCTCGAGCTCGGCGTGGTCCGCGAGGTAAAAAGGGGTGACGCTGCCACTGCCACGGCGCTCGATCGTCATCAGCCACACGATCTCGTTCTCGCCGGTGCGCAACAGCGCGCGCGGCAGTCGGATCAACCGTCCGACGAAGCGGTACACGCTCGGTGGTTCGGCGATGCGGCCGCGCAACTCGATCAGCGTGCCATTGAGCCAGAGCGCTAGGTTGGCGTCGGTATACGGCAGGTAGAGCGCGGGATCGGGCAGTTGCGCGGGATCGAACGAGAAGCGATGGCGCCATGCCGTATAGGGTGTCGTGCAGCGAATCTTGCAGACCTTGAGCGGCAGTTCAAAATCGCGCCACGCGCCCGGCCCGTCGTCGACCCAGCGTTGCAAATCCGCGGGCAGTTCCGCGGGCCGCGCCTCGATGTGCGTGATCGGCTCGAAATCAGGCCGGGCGCTCCCTTCCAGCCACAGGATCAGCAACAGGAAACAAGTCGACAGCACCAGCGCTGGAATCAGTGCCCGGAGCAGGGTCACGGGTGTAGTGCGGCGCAAGTTAGTGCAAGGGATTTCCGATGCATTCTGGTCCGAGGCGAGGCGAGAGGAGGAGTCATAGCAGCGCTATGCGACGACGAACAACGACGCATTCGGGCCAGAATGCGCGGAAATAATTGCACTAACTTGCGTCGCACTACACCTGATCCCTCAGCCAGCCCGCCTGGACCGCTTCGAAGATTGCCTGCGAGCGTGACGTGACCGCGAGCTTGGCGTAGATCTGCTTTATGTGGTGCCCGACCGTGTGCTTGGAGATCGCGAGCATGGCGGCAGTTTCGTCGTAACTGAAGCCGCGCGCGAGCGCCATCAGCACTTCGCGCTCGCGCGGGGTCAGGTGCATGAGCCCACTATCGGCATCAGCGGTCGGCGCCTGCTCGCTGCGGCGCATCCGGCGCAGCAAGTGGCCGGCGACGGCCGGGGTCAGCGGCGCGCCACCCGCGAGCACTTCGCGGATGGCCTGCAGCATCGCCTCGACGGCGGTGTCCTTGAGCAGGTAGCCGGCGGCACCGCGCTCGATTGCCGCCAGCACGCTCTGCTCGTCACCGAGCACACTGAACACGATCACGTGCGTCCCCACTGCGCAGAACTCTTCGATCAGGTCGAGCCCGTTGCCATCGGGCAGCCCGAGATCGAGCAGCAGCACGTCGCAGCGCTGCCCGGACTGCGCGCGGGCCGTGCGCACCGAGCCGGCCTCCCACGCCCAGATCCAGCCCGCCACCTCCTCGACGACCCGGCGCACGCCCACGCACAGCAGCGGTTTGTCCTCCACCATCGCGATACGAATGGGCGTGTCCATGCCTTGCACTTTAGTCCAGGTTCAAGCGCGTGGTCGATCACTCGAAGCCGTCGCGGAACATGACTTCGAGGATGCGCACATCGGCAACATCGCTGCTACCGCGCAGGCGCCGCCATGGGCCATGGCGCGGGTTCGGCGCCGCCGTGATGTTGGCCTGGGTCACGGTAAACGGCGCCAGCAGGGCGCGCGCACGCCAGTGGTAGAGGCGTCGCAAGGTGAGTGCGGTGGCGGTGCTGGAAATGACGGCACCGTTTACGCTGGCACTGGTGTCAGTCCAGTTCGCGCTGACAAAGCGCGCGCACCCGGGGCTGCCAAAGGCACTGCCGGGCGGGCACGCTTCCAGCTCCAGCTTGGCGCGCTCGCGCGAGTGTCCGGCGAAGACGCTCATCGCCGACGCGAAGCCAACCGGATCCTGTGACATGCCCCAGTGATCAACCGGCGTGGCAGCGACCGGAGTCAGCTGTTCGGTGCCCACCGGCTTGCCAATGCCGTTGCTCAAGTAGACCGATGCAGCGCCCTCGTCGGCGGCCGCCCCGCCGTCGTGACTGGGCGCGCCGATTAACGGGTCGGCGAAGCCGTCGCCGTTGACATCGGCGAGCGCGACGGCAAAGCCCTGGCGCGTGGACGCCTGCGCAATGCTCATGCGCACCGCGTGGGTGGTCCCGAAGGCGCCGGCGCCGCCGAGGTAGAGGAAGGCAGCGCCCTCGTTGTTCGCGGCAGTGACGTCGTATTCGGGCGCGCCAACCAGCACGTCGGCAAAGCCGTCGCCATTGACGTCGCCGGCACCGGCGACCGCCGAGCCGAATCCCGAATCGATCTGGTCGACCTCCAGCGTGGCGTGCGCAACCGTCGAAAACGCACCGGCGCCGCCTCGATAGAGGTACGCCCGGCCCTCGTCGAGCTGGCCGTTATCGAACTCGTAGGCACCGACGATCAGGTCGGAAAAGCCATCGCCATCGATGTCGCCGGCGCCCGCAACGGCGCTGCCGAAGCGGCCGTCGCCCTGGGTGCCATCGAGCTGTGCGTCGACGACCGTATTGAACATGGCGCTGCCGAAGAACACGCGTGCGTACCCGGCATTGGTATTCCCCGCCACGTCGTAGCCGATGCCGCCTGCCGCGATGTCGGCGAAGCCGTCGCCATTAAGGTCGCCCGCGCCGCTGACATCCCAGCCCAGGAATGCGCTGGCCTGACCGCCGCTCATGCTCGCGTCGTGGGCGACATTGAAGCCCCCGAAACTACCGAAGTACAAGTAGATCGTACCCTCGTCCGCGAGTGGGTTGTCGTGGTTCGGAGCGCCGACCAGCACGTCGCCGAGGCCATCGCCATTGACGTCGCCCGCATAGGCGACGCTGGCTCCGAATGAGGCCAGCGCCTGGTTGATTTCGAGCAGCGCGTCGAACTGCGTGTTGAAGGCGCCCGGCCCGCCGAAATAGATGAGCGCTGCGCCCTCGAGCACGCTGCCGTTGCTGTAGTCGGGAGCGCCGGCAATCACGTCGCCGTAGCCGTCGCCGTTGACGTCGCCCACAGCAACGCTCGCGCCGAGACGCATATCCGCCTGCACGCCATCGATCTGCGCATCGGCCGTGGTGTTGAAGCCACCGGCGCCACCGAAGAACACCGAGACCCGGCCGATATTGATGTTGCCGCCGTCGAAGCCAAAGGCGCCGCTCACCAAGTCCGCGAAGCCATCGCCATTGACGTCGCCGGTCGCGACGCTATGGCCGAGCTGGCCGCTGGCTTGTCCCGAGTTGGCGCGACCATCGACTACGCCGTCGTCGGTCACGCTGCCGCCGTGATAGATGACGGCCCGCCCCTGGTTCGTGTGTGTCGCGGTGAAATCTGGCGCACCGACGATAAGGTCGCTGAAGCCGTCACCGTTGAAATCGCCACTGCTGAGCGCAAAGGCCAACCGTGCGGGTGCGGCCACGCCCAGATCGAACTGGCGATACGGTATCGGTTGCGGTCCGGTGGCCGAGCCGAGGTGGATCGCGACGCGACCGGAGTCGGCATTGCTGCCATCGTAGAGTGGGGCGCCGACTGCAAGGTCCGCGTAGCCGTCGGCATTGATGTCCCCGACTGGCGCCACCGCAGTACCCGCAGCGCTGCCCGCCTGGTTGTTCTCAAAACTCGCATCGACCACGCTGTTGACGGTGCTGCCGCCGAAAAAGACGAAGCCCGCGCCCTCGTCCACCTGGCCGTTGTCGAAGCGTGCGGCGCCGACGATGACGTCGCTGAAACCGTCGCCATTGAGGTCGCCTGCCCCGGCGACCGACGTGCCGAATTCTGCGGCCGCCTGGTTGGCTTCGAAGTGCGCATCGGTCCCGACGTTGAAGGCACCGGCACCGCCGAAATACAGGAAGGCGGCGCCTTCGTCGGTCTGTCCGTTGGCGTAGAAAGGCGAGCCGACGAGGATGTCGGCAAAACCATCGCCGTTGACATCCCCGGCGCCGGCGACGGCGCTGCCGAAGCGCACGCCGGGATTGGCCGACTCGAGCTGGGCGTCCGCCACCGCGTTGAAGGTGCCCGGGCCACCGAAGTAGAGCAGGGCGGCACCGGTATTGGTCGCCGCGCCGTCATAGCCGTTCGAGCCGACCAGGACATCGGCGTAGCCATCCCCGTTGACGTCGCCTGCGCCGGCTACGCTGACGCCGAAAAACGCGCTGCCCTGGGACAGGATCAGGTTGGCGTCGGGCGTCGTGTTGAAGGCGCCGGCGCCGCCGAAATAGACGAACCCACGGCCTTCGTTGGTATTGGCGCCGTCGAAGAACGGGGCGCCGACGACCAGGTCATCGAAGCCATCGCCGTTGACATCGCCGGCGCCGGCAACGGCCGCGCCGAAACGCGCGTCCACCTGGTTGATCTCGAGCACCGCGTCGACGACGTTATCCACGCCACTCGCCGAACCAAAATAGATCCAGACGGCGCCTTCGTTGGCTTCGCCGTTGGCATAGCCGTAAAGGCCGATGGCGCTGTCCTGGAAACCGTCGCCGTTGAGGTCGCCAGCGTTCGCGACGCTGTAGCCAGACTGTGCGTTGGTGGCAAGCAAACCCAAAGAAGCATCTGGAAGCAGCGTCGACAAACTGGCCTGCGCCAGCGGCGCGCAACCGGCCAGGCCGCACGCCAACAAGGCGCGCAGTGTGCTCGTATGAAACATGGCAGTCCCCTGATCAAAGCGAAGGCTGCGACGCCTGCCACCATGGCGGCCCCGTGCCTTTGCTTGGGATCAGTCTCCGGATGCCTGGCCGGCGTCGCATCCCGTGTTCATGGGATGGCCGCCGCGGTCTCAGAGGCTCAGCCGCCGCAGCTCCTGCGGTTGCTCGGCGCGTTCCCAGACTTCGTCGAAATAGCGCTTGAGCTCGTCGCGGCGCGGCGGGTAGTAGAGATCGCCTTCGCCTTCGAAGCGGTCGCCGAAGGTTCGGAAGAAATAGCCGCCGCTGTCGGTGAGCAGGAACGCGCCTGCATATTGCTGGTCATCGAAGCCGGGACGCCGCATGTGGACGATGCTGGACAGGCGCTGCGAGAGGTCGAGCAGGCGGTGGCCGTCGCGCAGGGCGCGGGTGGTGTCCTGGACCAGGATGCGGACGCTGGCGCGGCGGCCGGAGAGTGCGACATGCCGGATCGCTTCGATCAGGGCGTGCTCGTCGTAGAGCGGCGGTTCCAGGTCGCGGGTGTAGATACAGAGCTCATGTCGCGCGCTCTGGATCAGCTCGAGTGTGACATCGCGCAGTTCCCCGGCGCGCTCGGACGTCAAGCGTTTCGACAGCAAGCTGGCGCCGATCAGGCTGCTGCGGACGAGCGGCGCCGGTTCGGGGGCAGGCAGCTCGAGCGTCATGGCCTGGTGGACGATATCGCACTCGATGAATTCTTCACCGTGTGCGACGAATCCGAAGGACGCATAAAAGGGAATGGCGTGCTTCTGCGAATGCAGTTGCAGGCGGCGCAATCCGTGTTCGCGCGCGCGTTCGATCAGGTGTCGCAGGAGCCCCGCACCTACGCCCTGCGAGCGCCAGTCGGCAAGGACTGCCATGCGCCCGATGCGGCCGTCGGGCGTGAGCCGGCCAGTGCCGATCGCCTGGCCTTCGCGGGTGCGCGCCAGCGCGTGGTCGGCCAGCATATCGTCGTCGTCCCACTCATCCGCCTCGGGCACTTTCTGCTCGACGATGAAGACCTGGGTGCGCACCGCGCGCAGGTTGGCCTCGTCCACCGACCACACCGCCGGTTCGATGAAATAACGATCCTCGATCATCGTGATCTCCTCCGCTCGCGCCGCATAGTCGCCGCCTGTGAGCATAGCGGGCTAGACTGCGGCGTTTACCGGTAAGGCGCGGCATTCGCGCAAGGAAGCTGTCGATGTCCTACCCTGAGCGTTTCGACGCCTTTCGCATTCACGGCCACCCGCACCGCGCCGCCATCGAAAAGCTGCGCCTGGCCGATCTCAACGAAGGCGAGATCACGGTCAAGGTCGACTGGTCGGGCGTGAACTACAAGGACGCGCTGGCGGGCACCGGGCGCGGCAAGATCCTGCGCCAGTTTCCGTTGATCGGCGGCATCGACCTGGCCGGCCACGTGGCCGAATCACGCGATCCCCGCTTCCATGAAGGCGATGCGGTGTTGGTGACCGGCTCCGGGTTGTCCGAGACGCGCGATGGCGGCTACAGCGAGTACCAGCGCGTGCAGGCGGACTGGACGGTGCCGCTGCCCGCGACCTTGAGCCTGCGCGATGCGATGGGCATTGGCACCGCAGGCTTCACCGCGGCGCTGTGCCTGCTGCGCATGCAGGCAATCGGCCAGAAGCCGGAGATGGGGCCGATCGTGGTGACGGGCGCGACCGGTGGCGTCGGCACTCTGGCAATCGACATCTTTACGCGTGCCGGCTACGAAGTGCATGCGATCACGGGCAAGACCGACAAATTCGACGCACTGATCGCGATCGGCGCGCGCCAGTGCATCTCGCGCGAAGGGCTTTATCTCGGCCAGCGCCCGCTGGAGACGGCGACCTGGGCCGGCGCGGTCGACAACGTCGGCGGTGACATCCTCTCGGGCCTCACCCGCATGATCCATCCATGGGGAGCGATCGCGAGCTGCGGCCTGGCTGGCGGCACCGATGTCCACACCACGGTAATGCCCTTCATCATTCGCGGAATCAGCCTGCTCGGCATCAACTCGTCGGCCACGCCGTACGCGATGCGCGCGGACATCTGGCAACGGCTCGCGCAGGAATGGCGGCCGCGTCATTTGGAAAAAATCATCACCGGCGAAATCAATCTCGAAGGCTTGCCGGCGGCATTCGACAACCTGATGGCGGGCGGCGCGTTCGGACGCACCGTCGTGCGCATCGGCGCTCGCGACAGCGAGCCCGCTGCTGCGTAATATGGGCTTGTCTGCGGACGAGTGCCTGTGCGTAGAATCGGGCACTGAACTCAAGTTTCAAGAACGAGGTAGCCATGGCCCGGGTATTGATCGTCGACGACTCGCCGTCGCAGCTTCTGGTGCTCAAGCGCATCGTGGAAAGCCTGGGCCACGAGGTCATTACGGCCGAGGATGGCCAGCAGGGCGTGGACATGGCCAAGCAGCACATCCCGGACCTGATCCTGATGGACGTGGTGATGCCCAATCTCAACGGCTTCCAGGCCACGCGCACGATTGCGCGCGAGAAGACCACGAGCCATATCCCGGTGATCCTGGTGACCACCAAGGATCAGGAAACCGACCGCGTCTGGGGCCTGCGCCAGGGCGCCAAGGGCTACATCACCAAGCCGGTCAACGAGGCGCAGCTCACGCGCGCCATCAACGATCACCTGCCGCACGGGCGCTAAGTCAAGCGTCCATGTGGATCCGGACCTGTGGGTCCGGATCTTGTCCGGAGGCTCTTTGTTCCGGAGCTTGAAAAGCGTCCGGACAAGGTCCGGACCGACGAGGGCATCCCCTCACTTGCGCGGGTCAAACCCCTCGAAGCCAGCGCGCATGCGCTCATACAGTGCACGCTCCTCGTCGCTGCCGGCCGCCGGCGTATGGATCTGCAGCACCACGAACTGATCGCCCGGCGTCGGGCCGGGAAGGCCACGGCCCTTGAGGCGCATTTTCTTGCCGCTCTGTGATCCGGCTGGAACGGCTAGGCCAACTTCGCCGGCGAGCGTCGGCACTGGCACGCGACCGCCCAGCGCAGCTTCCCACGGGGTGATCGGCAACTGAACGGTGACATCCCGCCCGTCGAGCGCGTAGCGCGGATGGACACGCACCTTGATCTGCAGCAGAAGGTCACCGGGTGTGCCATCGTGGTCAGGATTGCCTTGCCCGGACAGGCGAATGGTCTGGCCGGACTGGATACCCTGCGGGATCTTGATTTCGAGCGTGCGCTCGCCGTTCGGGCCAGGCAGGATCACCCGTTGCTTGCCACCGGCGAAGGCGGTCTCGAGATCGATCTCCATCTCCGCGCGCGCGACCGGAGGCGCTTGGCGCTGACGATGGCGCGCACCGGGCCCGGCGCCCGCGCCGCCGGCACGCCCACGCCCGAACAGCGATTCGAAGAAATCACTGAACTGGCCGCCACCGACGTCACCCATGTCGAACTCGAAACCGCCGGGCTGACCGTGCGGAGAGCGCACCTCGTCGCCCGCACGGAATCCGCCGGCACGCATCTGGTCATAGGCCGCTCGTCGCTTGGGATCGCGCAAGGCCTCGAAGGCCTCATTGAGATCCTTGAAGCGATCCTCGGCGTTCTTTTCCTTGCTCACGTCCGGGTGATATTTACGCGCGAGCTTGCGATAGGACGACTTGATCTGGTCGGCCGTCGCATCCGGTTTCACGCCGAGGAGCTCGTAGTAGTCCTTGAATTTCATCTAGCGCCAATGCTGAAAAGTAGTACGCGGAGTAGACAGCCAGCCACGATCCTGGCGTGTGAAATATCAAAAAAGCAGAGCATCTTTCCGCAGATTACGCCGATTACGCAGATTGGTTCGAGGCTACCCGGATTGAGGTTGCCAGGCCCGCGCACCTGACCATCCATCACTCCTAATCTGCGTAAATCGGCGAAACCTGCGGATAGAAATGCTTTTGCTGTTACTGAGCCTGCTGGATCGAGATCCGCCGTGGCGTCGTCTGCGGACGCTTCGGGATGACGATCTCGAGCACGCCGTGCTTGCCGCTGGCCGAGATGTTCTCCGGATCAGCGCTGTCGGGCAGGGCGAAGCGGCGATAGAACATGCCATGCTGGCGCTCCACGCGCGTGAATTTTTCCGACTGCTCCTTGGCTTCGATCCGACGCTCACCCTTGATCGACAGGATGCCTTTTTCCATGTTGATTTCGATCTCGTTCGGATCGACGCCCGGCACGTCGGCCTGGATGACGAAACGCGCGGGCTCCTCGCGGATATCGACCCGCGGCGCCCACTGACTGGTCACCACATTCGACTGGTCACCATCGTCGCCACCGAAAAACTTTTCCATCAGTTCGCGCAGCTCACCCGGCGACTGCACCGGCGCATTCCAGGCGGAATAACGGGAAACACTCATTGGGATTCCTCCACTGATCTTCAGGTTCACGGCCCACTGCCGCATGGGCGTTAGATAGGGATCGGGTCGAGGATTTCAAGAATTGTCGGACCGCGAGGCGGCGGACGCTGGTGGAGGGCCGAGCTCCCGCTCGCCGTATTGGTCGGCTTGGACGAAGCGCGGCAGCGTGGGAGCGCCGCGCTTCGAGCGCCTAAGTCTCCACCGCCGCCGCGCGCTCGATGCGCATTCGCAGGCGCATGCCGAGGCCTTCGAGAAAGTCCTTTTCCTGGCGCAGGTCGGCCCAGGTGAGCGGGTGCTGGCTGAGCCAGCCGCGCGGAAACACGATGCGCAACTCGCGCCCGAGCGCTTCCAGGCGCAAGGCGGGCAGGGCCTCTTCGTTGCGGCTGCGATGCAGCACCACGCTCAGCCGGAACAGGGTCAGCGTGCGCCGCAGGGCTTCATTGTCGCGCTCGGGAATGTCCTTCAGCACGTCTTCGGAAATGCTGCGTCGATGCGCGCGCACCAGCGTAGCAACTGCTTCCTGCTCCTGCCGCGAAAAGCCGGGCAGGTCCGAATTTTCGATGATGTAGGCGCCGTGCTTGTGATGCTGGGTATGCGAGACAGCCAGGCCGATCTCATGGACCACGGTCGCGAACATCAGTGTTTCGCGCTCTTCACTGCCGAGCTTCCAGGACTCAGCCACCAAGTCGAAGAGTTTGAGCGCGGTGGTCTGCACGCGCAGGGCATGGGGCTGGTCGACCGCATAGCGCTTGGCCAGCGTGCGCATGCTGCGCTCGCGCGGGTCCTGGTGCGCCAGGCGACCCAGCGTGTCGTAGAGCAGGCCCTCGCGCATCGCGTATTCGCTGACACGCATGGTGTCGAGATCGAGCGCTTCGAAGCAGGCGACCAGCGTTGCCAAGCCGCCAAGAAACACCGGTCGGCGATCGTCGTTCAAGCCCGGAAGGCGCGCACGCTGGATCTCACCGGCGTCGATGACGCGCTCGACCAGGTCGGACAGGCCTTCGCGGGTGATCTCGAATTCGCGGCCACCGAATCCATGCAGGATCGCGCTGATCGACTTGATCGTGCCGGAGGTGCCGATCACGCGTTTCCAGCCGCGCGCCTTGTACGCATTGATGATCGGGGCGAACTCGAGCGGCAGGCGCAGCTGCACTTCCTGCCAGCGTTTGCGGGTGATCTTGCCGTCGCTGAAATAGCGCTGCGTGGTTGCCACGCAACCCATCTGCAGGCTCTCGGTCTCGTAGGTCTGGAAACCCTGTCCGATGATGAGCTCGGTGCTGCCGCCACCGACATCGATGACCAGCTGCCGTTGCCGCGTGTCGCTCAGGCCATTGGCCACGCCCATGTAGATCAGGCGGGCTTCCTCGCGACCCGAGACCACTTCGATGGCGGCGCCGAGGGCGGTTTCAGCAGTCACGAGGAACGCACGCGGCGAGCGTAGCTGGCGGACCGAATTGGTCGCTACCGCACGAATTCGGCTGCGCTTGATACCGCGCAGGCGCTGGCCAAAGCGGGCCAGGCAGGCGAGCGCGCGCTCGCGCACATCCGGGAGCAACTGTCCGTCGGCAGTGAGGCCTGCCGCCATGCGCACTGAATCCCGCAAGCGGTCAACCACCTGCAATTCGCCCTCGACGAAGCGCGCCACGATCATGTGGAAACTGTTGGAGCCGAGGTCGACGGCAGCCAGCGGCTCAGCGGAAGTTTCGCGTTCGGTCATGGCGGTCCGGGCAGCCTTTCTAGTTGGATACTGCGCTTTGCGTGGGTCCGGACCTTGTCCGGACGCGTTTCATCGACTTCAGGTAAAAGCGTCCGGACTTGTGTCCGGACCCACGAGAGCAAACAGCAGGCGCCGGCCCTAGTCGCAAATGCGCGCGAGCAGCGAGGCTTGCGCCGAATGCGGCATCGATTCCCCGGCCTCTATGCGGGAGTAGCGGCCATCAGCGTCGAGCTTCCAGGCCTGGCAGTTGTCGGCCAGATAGTTCTCCAGGGTTTCATTGAAGACGCGCTGGCGCAGCTCGCTGTCGATGATCGGAAAGCAGGTCTCGACGCGATGCATCAGGTTGCGTTCCATCCAGTCCGCGCTGGACGCGTACAGTTCTTCGTCGCCGCCGTTGCGGAAGTAATAGATGCGACAGTGCTCGAGGAAACGCCCAACAACCGAAATCACCGTGATGTTGTCGCTGACTCCGGGCAGGCCTGGCCGCAGCACGCAGATGCCGCGCACGAACAGCACGATCTCGACACCCGCTTGCGAGGCGCGGTAGAGCGCCTCGATGATCTGCGGCTCGCTGATTGCATTCATGCGCGCGAGAATCTTGCCCGGACGACCGGCCTTTGCGTGCTTGGCCTCGCGGGCGATCTTGACCAGCAGTTCGCGGTGCAGCGTGAACGGTGAATGCAGCAGGCATTTGAGCTTCATCGCCTGGCTCAGGCCCGAAAGCTGCTGGAACAGCTTGTGCACGTCTTCGCACACATCGCGATTGCAGGTGATGAGGCCGATATCGGTGTAGGCGAGCGCGGTCGACTGGTGATAGTTACCGGTGCCGAGGTGCACGTAGCGGCGGGGCTTGCCGTCCTCGCGACGCACGATCAGCAGCATCTTCGCGTGGGTCTTGTAGGCGACCACGCCATAGACCACCTGCACGCCCGCTTCCTGCAGGCGATCAGCGAGCGCGATATTCGCGGCCTCGTCGAAGCGCGCGCGCAGCTCCACCACCACGGTCACGTCCTTGCCCGCACGCGCCGCATCGATCAGGTAATCCACCATCAGCGAGCGCGCGCCGGTGCGATAGAGCGTCTGCTTGATGGCCAACACATCGGGATCGATCGACGCCTGCTTGAGCAGGTCGAGCACCGTCACGAAGCTGTCGAAGGGATGGTGCAAAAGCACATCGCGCAGGCGGATCTGATCGAAGATCGAGCCACCGGACTTGGGGAGTTGCACGCGCGGCTTGAACGGGCGGTACTTGAGATCAGGGCGGTCGATCATGTCGTAGACGACGCCGACGCGATTCAAGTTGACCGGCCCGTTGACGCGATACATGTCGTCTTCGGTGAGCTCGAAATGCTCGAGCAGGAACTGCCCCAGCGCCCGCGGGCAGGCATCGGTGATCTCGAGGCGGACCGCGCGCGCAAAGCCGCGATCGAGCAGCTCGTCGCGCAGCGCATGGGCGAGGTTCTCGACCTCGAACTCATCCACCCAGAGCTCGGAATTGCGGGTCACGCGGAAGGGATAGACCCCCTTGACCTTCATGCCGGGAAACAGATCGTCGACGAAATCCTGCAGGATGGCCGAGAGCAACACGACATCGTTGCCGCCGCCGGCAACTTCTTTGGGCAGGCGCACCAGCCGTGGCAGCGAGCGTGGCGCGCGCACGAGCGCCAGGTCGGCCTCGCGCCCGAACGCATCCTTGCCCTTGAGCGCAACCGCGACATTCAGGCTCTTGTTCAAGATACGCGGAAACGGGTGCGACGGATCCAAGCCCAGCGGGCTCAACACCGGCATTAGCTCGTCTTCGAAGTAGTGGTGGAGCCAGCGCCGCTGCTTGGCATTCCAGTCGTCGCGCCCGAGGAAGCGGATGCCTTCGGCGGTGAGCCCGGGTTTCAGCGCACTGTTCCAGGTCTCGTACTGTTCGCGCATGAGCAGGACTACTTGCTCGCGAATGGCGAGCAGCACCTCGGTCGGCGCGCGCCCGTCCGGCCACGGCTTGCTGCCGACGAAATTCAGCTGGTGGCGGATCGTCGCCACCCGCACTTCGAAAAATTCGTCGAGGTTGGTACACGAAATGCACAGGAAGCGCAGCCGCTCGAGCAGCGGCACCCGCACATCCTGCGCCTGCGCCAGCACACGCCGATGGAAGGCCAGCAGGCTCAGCTCGCGGTTCAAAAACAGGCTGGGATCACGCGAATTCACGGCTTTGGGGGCATCCGGGGACGGTCAGAAATTAGCACAGGGTTGAAGCAAAGCGTTCTTACACAAAATGCACAAAGTGAAGCAAGCAAGAAGCGCACATAAAAAGCGACATGCTTCGAGGGAACGCTTCTTATGTGCATCTTGTGTCCGCTCTATTTTGTGCTTTTTGTGTAAGACCGCTTTGCTTCACTCCGCCGCAAAGCGCGGCGCCAGGCGGGCGCGGGGGAAGATGCAGCGGAAGGTGCTGCCCTGGCCGAGCTTGCTTTCGATCTCGAGGCGGGCGTCGTGGGCGTTGAGGACGTGCTTGACGATGGCGAGGCCGAGGCCGGTGCCGCCCGATTCGCGGGACCGTGACGAGGAGACGCGGTAGAAGCGCTCGGTCAGGCGGCCGATATGCTGTTCGGGAATGCCCTGGCCGGTGTCGATGACGCTCAAGGCCGCATCCGTGCCGTGGGCCTCCCAGCGCAGGCGGATATGGCCGCCCGCAGGCGTGTGTCGTACGGCATTCACGACCAGGTTGGAAAAGGCGCTGTGCAGATCCTTGGCCGAACCGCGCAGATCGCTGTCGAGGCGATGTTCGACCTCGATCTCGTGGCGGCCCGCGCTGATCGCGCGCGCGTCGCGCTCCAGCGCATCCAGCAGGGGGCGAATTGCCACCGGCTCGGTGCTCGGCGCCGCCTGGGCCTCCAGCCGCGACAGCGTCAGCAGGTCTTCGACAATGTGTCCCATGCGGCGGCTCTGCTGGCGCATCTGCACGAACAGGTCGGCAAAGTCACCGAGCTCCTCGGGTTCCAGCGCTTCCATGTACCCATTGATGACCGTCAGCGGCGTGCGTAGCTCGTGGCTCACGTTGGCCACGAAATCGCGGCGCACCTGCTCGAGCCGCATCAGGTTGGAGACGTCGCGCACGATCAGCATGCGCAGCCCAGGTCGAAACGCGATCAGGCGAAAGGACAGGCGGATACGCTCGTCGTCCGGAGCCGGGAGGTCGGTCAATGGCTCATCGAGCCGGCCTTCGGCGAGCCAGGCAGCGAATCGAGGCGTGCGCACCAGGTGGGTGAGCCGATTGCCGACGTCGGCCGGATAGCGAAAACCGAGCAGTCGCTTGGCGGCCTTGTTGAACCAGTAGATGGTCTGCGACTCGTCAATGACGACGATGCCGTCCGGCAAGGCGCGGGCGGCATCGCGAGCGGCCTCGAGTGAATCCAGCAGGCGACGGCGGCGTCGGCGCTCGGACTTGCGGCGGCGTTCGAGTGCATCGAACAAGGGTTGCCAGGCACCCGTGGCCTCCGGCGCACGCATGCGCCGTGACACCAGCCAATTTTGCATGCGCACCATCTGCCGCAGCTGCAGACCGGCCCAGAGCAGCAGCCCGGCACATCCGCCGAAGCCGGCATGGCCGAACGCCAGCCCGACCGCCATGCCACTGGCGCCGAGAACCAGCAGGACCGCAAGGCTGCGCTCGACCGCGCGCGGGGTTTTCATATTTGGAGTGCGGCGCTCGGCGAAGCTTTGGATGCAGTTATCGGGCAGAGCCGAGGATATCCAAAGCCACGCGGTAATCTGCGGGGCGTATCCGAAAATCGTCCGGACAAGGTCCGGACCCACGCAAATCAGGCACCTGCGTAACTCAGACCGTCGTCGAAAATCGATAGCCGGCGCCGCGTACGGTCTGCACGTAGTCCTCGAGCTTGAATGGTTCCAGGCATTTGCGCAGGCGGCGGATGTGGACATCGACGGTGCGCTCTTCGACATAGACGCCGCTGCCCCAGACGTTGTCCAGCAACTGGCTGCGGGTGTACACGCGCTCGGGGTGGGTCATGAAGAAGCTCAAGAGCCGGTATTCCGTCGGGCCGAGCTGCACTGGACGATCGTTGGCGACGACGCGATGGCTGAGCGTGTCGAGGGTCAACCCGCCGAGGCTCAAGGTCTGTCCTTCACCGTGCGGCTGCGTACGCCGCAATACGGCGCGGATACGGGCGATCAGCTCGCGGGTGGAAAAGGGCTTGACGATGTAGTCGTCGATGCCGGCATCGAGGCCGAGCACGCGATCGTCCTCCTCGCCGCGCGCGGTCAGCATGATGATCGGGATCTCGCGGGTCAGCTCCTCGCGCCGGAGGCGCCGGGCGAACTCGAGCCCGCTGGTGCCGGGTAGCATCCAGTCGAGCAGGATCAGGTCGGGCAGGGCCTCGGCGATCATGAGCTGCGCCGCGCGCGCGTCCTCGGCCAGCATCGGTGCCAGGCTGGCGCGTTTGAGCGCAAATGCAATCATGTCCCGGATGGCGGTCTCGTCCTCGACCACCAATACACGCTGTTCCACAGTGCCCTCACTCATCGCATCACCAATGAGCTGATTCAAGGCGCCAAGTATGACCGGCGTGTGACAGTGTCACGAGATTGTCGCGTGCGGGTCATGCGGCGCACGGCGGTTTTGGTAGGTCATGTGTCCGCGCAAGCGGACTAGTTGACGCTTGTGGCCGACGAAGATCATCAAGGTAGTCCGCTTGCGCGGCCAACATGACCTACGACAGCGGATGGTCGCGCCGCATGCGCTTCGTTGAACGGTGCGCTCGGCGGGAGGTTCGCGTCCAGCCAGCAGCGCAGCTGCTGTCGTTCAAGCGGTCGCGCCGCCGTGCGGCGCACGCGTGACCGCTTTCACCCCTCTCCTCGCCGCTCTTCCGCCTCCGCCTTCCCGCGTTCGCGCAGGACCACCGGCGACCATTGGGCAAGCTGGGCGTCGATGCGGGCGCGCTGGTAATAGTCGAGGTCGCTGCGCTTTGCGGTTTCGGTGAGCTGGTTCATGGCGTCTTCGAACTTTCCGCGCAGGAAGAAAGCCTGGGCATAAGCCTCGGCGGCGCGCACATCGTCTCCTGCGAGCTGGTTGGCGCGCGCGAACAGTTCGAACAACTGCGGATCGTTTGGAAAGCGCGTCATGACCGGGCGCAGGGTCGCGACGGCGGTCTGCCCGGATTCGAGCGTGTCATGTTCGATCAGCGAGCGTGCATAGGCGATCGAGATGACGCGATGGCCGGGTCGCTCCGCGAGCAGGCGACGAAAGCGCTTGTCGGCCTCCTCGAATTTCCCCTGGCCGCGATCGACCTCGGCCAGGGCGAGCTGGTAAGTCAAGCGTGCGGGATCTTCCTTGGCGAGCTGCGTGAACGCCTCGCGGGCTTCGGCATAGGCGCCGGAACGAACCCGCGCGAGGCCAAGCCCGTAGCGCAGCGCGCGTGGGTCGATGTCGTCGCCGCGTTGGTTGTCGATGTAATAGCGCACCACCGCCGGCAACTCACGCGACGTGAGCACGCGCATGCGTTCGCGCATGAGCATGAACTCGATGCTCGAAAGGTCCGTCCCGGTGCGCAGTTTTTCAGCACGTGCCTTGGCTTCCGCCACGCGTGCGGCAGTGACCGGATGCGTACGCAGGAATTCAGGAACCTCTTCACTCTGGGTACGATAAATGGCGCCGATGCGCGCAAAGAAATCACCCATGCCGACCGGATCGAAGCCGGCCTTGGCCAGCGTCTGGATACCGACGCGATCCGCTTCGTATTCGTTGTCGCGGGTGAAATTGATCTGGCGCTGCTGGATAAGGGCCATGCCACCGACCATGGCGGCCTGCGGACCGTCGCCAGAACCACGGGACGCCATGGCCAGGGCAATGGCACCGAGCAGGATCGGCAGCGATTCCTCCATCGAGCTTTCCATCGCGCGGGCGATGTGCCGCTGGGTCACGTGCGCAATTTCATGCGCGAGTACGCCGGCCAGCTCGCTCTCGTTTTCCGCCGCGAGCATGAGCTCGCCGAAGACCACCACCAGTCCGCCGGGTGAGGCGAAGGCATTGATGATCGGCACATCCGCGAGCGCAAACGTAAAGTCGGTCTCGCCGCGACCACTCGCCTGCACCAGGCGCACCGCGAGCGTCTCCAGGTATTCCACCAGCTCGGCATCTTCGAGCGTGATGTCGTAGTTGCGCAATTGCCGCAACAAGCCCTCCGAGTATTCGCGTTCGCGCTCGGAAGACAGCGCGCGGGTAGACGAATCGCCGAGGTCAGGCAGGTCGAGCGTCGATTGCGCCAACAGTGGCTGTACAGAAGCGGCGAGCGCGCCACCTATAATCAACGCCGTCCGCGCACCTGCCCACAGGCGCGTCAGGGACGCTTCCCAGTCTTTCCGCCGTCGAGCCATCTTGATCATGCGTGTATCCGTCATGGTGCTGAGCGACCCCGAGTGCACACGAGCCGCCAGCCTGGCGTTGCGCCTGATGCGCCACGCATTTGCACAGGGGCATGAGCTCGATACTGCGTTCTTCTATCACAGCGGCGCTTATATGGCGGTGAACCCGCATTCGCAGCAGCAGGAATGGCGTGAGCTCGCGCAGCAATCCGGGCTCGACTGCCTGGTCTGCAGCAGCGCGCTGGCGCGCCAGGGTTTCGCCGAGCACGAACTGATTGCGCCCTGGCGGCGCGCAGGGCTTGGCGAATGGCTCGCGGCCACCACCCGCAGTGATCGCGTGCTGCGCTTCGGCGGGTGGGAGTAGCCGTCGTGCGCATGTTGTTCCTGAGTGCAGGCGAGCATTGGCGCGCGCCTTTCGAGCTGGTTCAGGCGGCGCTCGCCTTCGATATTCCGGTCGAGCTGGGGTTCGCGGGTACCGGGCTCGAGCTGCTTGCCGATGAACCTTCGCAACCGCGGGCGAGCGCGCGCGCATTTGCGAGCCTCGCCCTGCTCGGGCTCGGACCGGTGCACGCGCCACTCGGCGACGCCGGTGCGCGCTCGAGCCTCCCAATCGCCTGGCTGGACACTGATTGCTGGCACGGCTGGCTGCGCGCCGGCCCGCTGGAGCTTGGCTGATGGCAATCCTGCACCAGGTTGCGCTCGGGGCGCAGCGCATTGACGCGTGGACAAGCTTGCGGACGGCGTGCGCCGCCGGGGACACGGTGGTGCTGATGGATGCTGCCGTCGCGTCCGGCCCGCTGTTCGCCGCGGCATGGGCGCAATCGGGGGTGCGCGTTTGTGTCGCGGCAGCAGGTGACGAACGCGCGGCGCTGCCAGGGACCATCGAGCTCATCGACGACCACCAATGGTGGCAGCTGATCGTCGAGCACGAGCTGATACAGCACTGGATGTGAGCGTGGCCGAGGCCGAGCGCAAGGTTGATGCCCAGGGCTATCTGCTCGACTGGCGGCAATGGGACGACGCGTTTGCACTGCACAGCGCGCTCCAGGAAGAGATCGCGCTCGGCGATGATCACTGGACCGTGCTGCGCTTCCTACGCGGCTTCTACGCCGATTACGGTATCAGTCCCCCGATGCGGGTACTCGTCAAATCGATCGCGCCCCTGCTGGGCGGGGCTGCCAGCAGCCGCCGGCTATACCAGTTGTTCCCGCAGGGGCCCGCTCGGCAAGCTTGCAAAATCGCCGGCCTGCCCAAACCTGAGAGCTGCATCTAATCCCCACGCTTTGAATTGAGAGGAGTCGAAATGGCCGAGATCGTGATGTACACGACCGCCGTCTGCCCGTACTGCATCGCCGCCAAGGGCCTGCTTGCGCGCAAGGGTTTTGTTTCCATCACCGAGATTCGTGTCGACCAGCTCCCTGAGCGACGCGCGGAAATGATGGAGCGCACCCAGCGGCGCACGGTGCCGCAGATATTCATCAACGGCCAGCACGTCGGCGGCCACGACGACATGGTGGCGCTCGACCGCGCCGGCAAGCTAGATCCGCTGCTGGCGGCTTGAGCGGTTCCTGGTTCCTGGTTGCTGGCAGCAAACTGCAATGCACTTTCAACCAGCAACCAGCAACCGCTCTCAATCCCCGACGCGCACCATGACCACATTGTCCTTGCCACGCTTACCGGTGAGGCGCGTCAGGCTGTTGTTGTCGAATCGTCCGATTTCGGCGCCTCCCGAGGTCAGGATGCACACGCGCGGCGGGCCGTCGCGACGTTGCGGGTCGAGGCTGCAGCGCATCTCGAAGCCGGCGGAGGTGTCGGTGAGGACGGCCTCGCCCTGGCTCGAGCGATCGCCGTTGTAGGTCAGCCTGATCAACTGCGCCGTGCCGCCCGACTGGACCATCGTGGGGGTGAGCGTCCAGGTGCCCGCCAACGCACGGCCCTCGTTGGGCAACGCGAAGTTCATGCGTCGCGCCGACATGCCGGTCAGCTCCAGCGGAGCGAGCACGCCTTCACCCGAGGCCTTGGCAAACCACAGCGTGGCCTGCGCGTCATTGATGAATTCGATGTGCACGTCGCCGACGGTTTCGACGAACTGGGCGCCGCGATGGGTGCCCCACAGCGGCTGGCCCCCGACCGAACGCAGGAGATCTCCCCTGAACAGCGATCCCGTAATCGGGCCCGCGGCCAGGAACCAGGTCGGCTGCCCGTTCGACTCATACGTATTGATCGTGAGTGCCAGGGCACTGCCCTGGCGCTCGAACATGAAGCCGATGCCGCTGCCACCCGGCTGGAACTCTCCCGCCTCGTCAAGGGTCCAGAAGCCGGACTCGGGCTGCGCAGGGCGGGCGTCGACCCGGGTGACATCGACAACCTTGAACGCGAGCAGGTTGCGGTTCCCGGCCTGGTCGCTGGCGCTGAAGCGCAGCCGATAGTCGCGATCCGCGGGAAAACCTGCGCCCGCCACGGCGGCGGGGTCGAACATCAGTACGAAGGGCGTGATGGCGTCGCCACAGATCACATCGTCCTGACGCACTGACACTTCAATATCCGCACCGTTCACCACCACCGGCAGCATCCGCAGCGGGCAGGTGTTCGGCCACGACCCGCTGACCTTGATCTGGAAGGCTTCGCCTGGACGCGGTTGCGCCGGCACCGTCTCGATCGAGTGGCGCGGAATCTCAGCGCTGGCAGCCAGGGGCAGCAACAGGGCGAGCAGAATAGCTTTTGACATGAACCGCCTCGCGCAAAGTCATCGAATCGGAGCCGCACGGCAGATTGCCGTCCATTGCCGGTCACCGTAGTTTACGCTGAGCGCACGTGCAGACGAAATGCCCAAGGGTTTCAGAGAAATCATGACCAGACTGATCAGCATCATCCGCGGCGACGGTATCGGCCCCGAGATCACGGCGGCGACGCTTAAAGTGCTCGACGCGCTCGACTGCGGCCTCCAATACGAATTCGTGTCCGCCGGGGTCACCGCGATGGAAACCGAGGGCACCCTGTTGCCGGCAGGGACGCTCGAGTCGATCGCGCGGACGCGCATAGCGCTCAAGGGCCCGTTGGCGACGCCGATCGGGGAGGGGTTCTCTTCGATCAACGTCGAACTGCGCCGGCGTTTCGACCTGTACTCGAATGTGCGCCCGGTGATCAGCTTTCCGAATACGCGCTCGCGTTACGACGACATCGACCTGATCACCGTCCGCGAAAATACCGAGGGCGCCTATCGCAGCGAAGGTCAGACCGTGTCGCCGGATGGCGAGATGGCGCAATCGCTGATCCAGGTGACGCGCCGCGGATCTGAGCGCATCGCCCGTTATGCCTTCGACCTCGCACGGCGGCTCGGGCGCAAGCGGGTGTGCATCGTGCACAAGGCCAACATCATGAAGACCACCTCCGGGCTCTTTCTTAAAACGGCGCGGGAAGTGGCGGCCGATTACCCGGAGATGACGGTCAAGGAGATGATCGTCGACAACACCTGCATGCAACTGGTCATGGACCCGCAGCAGTTCGACGTGATCGTGACCACCAATCTGTTCGGCGACATCATTTCCGATCTGTGCGCCGGCCTGGTCGGCGGGCTCGGCCTGGCGCCGGGCGCCAACATCGGCACCGATGCTGCCATCTTCGAGGCGGTGCATGGCTCCGCGCCGGATATCGCGGGCAAGGGCGTCGCCAATCCCAGCGCGTTAATGCTGGCAGCAGCGATGATGCTCGACCACCTGGCGCTGCCTGAAGCCGCGACGCGGCTACGCAAGGCCATCCGCGATACGCTTGCCGCGAAGGATCGCCTCACCCGCGATCTCGGCGGCAGCGCCGGGACCGAGGAATACACCCAGGCATTGCTGAGCCGCCTATAGGGGTATGGCGCTGCGGCCCTGTAGCTTGGCTCTGGGCGCGCGAGGTGATCGCTGTCACGGAATAGATCGCGCCAGCGCCGCGGCTTCCGCTTCGTCGCCACATGCGGCGCTGGCGCGATTGACTACGACGCTTTCGCTTGGCCTCGCGCGCTCAGCCACGCATGCACAGCGCACATCCGCAACAGTAAGCCTCCGCGCAGCGCAGACAGCTCAGCGCGGATACGGCACCCACACCTGCGCCTGGCCGATCACTATCCCGGAATCCAGCGCTTGGCGAAAAGCAGCAATTCCATTCCCGACCGCGACGACCACGTCCTCTCCCAGCGCCATCCGCGCCGCAATCAGCGACGCGAGCGTGCAGCCGGTGCCATGGCTGCGGATTTCGCGTCGGGCCGCCCGAAATTCCTGGATCTGGCCCTCGATGCACAGGACATCGACGACGTCCTCGCCAGCCAGGTGCCCGCCTTTGAGCAAAACCGCTCGGGGTCCGAGCGCAGCCAGGTCGCGCGCTGCTGCAAGGAGCTCTTCATGGTTGGCGATCGTTCGGCCGAGCAACACCTCGGCCTCGGGCAGGTTCGGCGTGAGCAGCGCGGCCTGCGGCAACAGTTCAGTCCGCAGTAAGCGCTCCGCTCGATCGTCGAGCAGCCGCGCGCCTGATGAGGCGACCATTACCGGATCAATCACCCACGGCAGGTGACGGCGTTGACTGGCGAGCCGGGCAATCTGTCGCGTAATTGCAACATTCGCGAGCATTCCGGTCTTCACGGCGGCGACGGGAAAGTCGTCGAATACCGCCTCGCATTGCGCCACCACGACCCTGACTGGCAGCACGCTCACCGCGCTCACCAGCCGCGTATTCTGGGCCGTGACGGCAGTGATCGCACTGAGCCCGAAGACGCCCTGGCTGGCAAACGCACGCAGGTCGGCCTGGATTCCCGCACCGCCGCCCGAATCGGAGCCGGCAATCGTAAGGGCGAAGCGCAGTTCCGCAGTCGACGCATTCAAGACTTGAGCTCCTGTTGCACAAATACAACGAAAAATCATGAGTGTTGCGTTGTTGACGCGTTGTTGTTTTTTTGCGATCCTGGCGTCGGCTAGAAGCAACACTCCTTCCCTTCTAGCGGGCTTCTGGGGCATGCAAGCGAGAGCACCTTTGCAAATTCTAATTGGGACGGCGAGCTTGATTCTCGCCGTCCCTTCTTTTTGCGCCAGTGCCCAGGCATCTGCCGACTATTCAAATGACCTCGATGCGCGCCATGGCGTGCTTCGCGGAGAGCTGCGTGTAGCTGCCGCCGAGCGGCTCGCGCCTGATTTCTACTGGATCGACGTCGAGTCGCTGGTCGAGGCCACCTCGCTGAATCCGTTGGCCTTGAGCCTCCAGGATCTTATTGTCGTCCCCATCACCGCCAACAGCGACTGGGCCCTGTTCGCGCGCGCTGCGCGTCTCGGCCAGGGCAATGCTCCGATCCGTTCGAGCATCGACCCGACCATCGGCCTCATCAATGATTCCGGGCTGGAGCGGCGCATGCTGACCTCCGGCCTGTACGTGCAGTCGGCCAGCGGCATCGGCTTCGGCGTCGATGCGGTGTTTGCCGATCAGCGCTTCGCCAGTTGGACGCTGTCGCCGCTGGTCGACAACGCCAGCCATGAGTTCGCGCCGCAGAGCGTCGTGACTGAAGAGTCGCGGGGCACCGGTGTCGCGCTCGCGGTCGGTGGGCCGTTCACGGAACAGCTCGGTTGGAGCGTGGGCCTGCGCTCACGCGTCGACATGAACGCGTACAAGCGTTTCCAGGGTGTCTATTCGGAACCCGGTGATCTGGATATCCCGGCGACCGCGGCGCTCGGAATCACGGCATCCGTATTGCCGGGGACAGATTTCGTGCTGGGCGCAGAGCACCTGTTCTATAGCGACGTGAATGGTTTCACCAGCTATGCGTTGCCCAACCGCTTTCTCGCGCTGCTTGGTGACAGCAACAGCCCGACCTTCGTCTGGCAGGACCTGACCGTGTATTCCGCGGCCGTGCAGGGCGCCGTGGCAGCATGGAACTGGTCGGTGCGATACAGCACCAGCTTGCAGCCCAACCCAACCTCCGCGCTGCTGCAACAGGCCATCGAAGGTATCCAGAGCGACTCGAACTGGTCGCTGGGTGTCGGTCGCTCTTTCGGGTCTCTGGGAGAGCTGCGCGTCAGCGCCAGTTATGCAGGCTCCGAATACGTGCTCGGCTCGCCGTACATCAGCAACGTCGATCCCACCGAATCCGAGCACTTTGAATTCGAAGCACTCTGGAACGTGCACTTCTGAGTTGCCATGGTTGGAGCGGCCATGGCCGCTATGCGCTTGATCTAAGTGGGTTCGGACCTTGTCCGAACGCTCTTCCTGATCGAAAGCGTCCGGACAAGGTCCGGAACCACGTTAAGCGCTCCCGCTCATAGCCGCGATGACTCTCAATCTATTGCTCTACGTGGGTTCGGACCTTGTCCGAACGATCCTCCTGATTGATCGAAAGCGTCCGGACACGGTCCGGACCCACGTTAAGCGCTCCCGCTCATGGCCGCGATGCTCTCGAGCTATTGCTGATCGGGGGTGCGGACCTAGTAACACCAGTCTGACGGAGCTATAGCGGAGGGAGGAAGTTCGGTG
>JANPJV010000106.1:0-2814 GCA_031425695.1 Rhodanobacteraceae bacterium | reverse complement strand
TTTCGCTCATCCGTGAGCAAAAGCCCTACCTGCTCAACCTCTGCTGACGCGCAAGCTGCCGCGCCACCGTGGCCGCCAGTTCTTCCTGATCCTCGCTCGCGCGGCCCTGGATGATGATGGTCACGGCACCAGCCGCAGCAGCAGCCACCGTAGCCGCTTCGCCGTTCTGGGGTTGAGCAGGGCGCGGCGCGCCAGTCCCGAGCCCGCCCGCTTGCCCACGCGTCGCTGCAGCGACTTCGTTCTCACTGTCGACCACGCGCTTGTTGGCGTCGGCTCGCTTGTTCCTGATGTCGAGCAGTTGGCGCTCGGCTTCGAGCAGCGGGCGCAAGCTCTCCTTGTCCAACAACCGGTATTGGCCGCCGAGCCGTTCCAGCGCTTGTGCTTCCTCGTCGTGTAGCGCGAGCGACTCCCGCGTCTGCTCAAGTCGGCGTTGGAACGCGTCTCTCTGCTCAAGTGCCGCATTGGTCGTGCGGTTCAAGCTATCGATCAGGTTCTTGCCGGTCTGGCCTGCAAACTGGAACGCTGCGGCGTTGAGTCCGTCAAGCGAGAGCGTGACTTCAGAGATCGCGCCGTCGATGGTCGAAAATGATTCATCGACCTGCGAATTTTTCTTGGACAGGGTTTCGACCGCTTCGGCCGCTACCTTGCTGGCCTGCCCGAAGTCGGTAACTGACGTCGCGGCATCATCGGTGCTGCCCCCAAGGTCTTTGGCCTTCTTGGCTGCTTCTGTGAACGCCGTAGAGAGCCGGTCCACGTTGGCCGATGCGGCTAGAACCTGCGCGCTGAGGTTTCTAAATTCCTCGGTTCCCTGCTTGCCCGCCGCGAACATTTCCGCGAACTTGCTGTTCAGCCGGGCGAGGTCCAGACGGGCCAGATTGAGCGCAGCCTCACTGACGACGGCGCTTGTGTCTGAAATGGCTTCGCCGGCCTTTTCAGCGGCGCCGGCCACCATGTTGAACCGACTGGCCGCAAACTCGCCTTTCGTCCCAGTCTCGTCGAGCGCGTTGCCGAATAGCGTTAGGTGCGGGACCGTCTTCAGGACACCGACGCTGACGTCTGCGCTTGCGAACGCGGCTTTATCGATTCCCTTGGCCGCCTTCTCAGCCTGGACGCCAGTGTCCTCCAGGCGCTTGGCCAGGCGCCCCAGGGCGTCACCGGCATTGCGCCGCGCATCCTCTGCAATGGCGGCCAGGGACACGCTCAGGTTGGCCGCCTCGACGTTGAAGGCCCCGAACGCGGCCAGCGTGCTGGATAGTGATGCGGCAATCGCTGACCGCGCGCTCTCGAAGGTCGCGACCGCGCCGTCTGAGAAGCCGCCTGCAGCGTTTCCGGCGGTTTGAATTGCGCCGCTGATCGCATCCAGATTTCTGATGATGTCGGTCGCGAACTGCGCGACTGATTCAGCGGTTGCGCGAAGGTCGAAGCCCTTGACCAGTTCACCGATCGCCTTTAGCCCATCGGCCGAGAGCTTCGTGAATTGAGTCACCAGCAGGTCAAATTCCGGCGACTTTGCGAACGCCGTGAGCTCAGCGGATAGCGCCTGCAGTCCTTTGGCCAGCGGATCCAGGAACGGCGTCAGTAGCTCGATCTTGAGAAGGTCCAGTTTGCTGGTGACCGCCTCCAGCGAGCGGGCGAAGGTCTTGGAGAGCGCGTCGGCGGCTTTCTTTGCTGATCCTTCCGACTCGCCAACAATCTTGTTCAGCGACTTCAGAGCGCCACCGCCATCGGCGAGCAGCGCCCTCAGTGCCTCAGCCGGCTTGCGTCCCAGCGACTGCAGCACCGTGGTGGCGGAAGTAGCGTCGCGGCTGAGCGTGTCTAGAATCTTGGTGAGGTCAGCCCCGCCTAGCCCGACCGATTCAAGCGCCTTGCCCGCCTCGCTGGCAGGGTTCTTGAAGTCGGTCAGGATGCCGGCCAGGCGCTTGCTCGCGTCACCGCCCTCGATGTTGCGCGTCGCGAGCTGGCCGAGCAGCGCCACCGTCTGCGTGATCGAGAGCCCGGACTGCTGCGCAGCATCGCCAACACCGCTTAGCCCTTTCTCAAGCGCCTGGGTGCTGGTGCCGGCGGCTCGCGCTACTGCCGTGAGCGCATCGACCAGTTGACCGACAACCGCCTGCTTCTCGCCGAAACTATCGAGCGCGCCCCCGAGCCCGACCGCTGCCTCTGACGCTGATTTGAAGTTGGCCTGAGCGTAGGCGATGACTTGGCCCATGCTGCCGATCGCCTCGCCTGCCGAAGCGCCATCCTCGGCGAGCTTGAGCAGCACGCCTGCTGCGTCGCCGGCACTGACGCCCAGCGTGTTGACCGCATTCTCTACCGCAGTCTGCAGCGCAACTTGGTCCTCAGCGGTCGCGTTCGTGACGGTGCTGATTCGCGCCATCGCGGTCTCGAAGTCGATAACGCCAGCGGCAGCGTCCCCGAGCCCCTTTGCTGCGCCGACGAACAGGCCCAGCCCTTTCCCGGCGAGCTCGAAGCCCTGGTTCAGCGCGACGACGTTTGCCTTCAGCCCGGTGAAACTCTTGGAGATGCCGGCCAGGCCTTGGCTGACTTTGTCGAGTAATCTGAACTCTAATTCCTGGATCTCGCGCGCCATGGCGTCAGGCGCCTGGTGCTTGCAGCTTGCGCAACGATTCAGAGATCGCGGTCAGCTCGCCTGCGGCCGCCGTGAATCGATCAGTGCGCAAGATGCCGCCCATGTGCGCGGTGAGCGCGGGCAATGCCTCGCGGGCGTCCATGCGCCAGATGTCGGTGATCGAGACACCGCGCGCGGCTGCCAGGCCGGGGATCTGATCGACCAGGCCCGACCAGGTGGGATCA
>JANPJV010000105.1:0-6507 GCA_031425695.1 Rhodanobacteraceae bacterium | reverse complement strand
CATCTAGCGACCGGCGCAAACGCGGCAGTCGCTCCGCAGCGTCTGGCAGCGTCTGTTGCCGACGACGGAAGAGATCGAAGCACTGAAGATTTCGGCGGGAATGTTCTAACTGGCGCAAGTGGACAAAAGCCAACGCCAGCGACCGAATTTGGGACACCCACTCTTTGCATCAGTTTGGCTGAACCAACTGGCAGGCCGTGTTGACAACAGCTACACCGTCGCGGACGATGTGTATCCACTGTACATGCAACGGAGGTACCGATGCGCGATGCAGCGATCAATTTGCGGGCGCTGCCTGAGCAGCGGGATCTGATCGATCATGCTGCTGCTCTCTTGGGCAAGAACCGCTCGGATTTCATGCTGGAAGCCGCCTGCGAGCGCGCTCAGTCCGTTGTGCTGGATCAGGTTTTTTTCCGTCTGCAAGACGATCGATTCAAGCATTTCATGGCTTTGCTCGATGGTCCTCCCTCGCCCAATCCTGGTCTCGAACGCCTGATGGCGGTGAAGGCGCCCTGGAGTGAAAGTCCGGTATGAGCCTGCGGCTGAGGGCGCCGCAACCGCTGGACGATCGCCACGCGCTCGATGCATTCGACTGCGGAGAACGCAGTCTGGACGAATGGCTGAAGCGGAGAGCGCGGCCCAACCAGTTGACGGGGGCGAGCCGCACCTTCGTGGTTACCGATCAAGACCCACAAGTTTTTGGTTACTACGCTCTGAGCGCCGGTGCCGTTTCGCACGAACTGGCGACAGGCGCGGTGCGGCGCAACATGCCCGACCCGGTGCCGGTGATCGTTCTCGCGCGGCTTGCGGTCGATCGGCAAGCTCAGGGCATCCAACTCGGCGCCGCGATGCTGCAGGATGCAGTCCACCGCGCCGTGATGGTTTCGCAGGAGGCTGGTGTCCGTGCGCTTCTTGTCCACGCACTCCACGACCGAGCGCGACAGTTCTACGAACACCATGGCTTTCAGGCGTCGACCTTACACCCGTTGACGCTGATGCTGCGATTGCCGGGTGTGGCACTGCAAAAGTAGCAGCGGACCTGGACACCCTGTTCCCAATCGGGGGCTCAGTAGGCGCAGTCAGGCTGTCGAAGCCGCCGGCGCGGCCTAATGTTCATCCATGAGGTTCGCCCACGGCAAGTTCTACGGATCTTTCGAAGCCCGCCGTCAGGTGCGCCAGTTCGGGCTGGCTGGAACGGGGACAGTCGGGATTTGCCCGATCGAGACAGACAAAGAGGGAACCCTCGAGGATTTGCTCGGTCGGGAAGAAGTGAGCGGGGCGCACCGATCGACCGATCGGTGACAATCGGAATCGTCGCCAAACCAGGCGACCAGCATCCCGCCAAGTTGACTATTGAGCAATTGCTTGCCTTAGGGGGATGCGATTGGCGATTTCGGCGCTTTTATTTCAGGCCGAGCGTAGCTCCAAATCCCGCGTCATTCCGCGCATTGACTCGTGTTGGTCGCGCCGACGATAGAGCCGAGTCCAGCGCGCGGCGACCTCGTCGTCCGACCAGCCCAAGACGACGTCCGGCACGCCGATGCTCAAACGAGCGCCCCGAGTCCTGATTCTCTCCCACAGAGCCACGCCCGACGCACGCAACGCGACACCCAGTGAAAAACACCGGGCGCACCTTTCGGCGCAAGGATGCAGCGGGCAGCGGTCATGTCATGCAGCATCGCCCGACTTTCGTTGCCGCGAAGTCGGAATCGAACGTGCGACTGCGTCAGAATTTTCTGAAACTCGACTGTCCGCGTTTCCCGTTTCCAGTCGTTCGCAAAACTTGACTGTCCCGGTCTTTCAGGCCGCCGGTGGTGGGTCTGCGCTGTGCGCGGACGCTTTTGATCCGCTCTCGCCGGTGGTGGGTCTGCGCTGTGCGAATGAGATGCGGTTCGCCTGGGCTCACCACATCCTACAAATGCAGCACCGACTCAATTCTCAAAGCCATTTCTAAATATTGGATCGGCCGTTGGCACGTTCAGGCCACCGCGAAAGCGCGCGATGCTCATGCTGTAAGGCGGCGCGTTGGTACTGCCAGCCAGGTAGCTACCGCCTAATAAAACTCGTCCGGCAGAATCTATGCTCGACTGCGCCGGCAAATCCATGCCATTGGCATCCCCTAGCCCTCCCGTGGCGGCATAGAGCGCGACACTATTACTCGGCCCGGCAGCACCCCAACCAGGTGTGGCGACTAACGCACTACTCATGCCCTGAGCAAAAAACGCAATGCCATCCAGGCCGCTGGTGCCCGTCAGGACGATGCCGCTGTTGGCAACATTGGGATTGACCCAATGCACGCCACCAATGCGATATTGAGTTGTGCTGGAATAGCCGCCATCGGTCAATACTTCGTTGGCATAGTCACCGTTCGCTGCTAGCTTTTGTACGAATGCTTGGCTGACAAAGTTAGGCGCACCGCTATTACGCGTGCCCGCATAAACCCATTCTGCTGGACTAGTGGCGAGATTGACGCTGGCGGCTTCTACGAAATCACTAGTCGCGCCCTGAGTGCCGTAGAAAATTACCCGTCGGCCGCTGTTAATTGCAGTGTAGGTACCTTGAAAGCTGCAGCTGCCCGAACAAAAACCAGTGTGGAAGCTGCCCGAGTTTAGCAGACGCGTCAGCGCGATGCGGGAAACGCCATTGTCGGTTGCGGTGCCCGCAATATAAATCAAATTGCTGGTTGCGGTCACAGCGATGGCGCGATCGGTATTGGATGCAGACAAATCAAACAGCACCGTACGCTTGCCGGTACCGTTAAAGGAAGGATCTAAAGCCCCATTCGCGAGCAGGCGGACGACACCAAAATCCGTGTCGGTTGCTGAAATTCGAACTTGACCAACCACCACAATTTTGTCGGTGGTCGGTTCAATCGACACCCCGAACGCTAAATCTTCGTTCCCGTTGAAGTCAACGGTCTGTACGCCATCACCATCAAAGGTGGTGTCTGGCTGACCCGTCGGCAGCAAACGCACCACTTTGAAGTCAAACGCTGTGCCGAATTGCTCGGTGCCGACAATGACGATGCGTCCCTGGCTGTCGATCGCTGCTGCCTTAATTAGAACCGGGTCCAACACTATGCCACCGGTACGCTTGGAATACGTCGCTGGACCCGTTTGCGGTACGGCCAACGCACCGGTTAAGGCACCCGCCGCGTTGAAGGGATATAACGCTAAGCAATGTCGGCCCGCTGGGCAACCCGAGTTATTGTCGTAATACGCTACACCCACCGATGTGCCGTCTGGGCGTTGCAGGTGCGCAAGCAGACGAAAATCAGCCCCTGCGAAGGTTCCATTGAATTTCCCGGCATTTGCGAAATTGGGGTCTAGCCCATAAGGGACGAATACTGCCTGGGCGGCGAGCGGCCCGGCGCAAAACACCAAGGCAGCGGTGATAAAGTTTTTGATTAACATGTGCTTGACTCCGGTATCGCCGAAATTACGGCTTCATAGATCAAATTTGAAAGTTCGACGCACAAACGACAATCGTTGAAAAACATTTTTTTAGCGGCACCCTGAATTTTGGGGTTGGAGCATTTGCGGCCCACAACCGTCAGTAGAATTGCTTGCCGTAGGCTCGCTGCATCGAGCCAACTCCGCGTCTCCGATCCGGCGAGTGTGGGCACAAGAAGGGATACGCATTGCGCCGGTCAACCCTGACATGCGATCGCGTGTTTGGCCCAGAAGCCGCCGCGATGGGTACGCTGCGTGGGTCCGGGCCTTGTCCGGACGCGGCGGTGGAGTGATGGACCGGCAGATCTCAGTCACGGTCGATTGAGTCGAATTGCCCAGCGCACTTGGTGATCTGTATTGCGCAAGTTCGGAGCTGCGGGGCTGGTCGCGTCACCAACCGCGACATACCATGGCAGGTGGCTCGGCTTCCTGCAGTCTTTCGTTTCGACACCAAGAAGATCCAAACCGCAGGCACACCCTAATCCCAGTCCAGGAGACCTCGTGCTCAAGCCACTTGCACTGTGTGTGATCGCGTTGAGCCTCGGCTTTGCGTCGGCAGCGTTCGGCCAGGATGGGGCCGACGACGGAGATGATGAGATGGAAGCCAGCCCCGACTTCGCAGACGACAGCGACGCTGCCCCGGACGAGGATGCGGCGCCCGAGGAGTCGGAGGACGTGGCGGTCGAAGCAGACGCCGCCGAAGACGAACTCGAAGCCGCCGATGAAAGCGGCGACGCCGTCGCCGCGGACATGGAAGGCGAGCAGGAGAGCAGCGAAGACAAGTCCGTCGCCAACGAGGAGACTGACGACGACACAGGCGACGGCGCCGACGTGGAACCGGGCGATGTCACGGATCCGCAGAATGTCTCCACCGCGCCGAACGCTTCTACACCTGCGCCGACGCCAACGATCGTCACCCCTGCTCCGGTCCCCACCGCACCGCAAGCAGTCTCAGTTCCGTCGCATGGTAGCGGCGAGGGTTGCGCCGGTAGGTGTGTTGGGACTGTCCGGTTTTGGAACGAGGCCAAAGGTTTCGGACTCATTACGATGAACGGCCAGGACTTTTTTTTCAGCGCTGCAGGGCTCAACGGGGTGACGGTGCGTGAAAAAGACCGCGTTAACTTCGAGGTCATCGATGGGAAGAAGGGCTTGAATGCCGTCAAGATCAACAAAAATTAGGAACCACAAAGCGGAAACGCTGAGAGTGTGCTTCAGTACAGGCGCGACGCCGTCTAAAGAAACAAGGGTCAGAGCGCAGTTTCCGGGCGTCTACGCGGACCTTGTGCGGACAAAGAGACTGGCACCACTCTGATCCGTGACCTGGCTCAAACTGGCGGGTTCAGCAACGCTTGATCAAGAACATGGGGCAACCCGACAATGCTGGAAAAGGCGGTGCCTGTGCTGTGGAGCGTGCCGATGCGGATTCGTGGCGTCAGCTTGTTCGTCGCGCTCGGATTGCTGTGGCCGACATTGCTCGTGTCGGGTGAGCTGTTGCGCGCGCCGCTGCCGGGAGACTGCGAGTTGCGCGTACCCGTCACGACCGATGAGCGTCCTGCTTGCTGGCGCCTGGCGTGCCCTCGCGTGCGGACGAAAGAGCTGGGTTGCGACCTGACCGCACTGCATCAAATCGCGGAATTGAAGATCTCGGCGGGCGCTGCATGGCTGGCAATCCTCTCGGTCGGCGAGGGTCATCCTATTCTGGAGACGGTCGCCGTTCCGCCCTGGATTGCCGGCCAGCCATTCAAGGTCGGTTGCGAACTGAACCCTTATCCAGGGGCGGTCATTCCTCAGGCGTGGGAGGACGGGCAACTGGAGCTCATGAGCGATGTCGATCTTCTCGGTCCCGCTGAGGCGCGCGCTGACAGCATTGGCGTGGAGCGCCGCTACCGCCTCGATCCACGCACCTGCGCGCTCGAAACCATCGCGACGCCGCGCCCGGACCAGCGGTAGATTTGGACACCGGCCAGCGGAAGTTCTGACACTCATTTTTCGCAGGCAGAACTGCGCGCGCGACGCATCTTGTAACCTGGGAACGTTGCCCGACTCGAACCTGTCATCTACTTATTGTGGTGCCCCTACCAAGTAACCTGCGTGCCAACTGGGAGCGGGCGCGGTACTCATGACCAATGACGGGGCCACAGCAATGTGCCAGACCTGCAGATTGAGGACTGAGCGGCGCCTTCAGCGAGAAACATGAATGTCCGCATTCATCCAACGCCGATTATTCCTGCGTCGACACCTCTACATGACCGCGGGTGGCTCTAGCCCGGGCGTTTCGTCTACATGATATATCTACCAGGTGCCGGTCATCGTATGAGTACTTTCGAATTTCGAGCAGCCTATGTTTCGCTTGTGGATCCGGACGGCGATTGTCACATGGTTGGGTTTGCTGACCAGGAATTCGGGGCGAAGGTATATTTGGTACTGAGCCGGGATTTTCAGTTCGATGCAGCGGACGTAGCGCATGGTATGGATACTTATCATGTCGAATGGTGCGGAGAAGCGACCTCTGGATATGGCGGAATACTTAGTGTTGCACTTCAACCAAAAAGTGTCGAAGTCGTCTTCAGTTCTGAAATGGCGGCGGCACTAGGCGGGACTGAGAAGCTAAGGATTCGGTTCGAGCTTGATGAACGCGAGTACGATACATTGCGCAAAGAGTTACGAGTCATATTTGGTACACCGTTTGTACTTGAATACGACGCCTGATTAATCGTTCAAATTGCCCAGCGGCCCACCGGTTCGCACCATGGGCACTGCTGAGCAGCCTGATAGTATGGAAATCATGAAAACCTGCGCCTTCGCATTCTTATTGGTTCTTGGAAGCACGGCCATGAGCCTCGCCAGCGAACCCTTGGAATTCGACAACGTCTTTAGATCGGCGTTGGAAAACAAGCGATTGACCTACCGTCTGCTAGGGAAGGTCTGATCAAGTCGACCCGTTGACGGTATGGCGGTCTTGGGTGGCATATGAGGCGTGCAGTGAAGCCGTCAGGGAAGGCCGTCGCTGCTGTGCGTCGGCAAATCCGCGGCAATTGACGTTTTTTGGTGCTTT